>CAZQPC010000351.1:0-5428 GCA_964595005.1 uncultured Magnetovibrio sp.
GTTCTCGGGCGCCGTGCCCCACAGGCTGACCCGGCTGGCGACGGAATTGTCGGCGCCCAGGACCGCCAACAGCTCATCGGTGATGCCCGCTTCGACGCCCTGCATATCAGCCAGCGGCAAGTCTTCCAGACCGCATCCCTTGTCCTCGGCCAGCTTGACGATGGCGCCGGTCACATGATGGGCCTGACGGAACGGCATGCCGATCACGCGGACCAGCCAGTCAGCCAGATCCGTGGCCGTGGAAAACCCCTTGCCCGCGTCGGCGGCCATGCGATCCGCATCGAAGGTGGTGTCGCCCAGCATGCCGGTCATCGCCGCCAGGCTGAGGTGCAGGGTATCGGCGACCTCGAAGCAGGGCTCCTTGTCCTCCTGCATGTCCTTGCCGTAGGTCATGGGCAGGCCCTTGAGGACGATCAACAAGCCGCTGAGCGCGCCGATCACGCGGCCGGCCTTGCCGCGCACCAATTCGGCGGCGTCGGGGTTGCGCTTTTGCGGCATGATGGAGCTGCCCGTGGAAAATGAATCACCCAATCTGGCGTAGGCGAACTGCTGCGAACACCAAAGCACGTATTCCTCGGCCAGGCGTGACAGATGGACGGCCAGGATCGAGGCGAAGGCCAGGAACTCCAGGGCAAAATCCCGGTCCGAGACGGCATCCATGGAGTTTGCCATGGGCGCATCGAAGCCCAACGCCGAGGCCGTCGCGTCGCGGTCGATGGGAAAGCTGGTGCCGGCCAGCGCCGCGGCGCCCAAGGGGCTTTCGTTCAACCGCTTGCGGCAATCGGCCGCCCTGGACCGGTCGCGGCCGATCATCTCCACATAGGCCATCAGGTGATGGCCGAGCGTCACCGGTTGGGCCGTCTGCAAATGCGTGAAGCCGGGCATCACCGACGCGGCGTGGGCCTCGGCCTGATCGATCAGGGCGGCCTGCAAGGCCCGCATTTCCCCGTCCAGATGATCCAGGGCGTCGCGCACCCAGAGGCGAAAATCCGTCGCCACCTGATCGTTCCTGGAGCGCGCCGTGTGCAGCCGCCCGGCGGCGTCGCCGATCAGTTCCGACAGCCGCGCCTCGACGTTCATGTGGATGTCTTCCAGGGCCCGGCTGAAGGCGAAGCTGCCGGCGTCGATCTCTGCCCCGATGGCGGTCAGCCCGTCGATAATCGCGTCGGCGTCGTCCGCCGGGATAATGCCCCGGTCGGCCAGCATGCGGGCGTGCGCCTGCGACGCCGCGATGTCTTGGGCATGCAGCCGCTGATCGAAGTCGACCGACGCGTTGATGGCTTCCATGACCGCATCCGGGCCGGCGGCGAAGCGTCCGCCCCAAATGGCGCTGGCCTCTGTCGGCATTTTTGTCCTATCGTCCGTCATGGTCCTGTCCTGACCTGATTGGCCGGTCTTTTTGGAGTGCCTTCGTATATGCCCGATAGACGTCTAAGTACAGGAAAAATAGCGGTTTTCGCCGTTCTTGCCGTGGCCGCGGCGGCCGCCGCCGCGACCTGGTTTATCAGCGGTTCGCCAGCCTCCGCCCAGGCTTGCCAGGCGAAACACGCGACGCTCGGCAACTTTCAGCCGGCCGAACAGGCCGTGCCGGTTGCCGATACACCGTTCACCGACGGCGCCGGCAAGCAACGCCGCCTGAGCGATTACAAGGGCCGCGGCGTGGTGCTGAATTTCTGGGCCACCTGGTGCGCGCCGTGCGTCCGCGAGATGCCGCAGCTTGACCGGTTGAAGGCGCTGGTGGCGGCGAACGGCATCGACGTGCTGACCGTTTCCGAGGACCGCAAGGGCGTGCCCCTGGTGAAGAAATTCTACGAGATCAACAAACTCCACGATCTGGATATTCTGGTCGACGACGGCGGCAAGCTGCTGCGCGCCCTGAAGGGCCGCGGCCTGCCGACGACAGTGCTGATCGACAAGAACGGGATCGAGGTCGGTCGGGTCACCGGCATCGCCGAGTGGGATTCGACCGCCGTGATGGCGTTTATCCGCGAATGCCTTGGCGGCTAGCTTCGTTCGCGCAGCATCCGCCGCAACTCCCCAAGCTCCTTCTCGACGTTGTCCAGTTTCTCCTCGATATGCCCGGCGTCGGCGTGCACCTCTTCGACCAGGTCCGCCTGGACCGTCTGCATGGCGTCGACGATGACGCCGATGAACAGGTTGATGACGGCAAAACTGGTCACCAATATGAACGGCACGAAAAACACCCAGGCGTAGGGGTAGATTTTCATCACCGGCCGGACAATGCCCATGGACCAGCTTTCCAGGGTCATGATCTGGAACAGGGAATACATGGACGCCCCGATGGTGCCGAACCATTCCGGGAAATCGGCGCCGTACAGGTTGGTCGCCAGCACGGCGCTGACGTAAAAGATCAGCGAGATCAGCGCGACGATGCTGAGCATGCCGGGGACCGCCATGACCAAGGCCTGGACGACGCGGCGCATTTGCGGAACCACGGAGATCAGGCGCAGCACCCTGAGGATGCGCAGCGCGCGGAGGATATAGAGCGGCCCGGCGGCGGGCACCAGGGCGATGCCGACGACGATGAAATCGAAGACGTTCCAGCCGTCGCGGAAGAAATCCCGGCGCTGGGCAAACAGCTTGGCGGCGATTTCCGTGACGAACACGCTCAACACGACGCGGTCCAGGATCATCAGGATCTCGCCCATGCGGGCGCGCACGTCGGGCGAGGTCTCCAGGCCCAGCGTGATCGCGTTGAAGACGATCAGCGCGGTGATGAAATTCTGGATGCGCGGCGCTTCGACAAAGGCGCCGATGCGTTCACGAACGCTCATGGAACTGAAACTCCCAACTTGTGCGCCGCATAGGTGGCGCCATCATCGACATCCGTCAAGACCTCTAGGTGATCAACCCGCCAGTGCGCCGGCAGGTTGGCCTTGGTGTCGGCCAGGGCATGTTCGGATGACCAGCGCACGGCGGCGAAAATCTCCTTCAGCGCCGGCCGGCGTTTCAGCCCAACCAACCAATAGCCGCCGTCCGCCGCCGGCCCGAACACGGCGTCGGCGCGGCCGAGCGCCTTGAAGGCCCGGTTGATATGGGCCGCCCGGATGCCCGGAATATCGGCGCCGATGATGACCACGGGGCCGGCCGGCATGACCGCCATGACCCGGCCCATGCGCTCGCCCAGGTCGCCCGCGCCCTGGGTCAGGCGCGGCGTCGCCACCGGCCACAGGCGGCCCTGACGCAGCGAGTTGTCCGGCGTCACCGCCAGCCAGGTGGTCCAGCGCGCATCGCCGGCCAAGGGTCGTAAAACCCGGGCCATGGTCCGCCGGTAAAAGTTCCAGGCCGCGACGCCGCCGATATCCGCCGCCAGGCGGGTCTTGACGCGGCCGAGACGCGGCGCCTTGACCATCACCACCAGATGACAATGTTGGCGTCCCCTCACGCCCGCCTCACTTATAAAGCGTCGCGATGTAGGCCGGCGGAAAGCCCAGGAAATACAGCCCCAGACAAAGCACGTTGCGGGCCGGGCGCAGGACATAGCCATCGCGCCGATAGCGCGCCGCGGACGTGATCGCGACGGTCGGCAGCTCCTTCAGGCGGTGGCGCGGGATCTTGCGGACAAGCGCCACGTCCTCCATCAAGGCGATCGCCGGAAAGCCGCCGAGGCGCTCGTAATAGGCGGCGCTGATCAACAGCCCCTGGTCGCCGTAAGGCAGGCTCAACATCCGGCAGCGCTGATGGACAATCCATTCCAGGCGCCGGGCCGCCGGCGCCGGATCGTCCAGGGCGAAACGGAAATAACCGGCCCGGAAGCGGTTGGCCGGGTCCTCCATGAACCGTTTCACCACCGTCGCCCATCCAGGCCCGGGCTGAGTGTCGGCGTGCAGGAACAACAGCCAGCTGCCCGCCGATGCGCCGGCGCCTGCGGCCAACTGCGCCCCCCGACCGGGCGGCCCGGTAATGACCCGCACACCGGGCCTGGCCGCGACCTCGGCGGTCCCGTCTTCGGAACCGCCGTCGGCGACGATGACCTCGGCGGCCAGATCGGCGGCGGCGATCTCCGTCAGGCGCGCGCCGACGGCCGCGGCTTCGTTGAGGGTCGGGATGACGACACTAAGCATGTCCGAAAAATGTCAGATCGACCAGTCGCCCGCAACTTAATCAACCCCGTGTCTGGCCTTGGCAGGCGGGCTCAGGACGGCCGGTCGCCGGCAATCTGAATGCGCCGCATGACCCGCCGGGCGTGGTGCGCGTCATCAACGGCGATATGTTTTGAACAGCGATTGTCCCAGAACGCCACCGAGCCACGGCGCCAGCGGAACCGGCAGGTGAATTCCGGCCGGTGGCCCCAGTCCATCAGCCAATCCAGCAGGGGTTTGCTCTCAGCCTCCGTCATGCCGTCGAAACGGATTGAATAGGAATGATCCACATAGAGGCTTTTGCGGCCGGTCTCCGGGTGGGTGCGGACAACCGGGTGCGCGTTGACGGTCTCGCGCCAGTCCGCATCGGCGCGCGATTTCGTCGTCCGGTTATCGTTGCGCAGCGTCGCCGGACCGGCCACCCGGCGGTCGGAATTGACCACCTTGAGCGGCGCCAGCAGGGTCTTCATGCCATCCGACAGGGCCTCGTAGGCATGGATCTGGCTGGCGAACAGGGTGTCGCCGCCGTACGCCGGCACGTCCAGCGCCATCAGAATGGCGCCCATGGGCGGTTCCGCCATCATCGCCGTGTCGGAATGCCAGTCCTCGCCGACGATATGGGTGTCGCCGGGCTCGCGGACGATGGTGACGACCTCCGGGTCATGATCACCGGTGTCGAAATTGGGATGCACGAAAATCTCGCCGAAGCGCCGGGCCAGGCGCTTGTGGGCGCCGGTGTCGAAGTCCTGGCCGTGGAAAAAGATCACGCCGTGGTCCAACAGGGCGGCGCGGATGGCGGCGACGGTGGCGTCGCCGGAGATTTCCGCGCCGATGGTGCCGGAGACGGGGCTGATGGTCAGGTGGTTGGCGAGCGCGGTGTCGTTCATGGATGGCGTTTTAGCATACGCCGAATTGCGCCGCCACGGACTGACGTTTCACCCGACGGTCCGTCCCCTTCATGTCATTCCCGTACCCGCTTTCGCGGGCGCAGGCTCCAGCGGGAATCCAGAGCCGCTCGCTCAGAGGTTCCTTAGCCGGATTCCGGCCTTCGCGGGAATGACGGCGAGGATGACGGCGTCTGTGCCGATACCCGCGGGACATCTCGTCGTTGCGGTCAATCCGGTCCTCTCACGGCTTGACCCAGCCGCTGCTGAGGAAATCCTCGATGGTCCGGTCGGGCTCGGGCTCGAAGCTCTCGTCCAGGACGCTCAGGTCCGACATGCGGTCCAGGCGGAAGGACCGGAAGCCTTGGCGCCATTCGCACCAGGCCGCCATCACCCAGACCGGGCCAAAAAACGCCACGGCCAGGGGCCAGGCCGTGCGCT
>CAZQPC010000352.1:0-5424 GCA_964595005.1 uncultured Magnetovibrio sp.
CAGCGGGCTGTACGGACGATCTCTATGGGTCATTATTAATGCAATTTGGTATTACCCGGAAAATACCTTGTCGATGAAACGATTGCCCCACAGCGACAGGTTTTACGGCGCCGATAACGGGCCGGCGGCGGTTGTCGTAAGGTCAAAAATTACTGATCACGCCGGGCTTGGCCGGCGCCGGCGGGCGCTGGCTCCACCAATCCGCCACGTCGACCGTCAACAAAACGCACCCCAGGATCATCAGGATCACCGCGCCCCGGCCTTTCAGGCCCTTGCGTTCAAAGGCCCTGCCCGGCGGCTGGTCGGGGCCCAGGACTTCGACGGCCGGGCCCATGCCGCGGTCGCGGCGGCGCGATTCCAGATAGCCGCCTTCCAGTTCCTTGAAGCCGCTGCCCAAGGCCATGTATTCGGCGAACAGCGGCTGGAACACGCCGGCGAAGAACACCCCGGCGCCGATCAGCGCCCACCAAGGCGTGTAGGCGCGGCTCAGCACCATGCCGGCGTAGCCGGCGGCGGCCAGCAGGCCGAGACCGTTGAGGATCATCAAAAGGCGCACGCGGGTCTCCCGTTTCGGGGCGCTCGACGATGATCTTAAATCATTATCGCGACAGCACCAAAGTCATCCAGCCCTGGCGCACCAGCCGTCGCCGCAGGGTTAGGCCATGGGCCCGCTGCGCCGCCGCCACCCAATTGCCGTCGCGGGCCACCAGACCCGACAAAACCGCCACCCCGCCGCCGTCACCGGCGGCGCGCAAGTGCCGGGCCAGATCGCCGGCCATGGCGATCAACGGCCGCGCCAGAATGTTGGCGACGATCAGGTCATAGGGACCACCGCCGGCCACCAACGGTGAGCGATACCCCGGCCCGCAGACCGGCCGGACCAGCCGAGCGACGCCGTTGCGCACGGCGTTAAAGCGGGTAACCCGGGCCGATTCGGGGTCGATGTCGCTGGCCACCACGGGCCGGCGCCAGGTTTTCGCCATGGCGATGGCCAGGATGCCCGATCCGCAGCCCATATCCAGCGGCCGCTGAAACCGATACTTCTTGGCCAGACCGTCCAAGACCTCAAGACACCCGGCGGTCGACGCATGTTCGCCGGACCCGAAGGCCGTGCCCGGATCGAGACATATGGGCCGGCTGCCGGCCGGCGGCGGCGTCTCATATTGGCTGCCGTGAATGAAATAGCGGCCGATTTGCACCGGTGGAAAGGCGTTCAGGTTTTCGGCCAGCCAATCGCGCTGCGGCACCAGATCGAATTTCAGGTGCGGTGTCTCATCATACCCACAGGCCCGAAACGCCCGGGCGACGTCCTTCTCAAACCCCACCCGGTCCGGTTCGGCGTCCGTGAATCCCTCCACGGACCAACACCGGCTTTCCTCGACTTCGAAGGACGCGACCGCGACGCAGCCGGCTTCCAGGGCCTCTTCCACGGCGAGGCGGGCGTCCGCCGGCACCTTGGTCTCCACCCGCCACAGGAAAACAGGTGCCGTCATCTGCCCGAACCTTCGGTCATACGGCCTCGACGAAGCTCATCATGACCTTCTTGGTACCGGCTTTCTCGAAGGCGATTTCCAGTTTTTCGCCATCGATGGTGACGATGCGGCCGTAGCCGAATTTCTGATGGAAGATGCGCTCACCTTCGCTGAAGCCGCCGTCGGGAACCCGGCGTTCGGGGGCCCGCCAGTCGGAATCGGTCAACGTCACGGCGCGGCCGCGGCGCCGGGGCCGCCAGCCGGGACCGTCGAAGAACGCGGTGTTGTCCTTGAGGCCGCCGAAGCCCTGATCGCCGCCCTCGTAAAGGCCCGGCGCGCTTTCCATTTCAATGTGGTCATCGGGCAATTCATCGACAAACCGCGACGGCGTGGCGCTTTGCCAGTTGCCGTAAATGCGGCGGTTCGCGGCAAAGGATACAATGGCCCGGTCCCGGGCCCGGGTCAGACCGACGTAGGCGAGGCGGCGCTCTTCCTCCAGGCCACCGGTGCCGCCGTCGTCCAAGGCGCGTTGGTGGGGGAACAATCCCTCTTCCCAGCCGGGCAGGAACACGGTCCGGAATTCCAGCCCCTTGGCGCCATGCAGGGTCATGATGTTGACCTTGTCGTCGATCATCGAATCCTCGTTTTCCATGACCAGGCTGACATGCTCCAGGAAGGCGGTGAGTGAGTCATAATCCTCCAGGGCGGCGACAAGTTCCTTCAGGTTATCAAGCCGGCCCGGCGCCTCCGGGGCCTTCGACGCCTTCCACATCTCCGTGTAGCCGCATTCATCCAGCACGGTCCCCGCCAGCTCGGCATGCGGCACCATCTGGGCAAGGCCCCGCCAACGGTCGAAGTCGGCCAAAAGGTCTGCCAAGGTCTTGCGCGGCCGGGGCTTGATCTCATCGGTTTCGATCAGCATCTTGACGGCCCGCATCAACGACATGCGCTCGGCCCGGGCCAGCATGTGGATGGGCTGCAAGGTGGCTTGGCCAATGCCGCGCTTCGGCAGATTGACGATACGCTCAAAGGCCAGGTCGTCATCGGGCTGGGCGATGACCCGAAGATAGGCGACCGCGTCGCGGATTTCCTGACGTTCGTAGAACCGGGGCCCGCCGATCACCCGGTAGGGCACGCCGATGGTGATCAGACGTTCCTCGAATTCACGGGTCTGGAAGCCGGCACGCACCAGCACGGCGATCTCGTTCAACTTGTGGCCGCGGCTTTGCTGGGCCTCGATCTCTTCACCGACGGCACGGGCCTCTTCCTCGCCGTCCCAGACACCGCGCACCCGAACCGCGTCGCCGTCGTTTGCGTCGGTCCACAAGGTCTTCCCCAGGCGGTCCTCATTGTGGGCGATAAGGCCCGAGGCGGCGGCCAGAATATGCGGCGTCGATCGGTAATTGCGCTCCAACCGGACAATGCGGGCGCCGGGAAAGTCCTGTTCGAAACGCAGGATGTTACCGACCTCGGCGCCGCGCCATGAATAGATGCTCTGGTCGTCATCGCCAACGCAGCAGATGTTCTTGTGGCCCTGGGCCAACAGGCGCAGCCACAGATATTGGGCGACGTTGGTGTCCTGGTATTCATCGACCAGGATATAGCGGAACTGCTCTTGGTAGCGGGCGACGATGTCGGGCTGGGTTTGGAACATCTGCAAGCAAAGCAACAACAGATCGCCGAAATCAGCCGCGTTGACCTGCTGCAACCGCGCTTGATAGTCGCCGTACAGGTTCAGGATGCGGCCGTCGTCCAGGTCGGCGCCCTCATTGAGGGTGACCGTATCGGGCATCAGGCCGCGGTCTTTCCAGCGTTGGATATAGTTGGCCACGGATCGGGCCGGGAAGCGTTTGTCGTCGATCTCATGAATGTCCATGAACTGCTTCACCAACCGCACCTGATCGTCCTGATCAAGAATGCTGAAGTTCGGCGTCAGGCCGACGGCTTCGGCGTGGTAGCGCAACAGGCGCGCCCCCAGGTGATGGAACGTCCCGACCCACCAGCCTTCGACGGGCCGGTGCACCAGGGCGGCAACGCGTTCGCGCATTTCCCGGGCTGCCTTGTTGGTGAAGGTGACGGCCAGCATTTGGCCGGGATGGGCCTTGCCCTGCATCAGAATGTGGGCCAGGCGCGTCGTCAGCACCCGGGTCTTGCCGGTGCCGGCACCGGCCAGCACCAACAACGGCCCATCGACCGCTTCGACCGCTTCGCGCTGGGTTTCATTGAGGCGATCCAGATGCGCCACGGCAGCCGGCGGCCGTGGTGCCGGGGCGGCGGACACCGTATCCGTATCGGTCAGCTCAAAGGGATCATCCATGCCCTCTATATAGCACGTCCGCCGGGGATAACACGGGGCCCCGGCGGGTAAAATTCAAATGATCACCGGCAAGGCCCGGGCGTTCAGGAAATCCGCCTTCAATCCCCACCAATCGCGGGCCACGGCGGCATAGATCCGGCGAAAATCAAGACGGTGCCGTGGTCCGTGCCGCCGCTGGCATTTTCACGGGCCGGCGGCCGAATTCACCGTAAGTCATCACCAAGACCCGGTCCCGCCAACCCCACGACCAGATGACGGCCCCCTTGAGACGTCAGCGCGTGCGCCGGGGCGACCCCCAGAAATATCAACATGAGCGCGGCGCCGGGACCCAGATATCGAAGGATGGTTCGCCGCGTCATGGGATAACATCGCCGTGAAAGGAAACCGAAACTGTGCCGAACATCAGATCCTCATGATACACTTCGTGACCGAAACACGAGCGGAGCACGCGCCATGTTAACCGGGGATCATCCGATCATGAAATGCTCAAGGCAGTTTCTAGCCGCCTTTGCCGTCGTCTTCACCGCGCAGGTCTCGGCATCTTCGGCAGCGGAAATAACCTTCGGCGAAATCGCCAATTCCATCGTCCACATTGAGGCGAAGATCAAGGCCGGCGCGCGGACGGCGCGGACGTTGGGCATGGAACGTGTCGGCAGCGGTGTGCTGATTGATGACAAGGGCCTGATTTTGACCATCGGATATCTGATCATGGAATCGGAATCGCTCCGCGTGGCGACCCGTGCCGGAAAATCAGCCGCCGCCGATTTTGTCGCCTACGACCACCGGTCCGGTTTCGGTTTGGTTCGATCCCGCAAGGACCTCGGGTTGCGGCCTGTGGAATTGGGGGCGTCAGCAGCCCTGAAACAGGGTACGCCCTTGTTGATCCTGTCGACGGGCTCCATGCCTGGTGTCACGCCGGTTCGGGTGGCATCGCGCCGGCCCTACGCGGGGTATTGGGAATATCTCCTGGACAATGCCATCTATACCATCCCGCCGCACCGCGAATTTGGCGGCGCCGCCCTCATTGATCTGCACGGAAAATTGCAGGGAATTGGCTCGTTGTTCATCGGCGATGCTTTCGAGCCGGGCGGCGAGGCCGCCGGCAATATGTTCGTGCCCATCGATCTTTTGAAGCCGATCCTCGCGAAGTTGATTGCCACCGGCCGTTCGGGACATGCGCCCAGGCCGTGGATCGGGGTGTATGCCGGCGTTTCGGAAGGCCGGGTCTATGTCAACCGGCTGGCCAGCGGCGGTCCCGGCGCGCAAGCCGGCCTGAAGACCGGTGACATCATCGTCGGCGTCAAGGGCCGGCGGGTTTCCGGTCTGGCCGATCTTTTCCGCAAGGTCTGGTCGCAAGGCGATGCCGGTGCCACGGTGGCCCTGGACATCCTTCCTTTCGGGTCGGAAAACCTGAAGATCAAGCAGGTCGTGATCCGCTCACGCGACCGCCATCAGTGGCTGCAGCTCGGCCGCGAGTAAATCGAAGCGTGACCGTGGTGCCCGATGGCACCGCGTAAGCGCGCTTCGATCCCCCGGAGGGGTTATCAGGTGGTCTGCGGCGGGGCGCGGGATGGCCAACCATCGAAGCGTGACCGTGGTGCCCGATGGCACCGCGTAAGCGCGCTTCGATCCCCC
>CAZQPC010000353.1:0-5396 GCA_964595005.1 uncultured Magnetovibrio sp.
CCGCCAAGCACGAGCTCAACTACGTCAAGCTGGACGGCGAAATTGGTTGCATGGTCAACGGTGCCGGCCTGGCCATGGCGACCATGGACATCATCAAGTTGGAAGGTTCCGAGCCCGCCAACTTCCTCGACGTCGGCGGCGGCGCCACGGCGGAACGGGTGACGGCGGCCTTCAAGTTGATCCTGTCCGACCCCAACGTGAAGGGCATCTTGGTCAATATTTTCGGTGGCATCATGCGCTGCGACGTGATCGCCGACGGCGTCGTCACGGCGGCCAGGGAGGTCAGCCTGGACGTGCCCCTGGTGGTCCGCCTGGAGGGCACCAACGTCGAACAAGGCAAACAAATCATGGCGGACTCAGGGCTGCCCATCACATCGGCCGATGACCTGGGCGACGCCGCCCGGAAGGTTGTCGCCGCGGTAAGGGGGGCCTGATCATGGCTGTACTCGTCGATAAAAACACCAAGGTCATCTGCCAGGGATTCACCGGCGCGCAGGGCACCTTCCACTCCGAACAGGCCGCCGCCTACGGCACCCAGATGGTCGGCGGCGTGACACCCGGCAAGGGCGGTACCACGCACCTGGATCTGCCGGTCTTCGACACGGTTGCCGAAGCGGTCCATACCACCGGCGCCAATGCGACGGTCATTTACGTGCCGCCGCCGTTCGCGGCGGACGCCATCTTGGAAGCCATCGACGCGGAGGTTGAATTGATCGTCTGCATCACCGAAGGCATTCCCGTGATGGACATGGTCACCGCGAAACGCGCTCTCGCCAATTCCGGCTCGCGGCTGATCGGCCCCAACTGTCCCGGCGTCATCACTCCCGACGAATGCAAGATCGGCATCATGCCGGGGCATATTCACAAACGCGGCTCCGTCGGCATCGTGTCCAGGTCCGGCACCCTGACCTACGAAGCCGTGCACCAGACGACGGCCGTCGGCCTTGGCCAGACCACCTGCATCGGCATCGGCGGTGATCCCGTGAACGGTACCAACTTCGTCGATTGCCTGGAAATGTTCATCGCCGATGATGAGACCGAATCCATCGTCATGATCGGTGAGATCGGCGGCTCGGCCGAAGAGGACGGCGCCCAGTTGATCAAGGATTCGGGCACCAAGAAGCCGGTCGTCGGCTTCATTGCCGGTGTCACGGCGCCCCCGGGCAAACGCATGGGCCATGCCGGCGCCATTATTTCCGGCGGCAAGGGCACCGCGGAAGCCAAAATCGAAGCCATGCAGTCGGCGGGTATTCACGTGTCCGCCAGTCCTGCCCGCTTGGGCGAAACCATGCTGGAGGCGTTGAAGGGCTAACGACCTCCAGACCGACTTTGAGCTAGGGAGGCGCGCCCAAGGGCGCGCAGCATGCGATGACGGAACTTGACCCCACTGCGTTCCTGTTTACAGGCAACCACGTTTACATCGCCGAGATGTACGAACGTTTCATGGATGATCCGAACTCCGTGGATCACCGCTGGCAGGAGTTTTTCACGGACCTGGGCGACGAGGCCAAGGAACTGACGACGGAAATGCGCGGCGCGTCGTGGGCGCCGTCAAACGCCGGAATTCTGGATCAGGGTGATCTGCAAACCCTTTCCGAACAGATGACCAAGGACCAACAGCCCCAGGTCGCGCAACAGGCCCAAGCCGCCGGCGCGCGCATGGATTCGTCGAAGGTCCGCGAAGCGACGCTTGATTCCATCCGCGCCCTGATGCTGATCCGTGCCTATCGGGTGCGTGGCCATTTGAAGGCCGACCTCGATCCCCTTGGATTGGAAGAACCGTCCGATAACGCGGAACTGGATCCGGCCACCTATGGCTTCAAGGACAAGGATTTGGATCGCGAGATATTCATCAACTTCGCCCTTGGCCTGGAATCCGCGACCGTCCGCGAAATCATGAGAATCCTGCATGAGACCTATTGTTCGTCGATCGGCGTCGAGTTCATGCATATCCAGGACCCCGATGAGAAATCCTGGATACAGCATCGCATTGAACGCACCCACAACAAGCCGAACTTCACCAAGCAGGGCCAGCGGGCGATCCTCAACCGGTTGATCGAAACGGAAGGTTTTGAAAAATACCTGGACAAGAAATTCACCGGCACCAAGCGGTTCGGCCTGGACGGCGGCGAAAGTGTCGTGCCGGCCATGGAACAGATTTTCAAACGCGGCAGCCAGCTGTGTATCCAGGAAATTGTGCTCGGCATGGCGCATCGCGGGCGGCTGAACATTCTGGCCAACGTCATGGGCAAGCCCTACCAGGCGATCTTCCATGAATTCCAGGGCGGCTCATCCAGGCCCGAGGACGTCGGCGGATCCGGTGATGTGAAATATCACCTGGGGTCTTCGTCGGACCGCATTTTCGACGGCAAGACGGTACATCTGTCCTTGACCGCCAATCCGTCGCACCTGGAAGTGGTCAACACGGTCTGCCTTGGCAAGGTCCGGGCCAAGCAGGTGCAACGCAACGACACGGAACGCGAAAAAGTCATGGCGCTGTTGCTGCATGGCGACGCGGCGTTTTCCGGCCAGGGCCTGGTCCCCGAAGCCCTCGATCTCTCGGATCTGACTGGATATCAGACCGGCGGCACCATTCACCTCGTCATCAACAACCAGATCGGCTTCACCACGGCGCCCAAGTATTCGCGTTCGTCGCCCTATTGTTCTGATGTCGCGAAAATCGTCGCGGCGCCCATCTTCCATGTGAACGCCGATGATGTCGAAGCGGTCGTGCATTGTGCCCGAATCGCCACCGAATATCGCCAGCGCTTCAAGAAAGACGTGGTCATCGACATGATCTGCTATCGGCGTCATGGCCACAATGAGGGCGACGAGCCGATGTTCACCCAGCCCTTGATGTACAAGAAGATCGCCGATCACCCGACGACGCTGGAGATTCACAAGAAGAAGATGATCCACGAGGGTGTGATGACGCCGGAAGACGTGGAAGGTGACGTCGCCAATTTCGACAAGGAATTGGATGACGCTTTTGAGGCGGCGTCCGGGTACAAGGCCAATGAAGCGGATTGGCTGGATGGCGCCTGGTCCGGCATGTCGGTCGCGGCGGGTGACGCCCGGCGCGGTGACACGGGCGTGTCACTGGAGCGCCTGCGCGAGGTCGGCACCGGCCTGGTCCGCACGCCCGACAACTTCAACACCCACAAGCGCATTGTCCGGCAGTTGGAAACCAAGGCGAAGATGTTCGAGACCGGCGATGGCGTCGATTGGGCGACCGCCGAGGCGCTGGCCTTCGGCACACTGTTGATGGAAGGCCATCCGGTGCGGCTATCGGGCCAGGATTGCGGACGCGGCACGTTTTCACAGCGCCATTCCGTGCTTCGCGATCAGGAGAACGGCGATCGCTATGAGCCTTTGAACAATCTACGCTTCGGCCAAGCGCCCTATGAGGTCATCGATTCCAATCTTTCGGAAGCCGGCGTACTGGGTTTCGAATACGGCTACAGTCTGGCGGAACCGCAAATGTTGGTCCTCTGGGAAGCCCAGTTCGGCGATTTCGCCAACGGCGCGCAAGTGGTCATCGATCAATTCGTCTCGTCGGGCGAACACAAATGGCTGCGCATGTGCGGCCTGGTGATGTTGTTGCCGCATGGTTACGAAGGTCAAGGGCCGGAACATTCCTCGGCCCGGCTTGAGCGGTATTTGCAGCTTTGCGCCGAAGACAACATGCAGGTCTGCAACTGCACGACGCCGGCCAACTATTTCCATGTGCTGCGCCGCCAATTGCTGCGCGATTTCCGCAAGCCGCTGATTTTGATGACGCCGAAGTCCTTGCTGCGGCACAAGAGTTGCGTTTCCAATCTGGATCAGATGATCGAAGGCACGACCTTCCACCGGGTGCTTTGGGACGGCCAGGATCCTTTCGACGACCCGACACGCAGTCTCGTCGCCGATGACAAGATCAAGCGGATCGTGTTGTGCAGCGGCAAGGTCTATTACGACCTGTACGAAGAACGCGAGAAGCGCGGTATCACGGACGTCTATTTGATGCGTGTCGAGCAACTTTACCCGTTCCCCGATCTGGCGCTGACCGATGAATTGAGCCGGTTTACCAATGCCATCGATTTCGTCTGGTGCCAGGAGGAACCGCGCAACATGGGGGCGTGGACCCATATTCGCGAGCCCTTGGAGGCGATGCTTCGCGGTCTTGGCCGCTCCCACGACGATCTCAGTTATGCGGGCCGGGCCGGCGCGGCGGCGCCAGCCACCGGGTTGCTTTCCAAGCATAACAAAGAGCAGGCGCAATTGGTCGATGAGGCCTTGAGCCTGCCGAAGCAGACGCGCAAAAAGCCCGTGAAGACGACGGTGCGGAAGAAGACCGCCGCGAAGAAAAAATAGCCATTCGTGAGAACAATGAAACACTGAAGCCGAGGTAGATCATGGCCATCGATATTGTCGTTCCCACTCTTGGGGAATCCGTGACCGAAGCGACCGTCGCGAAATGGTTCAAGGCCGTCGGCGATGCCGTCGCCCAGGACGAACCGCTGGTGGAACTGGAAACCGACAAGGTCTCCGTGGAGGTCAACGCCCCGGCCGCCGGCGCGCTGACCGCCATCAATGTCGCCGAAGGCACGGACGTCGCCGTCGGCACGGTCTTGGGGACTCTCGATGAAGGTGCCGCAGGTGCTACGGCGGCGGCACCCGCAGCGGCGCCCGAGCCTGCTGCTGCTCCCGCGCCTGCGCCGCCAGCAGCTCCTGCACCGGCGCCCGCTCCGGCGGCCGCGCCCGCTCCGGCGCCCGCACCCGCTCCGGCCCCCGCTCCGGCCCCCGCACCCGCCGCTGCACCGGCGGCACCTGCCATCCCCATGTCACCGGCGGTTCGGAAGCTGGTTGACGATAACGATCTGGACCCGGCGAAGATTGCCGGCACCGGCAAGGCCGGCCGCCTGACCAAGGGCGACGTACTGGCCGCCATTCAGGCCGGCACGGCAAAAGTCACGCGGTCTTCCGCCGCCGCACCGGCGGCCGCGGGGTTCACCTCGGCCGGCGAGTTGCCGCCGCGCCCCGAAGACCCGCGCGAGGAAAAGGTCCGCATGACCAAGTTGCGCAAGATCATCGCGACGCGTCTCAAGGAAGCGCAGAACACGGCCGCCATGCTGACCACCTGGAACGAGGTCGATATGGGCGCCGCCATGGAACTGCGCGCCGCCTACAAGGAGCAGTTCGAGAAGAAGCACGGCGTGCGCCTGGGCTTCATGTCGTTCTTCGTCCGCGCCGCGTGCATCGCCTTGAAGGAATGGCCGGCCGTCAACGCCGAGATTTACGGCGATGAACTGGTCTACAAGAACTACTACAATGTCGGCGTCGCCGTCGGCACGCCGCAAGGGCTTGTCGTGCCGGTAATCAAGGACGCCGACCAGATGCGGTTTTCCGAAATC
>CAZQPC010000354.1:0-5346 GCA_964595005.1 uncultured Magnetovibrio sp.
TCGACTATTTGAATTTCGGCGGGTTCCCGGAGGCCGTTCTTAACCCAAACATCCGTGGCAATATTCACCGGTATCTCGGTCGCGATATTATCGAGAAGGTTCTTTTGCGCGATTTACCAAGCCTATACGGAATCCAGGATATTCAAGAGTTGAATCGTTTGTTCACAACGATTGCATATCATAGTGGTTCAGAGATTAGCTTAGACGGCCTTGCGTCAAGTTCGGGCGTCGCCAAAAACACGATATCCAAATATCTCGAATATCTTGAAGCGGCTTTTCTAATTGTTCGTGTTCGGCGGGTTGATGAGAACGGTAAGACGTTCAAGCGCATGCGTCATTTCAAATGTTACCTTACGAACCCTTCTATGCGGGCGGCATTATTTGGCGCTTTATCTGGTGATGACGAAGCAACAGGCCCCATTGTAGAGACTGCCATCTTTAGCCAATGGTTTCATTCCGAGTCACTGAAACTTATTCACTATGCTCGATGGAAATCTGGCCGCCAAACCCTTGAAGTTGATCTTGTCAAACTTCACCCTCTAACACTACGGCCTTCATGGGCGTATGAGGTCAAGTGGTCGGATCGGTTTGTCGAAAGGCCAGGAGATTTGAAAGGGCTCATCGAACTGGCAAAACAAAACGGATTAGAAAACCTACCGGTTGGGGCGACATCAAAATCTCAGACCGCAGAAACTCGCGTTGACGGGGTTACCATACGACATTTTCCGTGCGCGCTGCATTGCTACCAAATTGGGCGTAACCTAACGGAGGGTCGTGCAGCCTAAATCGGCCGCTCGCCGATGATGGTGGTGCGTTCCATGTAGCGCGGGTGTTCGTCGGCATAATCCATCACCGCATAATGCATCAGGCAGCGGTTATCCCAAATGATCAAATCGTTTTCCTGCCAACGGTGCCGGTACAGGAATTCCGGCCGCGTCGAATGATCATAGAGAAATTTCAGCAAGGCCGCGCTTTCGCCGGCGTCGAATCCCAGCAGATGGCTGGTGAAGCCGGGATTGACGAACAGGCTCTTGCGGCCCGTTTCCGGGTGGGTGCGGACGACCGGATGGATGGCCGTGTTGGCACCGTCCATATCGCCTTCGACGACCACGGGTTTGGCGTATTGGGTGCGCGCCGCAACCGCGAAATCGTGGACCGCGCGGAGCGGCGCCAACATCTCCTTCATGGCATCGCTGAGCGCCTCATGGGCTTGGGCCTGATCGCAATAGATGGTGTCGCCGCCGGCGGGCGGGATTTGCTTGGCCGACAAAATTGACGCGCCGGCCGGGCGTTCGCGGAAGCTGACGTCGGAATGCCAATAGGTGCCGGCGCCACGGCGGCCCTTCGGTTTTCCGTCGGCTTCGACCTGGTTCGAGACCCGGTAAATCTCCGGATGGTCAGGGTGGATATAGATGCTGACCGTGTCTTGCAGCGGCTCTTCGTCGGGATCGCCGAACAGGGGGCCGAAATGCCGGGCAAAGGCGATGTGGCGTTGCGTATCGATATCCTGGCCGCGGACAACCACCAGGCCGCCGGCGTCGAGCCAGGCCTGGCGGATCGCCGCCGCCATGTTGGCGCCGCCGGACGACAGATCGGCGCCGAGAATTTCCGCGCCGAAGTGCGGCGAAAGGGGATTGACCGTCAGTTCCACAAGAAACTCCTGTTCGAAGGCGCGCGACATTTCTACACAAAACGCCATGCCGGTAAAAGCCGGCCCCGTTTCAAGATGCCATCTATCTCAGCCGCCAATTCTTTCCGGCGCCGGAAAACCTTGGTAGATTGTGGGCCCGGGACGGGATTATCGGAGAGGGATCATGGCCAAAACGTTGGTGTTGAGCTTTATCGCCACGGACAAACCGGGCGTCGTCGAACGCATCACCGAGGCCGTCGCCGAAGCCGGCGGCAATTGGCTGGAAAGCCGCATGGCTCATCTGGCGGAAAAGTTCGCCGGTGTCGCCCGGGTCTCCATTGGCGACGCCAAGGCGGCGGATCTGGAAGCCGCCCTGGCGGCGTTGAACGAGGAGGGTTTTCATCTGGTCGTCGAGGCGGCGCGCAACACGGCACCGCCACAGGGCCATGTTCTGGTCCTCGATTTCGTCGGCCCCGATCACCCCGGTATCCTGCACGAGATTTCCCACTGTCTGGCCGAACGCAAGGTCAGCGTCGAAAACATGAAGACGGAATTGGACGACGCGCCCATGGGCGGCGGCAAGCTGTTCCATGCCAAGGGCCGGGTGCGCATGCCGGACGGTCTGGACGAAGACGGTCTGCGCGATGCCCTGGAGGATCTGGCCGGCGCCTTGATGGTCGATATTTCATTGGAGGAAGATGCGCCAGCCTAGAGCCTTTGACGGTTAATTGGAATCACTGAGATCGATGTTCCGAGCTTGCGTGGCACGATCGCCGTGTTTCACCCCGGAGCGTCTTCGCCGGCGGCAATCCCCTGGGCACACAGTCCGCAGGGAATCTCCACGCCCAGGTGCGCTTCGCGGCCTTCGGCGGTGATCACCCAATCGCGGTTTTGGAAGGGCGGCAGGTGGCGTACGTGGCGCTGGTGGCCACAATCCAGCTCGGCGACCCAATGGCCATCGTCGTCCTGGTGGAACCCGGTAATCCTGGCATCGCTCATTTGCCCAGCTTAGAGCGGTTAAAGTTCAGATGGAACCGCCTGAGACGTCATCTCCGGGTTTCTGGCGAGGAGCGGTTCGCGCCGCGATGCGGGAAAATCGCCAGCGGGCCGCGACGCTGTCCAGGACCCCGGAGATGGCGCCTGCGGTCGATTTTCACGGTTTCCGGTGTCGTCGAGAATACTCACCGATACCCCACATCGCTGTCGCATCCTCTCCTAACCGGAAAACGCGAAAACCGATCTCAGGCGATTCCATCTGAACTTTAATCGCTCTGACCGGGCATTCCGTCCAGTGAAAGTAAACCGCGAATCCCTTTGACAGGCCCGCCACGTCTACCTAAACCGGGCCACAGTGATGCTTATTCGCCAGGAGGACAGCCGGTGGAACTGACCTATGACGCCGAACAGCAGGCATTCCGGGAACAGGTGCGCGCCTTCATGCGCGACAAAGCACCGGCCGATATCGCGGACAAGGCCAGAACGGGCCGGCGCCATGACAAGGATGACCTGAAGCGCTGGCATAGCATTCTCTTTGACCAGGGCTGGGTGGCGCCGAAATGGCCGGCCGAACAGGGCGGCGCCGGTTTCGACCCGATCCAGATCCATATCCTGGATGAGGAGAGCTTCGCCGCCGGCATGCCGCGCCTGCAGGCCTTCGGCCTCAATATGGTCGGCCCGGTGATCATCCATTTCGGCAACGACGCACAGAAAAGCCGTTATCTTCCGAATATCCTGTCGGGCGAGGAGTTTTGGTGCCAGGGATTTTCCGAGCCGGGCAGCGGTTCCGATCTGGCGTCGCTATCGACCCGCGCGGTCAGGGAAGGCGACAACTACATCGTCAACGGCCAGAAGACCTGGACCACCCAGGCGCACTGGGCCGATTGGATGTTCTGCCTGGTCCGCACCGACCGCGACGTGAAGAAGCAGGAAGGCATCTCCTTCGTGCTCATCGACATGACCTCGCCCGGGATCACCGTGCGTCCCATCATCACCCTGGACGGCGAGCATGCGGTCAACGAAGTGTTCCTCGACAACGTCGAAGTGCCGGCGGAAAATCTGGTCGGCGAGGAAAACAAGGGCTGGGATTATGCCAAGTTCCTGCTCTCCAACGAACGCACGGGGATCGCCGGCGTCGGCCAGTCGAAGGCCGAGTTCGCCCGCCTCGAAGCCATCGCGGCGGTGGAAAAACGGCGCGGCAAGCCCTTGAACGAAGACCCCCTGTTCAAGGCCAAACTGACGGAGTTGGAGCTCAAACTGAGGGCCCTGGAAATCACCAACCTGCGCATGCTGATCGAGGAAATGAGCAAGGGCGCGCCGGGCCCCATTTCGTCGATCCTGAAAATCGTCGGCTCGGAAGTGCAACAGGGCATCGCCACCCTGACCATGGAGGCGGTCGGCAGTTACGCGGCGCCTTATCTGCCAGAAGCCCTTGAGGAGTCGTGGAACGGCGAGGCCCCGGGGCCGGACTATGCGGCCCAGGCGACGCCCTATTACTTCTTCCGCCGCAAGGCCTCGATCTACGGCGGCTCCAACGAGATCCAGCGCAACATCATCTCCAAACAATTGCTGGGTCTATAGGAGCCGGTCATGGATTTTACTTTCTCAGAAGAACAAACCCTGATGGCCGACAGCCTCGGCAAGGCCTATGAGGCGGACTACGATTTCGAGAAACGCCGGGCCTTTCTGGAAGACACGGCAACCTTTCATTCCACCGCCATGTGGTCGACCCTGGCGGAGCTTGGCTTCATCGGCCTGTTGGCGCCCGAGGACGCCGGCGGCTTCGGCGGCGGCGGCGGTGACGTCATGGCCGTGGCCACGGAAATGTCGCGCCATCTGGCCCTGGAGCCGTTTCTGTCAACGTCGGTCATGGGGGTGCGGTTGTTGATGGCGGCCGGCTCGGAGGCCCAGCAAAACGACCTTCTGCCCGGCGTCCTGGCGGCCAAGGAAACCCTGGCCGTGGCGCTCTATGAACCGACCCAGCGCTACGAGACGGCACCGGTGGAAACCCAAGCGGCCAGCACCGAAGGCGGCTATACGCTGAACGGCCGCAAGGCCGTGGTGGTCGGCGGTGACGCGGCCAAATGGATTGCCGTCGGTGCCATCGTCGATAGCGGCGCCAGCGGTATTTTCCTGATCGATACGGCCGCCGACGGCGTCAAGCTGACCTCTTACCGCCTGGTCGACGGCCGCGGTGCCGCGGATATTGAGATGACCGATATGGCGCTCAGTGCCGAGGCGCGCCTGGAAACAAACAATGCCGATGCGGTGCTGGCGGAGGTCGAGGACTGGGCCGTCACCGCGTCCCTGGCGGAGGCCCTGGGCGCCATGGAACGGGTCCGCGACCTGACCCACGAATACCTGCAGACCCGCGAACAGTTCGGCCGCCCCATCGGCAGCTTCCAGGTTTTGCAGCACGCCATGGCCGACATCCTGAGCGAGGTCGAGTTTGCCCGCTCCATGGTGTTTTGGGCGGCCGCCGAGGTCGAAAACCCCGACGCGGCGGCGCGCCGCCACGCCGTCTCCGGGGCCAAGGCCTATGTCGACAACGCGGCCCGCACCGTCGCCGAAATGTCGGTGCAGATGCACGGCGGCGTCGGCGTCACCGACGAATACGCGCTATCGCATTACGTCAAGCGGCTGACCCTCGGCCAGGTGCTGTTCGGCGACCGCGACGAACATCTGCTGCGCTATACGGAAGCGGCGGCTTGAGATAGGTC
>CAZQPC010000355.1:0-5343 GCA_964595005.1 uncultured Magnetovibrio sp.
ATACTCCCATCGCTCTCTGTAAACTTGATCGCATTGGAAAGTAGGTTGTTTACGATCTGAATGACAGACCGTTCGTCAGCATAAAGGGACGGTAGGTCATCAGTGATTTCTACTGACAGATCGATGTCGCTGCTTTTGGCAAGGTGCTCAACCCGTCTCACGCAATTGTTCAGCAATTCATCGAGATTGATTGCCTCTTTGATCAAGTTTCGCTTTCCGGCTTCGATTGCCGAAATGTCCAGAATGTCGTTTATCAATGCCAACATATGCTCGCCACTATCGTGAATGTCGTTCGCGTATTCCCGATAATTTCTAGCGCCCAGGGGGCCGAAGTATTGAGCACGAAGCATCTCGCTAAAACCGAGAATGGCATTCAGGGGTGTTCGGAACTCATGGCTCATGGTGGCCAAGAACTCAGACTTCGCCTGATTTGCTCTTTCGGCCTCGATCAGAGCTTTGCGGCGATCCAAATCGATACGCATAAGATCGGTAATGTTTTGAAATACAAGCAGTAAATACTTGCTCCCACCATCACCAGCAAATTGGGCAGAAATCGAAACGTCTATCGGCACCCCACTCTTTGTCCGAAATCGCGATATATAATTTCTAACGCCGCCATTTTTATCAAAACTTTTAAGCAATCTCTTTCGGCCATCAGGCTCAAACCAAATTCTCAAATCGTTTGGGTCTTTTCCTATAACCTCTTCACGCGAATACCCCATAACCGTTAGCCAGTTCTCGCTGACCTCGACATATCGGCTGCCGGAGATTTCGGGTGTCGTTATTGTATAAAAAGCAGGGCCATCGCGAAACGCCGCAGATAATAATAGCTCCGACTTTTTCCGATCCGTGATGTCTAGGGTTGTGCCGCGGTAACCTTGAAATCGATTTTCGTCGTCAAAGATCGGCTTGGCACTCGAACGAACCCATTTCTCCGAATTAACTATCGATTGTTTCTCAATCCCACTGTAAGGCAAATGCTGTTTCTGTGCCTGTATCTCCTTATCCGAAACTGACATTGTTTCGTCCAGTTGTGTTAATTCTTCGAGCGTCTTTCCAATGTAATGTTCGGGCGAGGCCCCAATTCCAGAAATCGAATCGGAAACAAATGAAAACCGAAGATTTTCATCTAACTCCCAAAACCAGTCAGAAGAAGATTCGGCAAAATCGCGAAAGCGCTTTTCGCTCTCTCGCAGTTTTGCTACCAAATGCAATCTCCTATGCTCTTGCGCCAACATGAGACCAAGCAACAATGTCGCAATCGGATACATGATCCCAACGGGCATGGAGAGCTTAGACAATATTGGCAAGCGTGCTATTTCACTCGGCAAAGCAAAAATCCAAGCAAGACTAATCGCCGTCATTGGAACCGCCATGCCCAATAAATGTTTTACGCCTATCTGACGGGGTTTAACCGAAAACTTAGACTGAAAAACAATCCCCACCGCCACAGCCGTTAATATCGCCCCAACGCCGGCAATCGTGCCAATACCACCCAAATATACTCGGTATGCGGAGACGATTGCACCGGCGGCAATGCCAGCCACTGGCCCCGCGAACGCCCCGGAAAGCATGACGATGACTGTACGCCCATCGACAATGATGCCATCGGCTATATGCACTGGCACATTCATGCCAATAATGGCGACAACGCCAAATAGTATCCCATCAATAGTGACCTTTGCGGTGCCGTGAATCTGGTCAAGTTTTCTAAAAAATAGCCCGTACGCAAACGTCAGGGAGATGAGCAGCGCCAAATTAATGCCGAACTCGGCAAACAGCCTCAACAATTCACTCATAATTCGTCCGCCTGCGGAAACTTTTACAGTGAAGACTATACTACCCGTTCGTGTTTACCGTCCAAATAGTGAGGTTGCACACGATTTTAAGAATGTCTGTTCTCTAATTGCGGCCTCTCGTACAAGGGCAGGTTTTATGTGTCTCACCGGGCTCATGGTTCTCTCCGGGGTCGGCTCGCTCGCTTCGCTCTTGATATGGACTTCCCGATACCAGCCCGTTCGAGACAACTGCGCCAGCGCTTCGGCATCGGCGCGGTCCGATTTGTTCATGCGTGCCGAAAGCGCCTTATGCGCCGCCCGCGCATCAATACACACCACCGGTGCACCAAGCCTGGCAAGGTCCCGCGTCAGCCAGATCATCACTAAAGGCGTGGACCACTTTCCGGAACCCGGGTCACTGTCATTCGCGGGTGGGACGGCCGAACCCGGGTTCGACCGCCCCAGGTGAGCAGGCTATGCTGCCCGTACCGTAGCCAGGAACCTACCAACCTCACTGCTCAGCGTTTCAGATTGTTGTGATAGCTCTCCGGAGGACGTGGCAATTTGACTTGCCGCTACGCCGGTTTCGCTCGCCGCCTGCGTCACGCCGGTAATGTTGCTAGAGACCTCGTTGGTTCCGGACGCCGCCTGTTCAACGTTACGGGCGATCTCATTTGTCGCCGCACCCTGTTCCTCAACGGCGGCGGCAATGGCCGACGAGATTTCGTCGACCTTTCGGACAGTCGTTCCAATTCCCTCAATCGCGTCGGCCGCCTGCTCGGTGGCCGATTGGATGGCGGCGATCTGGCCGCCGATTTCTTCGGTGGCTCTGGCCGTCTGGGTGGCCAGATTCTTGACCTCGGAGGCGACGACCGCAAAACCCTTGCCGGCGTCACCGGCGCGGGCTGCCTCGATGGTCGCGTTGAGCGCCAGTAGGTTGGTTTGCTCGGCAATGTCGGTGATCAGATCAACGACCTCGCTGATCTGTTTGGCGGAATCGACCAGCCCTTGGACCGTGTCATGACTGCGTTCGGTTTCTACCACAGCTTCGTTAGTAACGTGCGAGGATTCGGTGACCTGGCGGTTGATTTCGCTGATCGAACTGGCCAACTCCTCGGCCGCCGAGGCCACCGTTTGCACGTTAGCCGCCGCCTGCTCGGCTGCCGCTGCGACGGTCACCGACTGGGAGTTCGTCTCTTCTGCCGTTGATGTCAAAGAGGTGGCGGAAGCCTCCATCTGCTTGGCCGCAGAAGAGACGCTCTCGACGACGCCACCAACGCTGGCCTCAAAATCGTCGGCCATCTTGTTCATCAACTGGCGTTTTTCTTCCTCGGCACGCTTCGCCTGCGCCTCGGCCTCGTCCTCCATTTTCTTGACGCGGATGGCATTGTCCTTGAAGACCTGAACCGCCGCAGCCATTTCTCCGATCTCGTCACCGCGACCCTGGACCGATATTTCGGTGTTCAAGTTGCCTTCCGCGAGTTCTGTCATGGCGTCCGTCATGGAAACAACGGGTTTGGAGATGCCATTGCCAATAAACCACCCCAGAAGAACTCCTATGACCAATCCGCCAATACTGGTAAGCAGCATTTCAAATTCTGCGGCTTCAACCTCGTGTATCGTTTCTTCCCTGACGCGTTCTTCAGCCTTCGCAGCGGCGTGTTTAATCAACTCAGCATCCTTTACGGCCTGCTGCGCCGCCGTTTTCATCTCGCCGGTCATCAGAGTATTTATTTCCAGGTTTTCTTCATGGCTTTTTTCGAAGGCGTGTTCATATGTCTGTAAAAGTTTTGCGAGTTTGTCGTGAAGTTGGCGCCCTTCAGCCGTGTCGGCGGATTTGCCAATGGCTTCAACGGCGATCGTCAATTGCTCGAATTCGTGCATGGCCTTACTGGCAAAAGATTCGTCGTGCCGTCCCAGGGTAATGTTGGAGTAAAGACGCGCCTGGAGCGCATGGCGAACGGCCCCTTCGATATAGTTTTTGGCATCGCTGTTTCCCTCGGCCACGGCCTGTTCAAGAAGCTCATCAAGATCAGCCATAAACTTGTTGCCGGTGGGTTCGAGGACATCGTTTATCTGGTCTTTGAAGTCGGTTTCCAAGGTTTCGAGCTTCAGGAAATCCTCGACGTATAACTTTACGTCGTGCGTCAGTTCGGCGAGCTTCTTCTTCCGCTCGGGCTCCGTGATAATTTCTTCTGCCTTTGCCATAAGCGGGGAGAGTTCCTCGGCCAATTGTTCGAGAGCTCTGGCATCTTTCTCGTCTCCATCGGCGACATATTTATTTGCCCGCAGCCGGACCTTCATGAAGGTCGATTCGATTTCGTTTAAAATTGCCGCCTCCTCGACATTCTCTGCATAGATGTCCACCTCATGGCCAACCGAAACGAAGGCGAAATATCCGAAGCCTGAAAGGCCTGCCAATATGGCAAGGACCAAGCCGAACCCCATCAGAATTTTCACCTTCACTTTCAAATTGTTCAACAATCCGCCGGATGTCTTTGACGTCGTTGCTATCATTGTCATTGTTCATACCTTCCGGGCTATTTCGGGTTACTTGGAACGCAGTAGAAAACGTCTGTTCAAAGCTTGGGTCGGGCGGGCGTTGGTGGGGTAGATCGACGCGAATTTTTTCACCTGATCACTCGACGCCTCAAGCGGGGTCTGGAATACCGACCAGATCACCTTTTCGGAACAGGGCGGTGTCGTCAGCGATCCGTAATAGCGGTAGTAAGTCCGGTCGGACGGTAACAGGCGCTCGGGGAATACGGTGATCGAAGCGACGCGCTTTTCTGGGCCCGCCGATGCCGGAATGTTGTCCCAGATCGGAGCGAGGGCGCCATTGTCCGCTCCCTGGGCGACAAACACGCCAAGAACGGCCAGAACACCGTCATTTGACACATGAACAAAATGAGCCTCTAGATCGAAGGCGCGACCACGCAAGGTATGTTCACTGGGATGATGGAAGTGAAACTGCAGCAACTTGAAAGCCTTGCCATCCAATGTCACTGAGCTCCCGGCGTCGCAATTGACCTGAACCGTATGCCCGTTGTTCAAAATTCTAAGGGGAGTGGACTTGTAGGAAATATCGAGCTTGCCAGTCTCCGCAGGTATGCTGTGACCGATATCGATGGGGGATTGCTGGAAGCCCACGCCACAGACCCGGTTGGCTGGCGAGAGATCTTGCCAATTTTCAGGGGCGCCGTTGCCCTCATACCCCCAACTTGCGGAATGGCCGCCGGCGTGACTTTCCCCACTCTTTCCCGACGCCAAGGCAGTCGCAATTGACAAACAGCTGGGACAGGTCAACGCGGCTCCAACTGCAATATATTTCAAAGCCTGTCTTCTGCGCATGCTGTCCTCCTGAATTATTTTCAATCACGGCATAAGTTTAGAAAGTGACTTTTTCCTATGCAGTAAGATATAATACAAACATCATGCTAGAATTATAAATCAATATGGATAACTAAATAAAGTGAATTTAATATATAACTTGATAAACTACCCAATCGTTGGACATATATCGGCGTCGTTTAAGCTACTTTTTGCATCTGCTGATCGGGTTTAA
>CAZQPC010000356.1:0-5324 GCA_964595005.1 uncultured Magnetovibrio sp.
TGCACAAAGGGCTTTCGTCGCCTCCGGATCGGGCGCGCCGTCCGGTGACGTCAACAGCTCAAAGGCGACCATGGCACCAAGGCCGCGCACGTCGCCGATGGCCGGCATGTCGTCGCGCGCCGCAAACGAACGAAGCCGCGTGATGATGCGCTGGCCCAGGTCTTCACTGCGCTGACAAAGGTTTTCTTCTGCGATCACGTCGAGCACACCAAGGGCCGCCGCGCAGCCGATGGGGCTGCCGCCGTAGGTGCCGCCGAGGCCGCCCGGCGCGGGGGCGTCCATAATATCCGCCTTGCCGATGACACCGGCCAGCGGGAAGCCGCCGGCCAAGCTTTTCGCAACGGTGATCAGGTCGGGCTCAACGCCGGCGTGTTCGATGGCGAACATGCGTCCGGTGCGGGCGAACCCGGTCTGAACTTCGTCGGCGATCAGCAGAATGCCGTGGGCATCGCAAATTTCGCGGAGGCGTTGCAAAAACGCGAACGGCGCGATGTAAAAGCCGCCTTCACCCTGCACTGGCTCGATGATCATCGCGGCGACGCGCGCGGGTTCCAGATCGGCTTTGAAAAGGTTTTCCAGGGCCCGCAGTGCATCATCAACCGTCACGTCGTGGGCGGCCATGGGGAACGGCAGATGATAGATGTCGGCGGGCATCGGCCCAAAGCCCTGTTTGTAAGGCTGCACTTTCCCCGTCAGCCCCATGGTCATCATGGTGCGGCCGTGAAAGGCGCCGTTGAAGGCAATCACCGCGGGCCGGCCCGTATGGGCGCGGGCGATCTTGACGGCGTTTTCCACCGCTTCGGCGCCGGTGGTGACGAAAAGCGTCTTTTTCGGGGTTTCACCCGGCGCCAGATTATTCAGGCGCTCCGCCAATTCCACATAGGATTCGTAGGGCACGACCTGGTAGGCGGTATGGGTGAACCGTTCAAGCTGAGCATTGACCTTGGCCATGACCGTCGGATGACGGTGTCCCGTATTGACGACCGCGATACCGCCGGCGAAATCGACGTAGCGGCGTCCTTCCGCATCCCAAAGTTCGGCATTCTCGGCGCGGTCCGCAAAGATTTGTGTCGCCGTGGCAACACCACGGGGAATAGCGGCTTCACGGCGGGCATTTAACGTGGCGTTGTCGGTCATGGTGCTCATCCTTGTTTCTGCTCGAATGTCGGCTTTCGGGTGCGTGCAATATTGCTCGGCTGGGAAAATCGGACGGCGGCGATCATCGAACGAGGCCGCCGTCCAATTCCATTAAGCGGCTTCGACGGCTTGCTCGAAAACCGGTTCGGCAACGTCCAACGCAAAGGCGACGCCGTCGGCGTCAAGCGGTGCGACGTCCAACGGGGCAACTTCAACCGGCGCCGACAACGCCGCGGCACGGGCCGCGATTTCTTCGGCGCTGAGGCGTTCGATGCGTTGCGCCAGCGACCAGACATGACCGAAGGGATCGATGAATTTGCCGAACCGTTCGCCCCAATAGGTATCGGCCAGGGGCACCAAAACCGTGGCACCGGCTTCCATGGCGCGGGTCCACACGGCGTCGACATCGGCCAGATAGAGATGCATGTTGACGGCAGAGCCGGTGACGGCGCTCGGCGCATGGATGCCGAAGGCCGGGTTTTCATCACTGACGATAACCAGCGAGTTGCCGATTTTCAGTTCCGAATGGGCGATGGAATATCCGTCCACACCATGGATCCGGGTGCGCTCTTCGGCGCCCATGACATGGCTATAGAATTCAATGGCATTGTGCGCGCCGGCAACGGTCAGAACCGGTGTGACGGTGCGAAATCCCTTGGGAACAGGGGTAACTTTACGAGGCATATTGTGGTCTCCTTTATTGATCCAATTCCCGCGAATTCGACACTTGTGGCGCCCGTGACGCGGTTCAATTTCCATGGCGTGAACGTCCGCACTGTACGAAACGCCCGACATCATGTATCATGGTGTAGTGAGTTTAACAGGAAATGTCAACACCATGGATCAAGATGTATTGCTCGGCGTCAGCACGACCATCACGCAAGCCGACATTCCGTTTCTCCGTGAGGCCGGCCGGCTGGGTGAATACGCCGTCGTCTACCGGGTCTACAGGAACCAGCAGGGCGGCGGCTTCGGCGACCAGGACAAGCATCCCCATGCCTGGGGGGTGCTGGTTTATGTCGATACCCTGGTGGCGCGCGTCTACAGCGCCCGGGGGGCGGCGCGCGAATGGAACAGCCTTGACCGGCTCGAGCGCTGGCTCCGGGAAAACGGATTTTGGTATTGGTGGACGCGCAATGATCTCGAACCCCTGGGGGGGGACGGCTCAGAAACCGACGATGACGAAACCGCCGCCGTCGCGCCGGCCTCGCCCATCCCGGCCTATATGCCGCCGCTGGAAATGGAAGAAGGCAGCAATGATCCCGACGTGGATTAGACGTGGCCGGCGATGGCGCCGCGTGCGTCCCCGTTCAATTCAAATCCATCTTGATTTCAGCGTGCAACTGCTGGAAGAAATATCAGCTTTCAGGCCGGCCGTGACCATCGCGGCCCGATGACAAAGTGCCCGATGACAAAGTGCCCGATGACAAAGTGATTGAGGAAACATATGCCGCTGACCGCCATTACCTTCGACATTTGGGAAACCATCATTGTCGACGATTCCGACGAACCGAAGCGCGCCGCCCAGGGGTTGCGGTCCAAACCTGACGAACGGCGCCACCTGTTGTGGGAAATGCTGAACCGCCACGAACCCATCGACAAGACGCTCACGGATACGGCTTTTGATGTCCATGAAGCGGCCTTTCGAAAGGCTTGGTACGGCATGAGCGTGACCTGGGAAGTGCCGGACCGGGTAGACATTCTGCTTGGCGGATTGGCCCGCGATCTGCCCGGCAACGAGCGCGACGAACTGATCGCCGCCATGGAGAATATGGAGTTGCAGGTCAAACCAGATCTCATCGACGGGGCCGCCGACGTGATCGCGGCATTAGCGGAACGTTACAAACTGTGTATCATCTCCGACACGATTTTTACCCCAGGCCGGGGCCTGCGGGAACTTCTTAACCACCATGGCGTGAAAAAATATTTTTCCGGATTCGTTTTTTCCGATGAGGTCGGGCATTCGAAGCCACATGCTGACTGTTTCGCTAGCGCGGCCCGGCAACTGGGTACGGATTATGCCGAGATGGTGCATATCGGCGACCGGGATGCCAAGGATATTGTGGGTGCCCAGGCCCTCGGCATGAAGGCGATCCTGTTCACGGCGGCCCGTGACGAAGGTGCCCGCGAGACCACAAAAGCCGATGCGGTGGTTGGTGCTTACGCCGAGTTGGTGGCGGCCATCGACCGGCTGGCTGCCCATTGATGGGTTGATTTCGGGCAACCACAAATAAATTTTTCACGTATATAGTGTATCCCAGCGTCCCAACATCTTGGCAATATCTGGCGCCGTCTTCCGGCGTTCCGAAATCAGCGAAATCGTCGTCAAAATATTGGAAATGACCATCTAAAATACGTAATAATGTTGCGTGAAAACCGCTGAAATCCTTAGACATTCGACGCGCGACTCCCTACAATCCATCTAATTAATAAGAAGGCTAAATTCCTCTAACCGGCATATCTCGACGGAGGAAGAATTCCATCCGGTAGCTCTTGAGGGGCGTGAGGAAGAGAATCGAAGCTGGAGAAAGAGGTTCCCTTTGAATTACGAAGGGCCATCTGATCGGTCGGGAAGCGGAGATTCCGGCGACGGTCGCGGAATCTCCATCGTACAAGCACAGGGCGGCACCACTCAGGAGCTGCCCGCAGGTGCGTGGGTGCTTCGGGCCGATTACGTTCGCCAAGGCCCCGACCTGATTTTGGTTGGCCCCGATGGTCAGCAGATCATCGTTCGTGATTTTTTCCGGCTTCCGAACCCACCTGATCTGATTACCGAAGGCGGCCAGTTCATCAGCGCTGGCCTCGCCACCAAGCTCGCCGGTCCGCTGGCGCCGGGCCAATACGCCCAGGCCGCCCCGGCCGGTGTCGGCGATCCGATCGGCAAGGTGGTCACCGCCGAGGGCAAGGTCGAGGCGGTGCGCGCCGATGGCACCCGGGTAACCCTGAAGGAAGGCGATCCGGTCTACCAGGGCGATGTCATCGAGACCGGCGGCGACGGCGCCATTGGTATCGAATTCGCCGACGAGACGACGTTCTCGCTGGGCGACAACGGCCGCATGACCCTCGATGAGATGATCTACGATCCGGGCGGCGACCAAAACTCCATGGCCGTGTCGCTGGTCCAGGGCACCTTCTCGTTCATCTCCGGCCAGATCGCGAAATCCGATACGGATGCCATGGCGGTGACGACGCCGGTCGCCACCATCGGTATCCGCGGCACCAAGGTCGCCGGCCACGCGGCGGCGGAAGGCGAAGAGAACGCCATCACCTTGATGAGCGACGACGGCGGCGGCACCGGCGAGATCGTCATCACCAACGCGGCGGGCACGGTGGTCATGAACGTCGCCGGCGCGACGGTGACCATGACGTCGATCAATCAGGCGCCGCCGACGCCGATCGTGTTGACCCAGGATCAGATCAACCAGCGCTACGGCAACGCGCTGGATACGCTGCCGCCGTCGCCGGGCCTTGAGCAGCAGGCGGCGGGCGAAGGCGACGGCGAAGACGCGCAGGCGCCGGAAGACGTGCTGGAAGCGCTGGCGGAAATCAATGAAGGCATACAGGGCGCCTTTGAGGCCGCCCAAAAACAACTGGCGACGTTCAAGATCGACTTGATCCAGATTTTCCAGGATATCGGCAACATCCTGGCCGTGCCGCGGGTTGACCCGCTGCCGTTCCAGCAGAAATTCGCAGGGGAGGTGAACAAAGACTACAGCGAAACCACGACACGTCTCGGCACGGTCTATGAAGCCATCCAATCAGCTTCGAGTTCTGCCTCGACGGCCGAAGTATCGGCCTCGACGGCGTTAAGCTCCTTGCAAAATTCGATCAGTGCCAGCGGTACGGCCGCCAACGGCTTGAGCGGAAATACCACGGCGTTGAGCGAAATCTCCAGTTTGGTGACGGCGCCGCTGAAAGCGCTTGGTGCGTCGACAGGCCTCGCGGCAAGCGCCTCGTCGGCTCAGGAAGCCGTCGCCGCCGCCATGGCCGCGGCGGCCGCCGGGGAAACGCTGTCCGAAGACCTGTTGCTTGAATTGGAAGCCTTCGTCGGCATTGGCGCCAACGCCACCGATAACGGCGATATCTCCAAGGCGGCAGCGAAGATGACGCGTATCGTCGCCGCCGCCATTGAGGCCGCGGAAAAGGTCAAGACCGAAGTGTTTAACGCGGCGAAGACCGCCAAGGCG
>CAZQPC010000357.1:0-1572 GCA_964595005.1 uncultured Magnetovibrio sp.
CGTCGACGACGACATCACCAACGAAGACGTCCGGCGTGCCGAGGTCCGAAACTGGATCGATCGGTTGATCATCCCGACGATGATCGCCAGGGGACGGGCAGGGGCCGGGTGAGCGCCACCATGAACGACGGGCTGTGTTTGCTGATCGCCGAGGGCAATCCCAGCGACCGTAACGAAGCGCTGAAGGCGCTGGGCGGCCGCACCGGCAGTGAATGCTTCACCGCCTTATTGGAAGAATTGGCGCCCGGCTGCCATATCGAGGTGGCCATGCCGGCTGACATTGACGCCGCGCTGCCGGCCGGGCACGAACTCGGCGCCTATGACGGCATCATGATCAGCGGCTCGGGCCTGAATATCCCGGGCGGCGAGGATGACCCGCGGGTACAGCGCCAGATCGAATTCGCCCGGGCCGGGTTTGAGGCCGGTGTGCCCATGTTCGGCAGTTGCTGGGGCCTGCAGGTGGCCGCGGCGGCGGCCGGCGGCCTGGTCAAGCCCCATCCGCGCGGCAGCGAAATGGCCATTGCCCGAAAAATCTCGTTGAATGATGCCGGCCGCGGTCATCCCATGTTTGAGGGAAAATCCGGCGTTTTCGACCAGCCCGCCATCCACGTCGACGAAGTCACCCATCTGCCGTCCGGTGCCACACTGCTGGCGTCGAACAGCTTCTGCACCGTGCAGGCCGCGTCGATCGCGTTTCAGGGCGGCATGTTCTGGGGGGTCCAGTATCATCCGGAGTTCGATCTTCTCGACATGGCCAAACTGGTGCGCCGCTATGCAACGCGCCTTGTGGATCAGGGGTTCTTTGCCGATACGGACGCGGCGGAAGACCACGCCGGGCGGCTGAGCGTCCTGGACGCAGCGCCGGAACGCCAGGACCTGGCCTGGCTGCTGGGCATTGATGACGATATTCTGGATCGCCGGATCCGCTGGCGCGAGATTGAAAACTGGATCAACCGTTTGGTCAGGCCCGCCGCCCGGCGCTGAACAGTCAGCCCAGGAGACCGCTGTCTTTCAGGCCATCGAACACGAACTGCACCGCCAAGGCCGTCAACAGCACCCCGAAAATACGCGAGATGACCTGCAGACCGGTGACGCCCAGCAAACGCTGCACCTGGGTGGCGACCAGCAACAGAAACAAGGTGATCATGACCACGGCGATCATTGCGCCGATGACGATGGCGCCCAAGGTGGGGTCGCCTTCCGTGTTGCCCATCAGCAAAACGCCGCCGCCCATGGCGCCGGGGCCGGCGATCAGCGGTGTCGCCAGGGGAAACACCGAAATATCGTCTTTCAGTTCCGCTTCCTTGGTTTCGTCTTCCGTGGTCGTATTGCCGCCGCCCGGTTCGGCGAAGACCAGCTTGATACCCATCAGCAAAAGCAAAATGCCACCGGCGGTGCGGAGTGCGGCAAGACTGATCCCCATGTAAGCCAGCAAGTCCGTACCGAGCAACAGGAATACCAATAGGATCGCCATGGCGATGCCGGAACCTTTGACAGCCATGCGGCGGCGTTGTCTCGGCGTCGCCTCGGCCGTCAGCGACTCGCGCAAGAAGCCGACCCCGCCGCCGCGCT
>CAZQPC010000357.1:1582-5320 GCA_964595005.1 uncultured Magnetovibrio sp.
GTCAGCGCCGCGAAAACAACGGCAACGTCCACCGGCCCAATGGTCGCGAAGAAAGAAGTGAAAGCGACCAGCGCCGTTTCGATCATCAGTTCCGACATGGATGCTCCATACGATAAGATGTGGTGCTATCAGATCGCTGGATTGAAGACAAACCCAACGTTAACAAGGAGATGCAACACGATCAGACAAGAAGTTCTGAGGGAATTCAGTTAGGATGGCGGACGGAATTTTTTGAGGGGCGGAATTGGCAAGCACAATCGTCAAAGAGGCTGAGGATTTGCCGTTCCCCGAATTGCGTGCCGTATTTTCGTATTGGCGGGCGCAGCGGGGGGCGCACTTCGCGCCGTCCTGGGATGAAATCGACATGATGACCTTTCCGCCGGCCATCCTTCCCAAATGTCTCGCCATTGATGCGATCCCAGATTCCTTGGATTTCCGATTTCGATACTGGGGAACAGGATTCACCGAACTGCATGGTTATGACCTTACTGGAAAACTACTTTCCGATATTTCCCTCGACGGCGCCGTAGAGGTGCTTCAAGAGCAATATCAGGAAGTCATGGAGCATCGTTTGCCGCGTATGAGCGTCAACCGTCTTCTCACTGAAAAAAACCTGCGCATAAAAAATACTTCTGTTCGGCTGCCGCTCTCAACGGATCGGCAAACCGTCGACAAACTCATTTCATTGGTCGTATCGAATTTTGATCGCGATTCACGGGGTTCAGCCAGCCGGCGGGCGACGGCTTACGTCGTCTCGGAATGAAACCTCAGGCGATTTCGGAAATATTGGCGAACGCCGGATCGGCGATCTTCCGGTAATCGTCGAAATTCAGAAACAGCGACCGATCAAGGCGGCCCGCGTTAAAGGCCACCTCTTCCCAGGCCTTGAAGGCGTCATCGATAACCATCGGTAGATCGTCCCGGAAGGAAAAGGGCGGGATCGCACCCATCACGCAACCGGTCAACGCGCCGGCTTCGTCGGCGGGTGCAAACCGGCCTTTCTGGGCGCCGGCGTGGGCCAGCAAGGCTTTCATGTGGAGGCGCCGATTGCCGGGGATGACGGCCATGACATGGCGCTTGCCCTTGCCGCCGCCGCGTACCGAAAGGACGATCGCCTTCATCGCCTGGGCCGGATCGTTACCACGAATTTTACTGATTTCCTCGGACCGGCCCTCGGGTTCGTGCTCGATGATGCGGTAGCGCGCGCCGTTCTTGTCCAGCAACGCGATCAACCTTGCGTGCGTATCGGCTTCGCTCACAATCGGTCTTCCATGGCGGCATCATACATTTTTCGCATTTCTGCTACCCCGGCCGGCACCGGATTGGTCGGCGCTGTCGGGTCCTGGGCGGCCATTTCGGCCAGTTCATCGAGGCGGCTTTCCTCAACGCCCAATTCTGCGGCCGTGCGCGGAATGTCAAACCTGGCGCGCAATTCCAAAACCCAGCCCATGACGGAGGCAAAAGACGCGTCGCCCAGCCCGAGCCAGCGGGCCAGGCGCTGCATGCGGTCTTCGATGGCCGGTCTGTTGAACATCATCGCATAGGGCATGAAGACGGCGTTGGTCAGTCCATGATGGGTGTCATAGACGGCGCCCACGGGATGGCTCAGGGAATGGATGGCGCCGAGGCCCTTCTGGAACGCCGTGGCGCCCATGGCGGCCGCCGACATCATGTGGGTGCGGGCCTCCAGGTCGGATCCGTCTTCATAGGCGCGCGGCAGCCATTCCTTGACCAGGCGCATGCCTTCAACCGCAATACCGTCGGCCATGGGATGGTAGCCCGGCGCGCAATAGGCTTCCAGGCAATGCGCCAGGGCGTCCATGCCGGTCCAGGCCGTCAGATTGGGCGGCAGGCCGGCGACCAGGGCCGGGTCGCAGATGACGACGCCCGGCAACATTTTCGGATGAAAGAGGATTTTCTTGGTATGGCTGGTTTCCTCCGTGGCGACGGCGGCACGGCCGACTTCCGAACCGGTTCCCGATGTCGTCGGCACGGCAACGATGGGCGCGATACCGGCCGGGTCGGCCCGGGTCCAATTGTCGCCGACGTCCTCGAAATCCCACAAAGGCCGGGATTGGCCGGCCATGAAGGCAATCAGCTTGCCGACATCCATGGCGCTGCCGCCGCCGAACGCAATCACCCCGTCGTGGCCGCCGGCGCGATAGGCCCCAAGGCCATTGTCGACATTGCTGCCAAGCGGGTTCGGTTTGACCTCCGAAAACAATCCCGTCGGAAGACCGGCATCCTTGTTGCCGTCGATGGCGTCGGCGACCATCGGCAGCGATGCGATGCCCGGGTCCGTGACCAGCAACGGATTGGCCATGCCAAGCGACGTACAGGCCTCGGCCAGTTCCGCGATGCGGCCGGCGCCCATGCGGACCGCCGTGGGATAGTTCCAATTTCCAATATGCGTATTCATGAAGTCCTCAAAGTCAAAGGTCGTCGGGATATGTCGACACCGGCCCAGGGGCGATCAACGTGGGCAGATCGAAGGGGGCCGATCGACGGGGGTCGGTATCTATATGATTTCGAAATAACGTTCCATTTCCCAATCGGAAATATGTTTGCGGAATTCGCGCTCCTCCCATTCCCGGCTGGCGGCAAAGTGGTCGACGAAGGCATCGCCGAACAGGGCGCGGGCCGGTTTCGAGGCTTTGAAACGTTGGGCCGCATCCCATAACGTGGTCGGCAGGTTCAAGCGTTTCGGATACTTGCGGTCATAGGCATTGCCGACGATCGCCGGTTCCGGCTCGATCTCGTTTTCCATGCCCCAGAGCCCGGCCCCGACGGCGGCGGCCAAGGCCAGGTACGGGTTGGCATCGGCGGCGGCGACCCGGTATTCGACCCGTTGCGCCGATGGCGACCCGGAAATCACCCGCAAGGCGCAGGTCCGGTTGTCGACACCCCAGGTGGCGTCCGTCGGGGCCCAGAAGCCGGGGATCAGGCGGGTGTAGGAATTCACCGTGGATGCGATCATGGCCAGCATTTCCGGCATCAATTTCTGCTGGCCGCCGACGAAGTGACGCAGGGCCGGGCTGATGCCGTCAGGATCGCTGGTATCGTGGAAGGCGGCGCCGCCCGCTTTGTCTTTCAGCGACATATGGATGTGGCCGCTTTGGCCGGGCCAATCGGGCGACCATTTGGCCATGAACGTCGCCATCATGCCGGTCTTCTGCGCCATCACCTTGGTAAATGTCTTGAACAGGGCCGCCTTGTCGGCGGCGCTGAGACCGCCATCGACCGTGATCGCCGCCTCCAGGACACCGGGCCCGGTCTCCTCGTGCAGCCCTTCGATGGCCATGTCCATATCGGTGCAGCCCTCCAACAGATCACGGTAGAAATCGCTTTCCACGGTATTGCGAAGCACCGAATAGCCGAAAAATCCCGGCTGCATGGGGTGCATGTCCTTGTAGTTCTTCTTCCGCACGGAATGCGGCGTTTCCTCGAACACGAAAAATTCGTATTCAAAACCGGCCAGCACGTCGAAGCCCATGGCGTCGGCCTTATCCAGGACGCGGCGCAGCATGGCGCGGGGGCAGACGCTTTCGTGGACGCCGCCAAACTCGCCCAGGAACAACAACATGCCCTCTTCCCAGGGGATTTCCCGGCAGCTTTCGGGCAGCACCCGGACCGTGGCGTCGGGGTATCCCGTATGCCACCCGGTAATGCCGACGTTGTCGTACAGTTGATCATTGGAATCCCAGCCGACGACAACGTCGCAGAACCCGAAACCTTTCT
>CAZQPC010000358.1:0-5299 GCA_964595005.1 uncultured Magnetovibrio sp.
CCACACTTTGGCACATCGCGATGCCGGCGGGTGGGAGCCGTCCACGGCATCAACAACAGCCGAAAACGTTGGCTCAGAATTTGTTCTGCTTGGCGCCCGACTCCGGACCAATCCGTTCCAATTGGCTGCCGAAATCGGAAGGTCCGCCGGCGGTCTTCTGATCGCTGCCTTTCTCCGCGAAACTTTGCCGCGCGCTCAGCCCTGAACACCGCGCAACCGATCCAGGCGCAGCCGGTGGCGGTTGTCCGTCAGCCGCCGCGCCGCCAGCATGACGGCGGCGAAGACGCCCAAGGCCGTGCCGCCGCCGATCAGGAACATCACCAGGATCTGGTACTTGACCGCTTCCACGGGCTCCACGCCGGCCAGGATTTGACCGGTCATCATGCCCGGCAGCGACACCAGCCCCGTCGCCGCCATGGCGTTGACGGTCGGCGTCATGCCGGCCCGCATGGCCTGGCGGCTGATGGACGAGAGTGCCGTGCGGGCGTCGGCGCCCAGGGACAACCGGGCCTCGATGGCGACCCGTTCGCGGTGCGCCGTCGACAGCATGCGGTCCAGACACAGGCTGACGCCGTTCATGGTGTTGCCCAAGATCATGCCCAGCAGCGGGATGGCGTAGCGGGGGTCGAACCAGGTGGTTGCCTCGAACTGCGTCGTCACCGCAAACAGCGTCACGGTCAGGGCCGCCACGCACATGCACGTGGTGCCGATGCCGTAGGACCAATAGCCTTCGAAGGTGCGTTCCTGGCGGGCCACCGCCTCGCGGCCGGCGAAGCCGACCATGACCAAGGCGACGAGCACCGTCAGTAGCGGCGAATGGGCGGCGAACAGGGCTTTCAGGACCAACCCCACCAAAGTCAACTGGACGACCATGCGGGTTGCTGAAATCAGCAACCGCCTGGCCAGACCCAATTGGAAAATGATCGACAGGCCGGCGTTGATGATCATCAGCGAGGCAGCACTTGCCAGATCCCAATAATCCAGGGCGATATAATTCATGACCGCGCCGCCGCCGGCGCCTCATGCAACACGCCCTTGTCGATGTGCATCTGGCGCCGGCCAAACCGTTTTGCCTGGGCCGGATCGTGGCTGACAAAGATGACCGCCGCGCCATCGGCCAGGCGTTCATGCAAGACCGCTTCGACACGCAGCGTCGTTTCCGGGTCCAGGCCCGACGTCGGTTCATCCAACAGCAACACCCGTGGCGCCAGGACCATGGCCCGGGCCAGCGCCAGGCGCTGGCGCTCCCCCGTGGACAGCCGGGCAACCGGCCAATCCGTACACGCGGCGGGCAATTGCAGGCGGTGCAACAGCCCGGCCGCCGCCTCGGCGCTTTCGAAATGATCGGCCACATGATCGGCCCACCAGCCCGAATCGGCGGGCACATAAACCACCATCTTGCGCCACGCCGGCGCCGCCATGGCGTTGCGCGAACGGCCATCAAGGCGCACGTCACCGTCGTTCGGATCGAGATCGGCAATGGCGCGCAGGAACAAGCTCTTGCCGGCGCCCGAGGCGCCGGAGACGGCCACCGCCTCGCCCGCTTCGACGGTGACATTGACATCCGACAAGGCGCGGCAGCACAGTCCGGCGACGTCCAACATGGCCATTCAAGTCTCCTGATGCCCATAGTGGACAACCGCTGACGCGGGAGCAACCCATGGAAACCCCAGGGCTCTGGAAGGCCGGCGCGGACATGATATGTTGGCGCCACCGATACGATTGGAGGCCGCCCATGTCCGAAAACGCCCTGCTGGATATTCACCGTGAGACGGTCCAACCGGACTGGGTCGACTACAACGGTCATATGAACGTCGCCTATTATGTTCTGGTCTTCGACCATGCCACGGATGCGTTGTTGGATCATATAGGCCTGGACGACGCGCACCGCGACGCGACCGGACAGTCCGTGTTCGTCGCGGAAGCGCATATCACCTATGAGAAGGAAGTGATGGAAGGCGACCGCCTGCGGGTCACCACCCAGGTTCTAGATTCCGACACCAAGCGCATGCATGTCTTTCACCGCATGTATGTGGATGGCGGCGCGGCGTTGGCCGCCACCAACGAATTGATGATCCTGGCCGTCGACCTGAAGGATCGCCGGGTGGCGCCCATGGACGCGGCCGTTGGGGCCGGTCTGTCGGCCCTGCGCGACGCGCACGAGAGCTTGGCCGCGCCGCCTCAGGCCGGGCGCACCATCGGCATCCGGCGCGGTTAACCGACCATCAACCGGCACCGGGGGAATCCGCGAATCGGCGACGAGATTGGCCAAGACAACGGCTTCGGCGCGACGCCGCCGGCGGCCTGATTTCCGCAGATTCCCGCGGTTTTTACAATGCGGTTGCATTTGCCTGAAATACCATGCAAATCCGCCCCATAAGTGCGCCACCCAACACCTGCTGATGGGAGACACGGCCTCGTGTACAAAGAAACACTTAGCAAGGATCTGCTGAAACTTGAGCAGGTCGGATCCTTCACCCAAATTCTGGCGAAACGCACCGTTGGCATCGGCTCGGCGGTCATATTCCTGGGCATCGTCTGGATTGCCGTCCGCGGCCTGACCGCCGGCGTCGACAACGCCACCTTTATCATCGTCGCCGGCGTGATCGGCGGTTACATGGCGCTGAATATCGGCGCCAACGATGTCGCCAATAATGTCGGCCCGGCGGTCGGCGCCAAATCGCTGACGCTGGGCGGTGCCCTGATCATCGCCGCGGTGTTCGAATCGGCCGGCGCCTATCTGGCCGGCGGCGACGTGGTCAAGACGATCTCCAAGGGCATCGTCGATCCCGCCGGGATCGCCGATTCCACAATCTTCATCTGGACCATGATGTCGGCCCTGTTGGCGGCCGCCTTGTGGATCAATCTTGCGACCTATCTGGGCGCACCCGTATCGACCACCCATTCCATCGTTGGCGGCGTCGGCGGCGCGGCGGTCGCGGCGGCCGGGTTCACCGTCGTCAACTGGGGTGTGATGGCGAAGATCGCCGCCAGCTGGGTCATCTCGCCGGTCCTGGGCGGCATTGTCGCCGCCCTGTTCCTGTGGTTCATCAAGGTTCAGGTGATCTACCAGCCCGACAAGATTGCCGGCGCCAAGCGTTGGATTCCGATTTTGGTGGCGGTCATGGCCGGCGCCTTTTCCACCTACCTTGTGATGAAGGGCCTGAAAAAAATCTGGCGGCCCGAGCCCTGGGTGCCGATCGCCATCGGGGCGGCCATGTTCGCCCTGACCTGGGCCGTGGTGCGGCCCTGGGTGCGCAACAAGGCCGAGGGTATGGAAAACCGCAACAAATCCATCCGCGAGCTGTTTCACTTGCCGCTGATCTGTGCGGCGGCGCTGCTGTCCTTCGCCCACGGCGCCAATGACGTGGCCAACGCCGTCGGGCCCCTGGCCGCCATCGTCGACACGGTCACCACCGGCGGTATCGCCAGCAAGGTGGAGATTCCCAACTGGGTCCTGTTCGTCGGCGGCGCCGGCATCTCCATGGGATTGCTGCTGTTCGGACCGAAGCTGATCCGCACGGTCGGTGAGCAGATCACGCGCTTGAACCCCATGCGCGCCTATTGCGTGGCGCTGTCGGCGGCGATCACGGTGATCATCGCCTCAAGCCTGGGTCTGCCGGTCTCGTCGACCCATATCGCCGTCGGCGCGGTCTTCGGGGTCGGCTTCCTGCGCGAATACATCACCGCGCGCAAGACCCACATCAATCACGGCAAGATTCCGAAAAGCCCCGAAACCTCATCGGAATGGGAACGCCTGGACACGGCCGAGAAAACCCAACGCCGCCGTCTGGTGCGCCGCCAGCATCTGTGGACCATCATCGCCGCCTGGCTGATCACCGTGCCCTGCTCGGCGGTTCTGGCGGCGGTCATTTTCCACGTCGCGGTGAGGCTGTTCAACTAGAACGGCGCCGCGAAACCCTGACGCACACGTCAGAAATTCTTTGCCGCGGGCGCCGGCGGTGTGCAGTATGCCGCTCCATCCCCGGAGCGTTTCTTGTTCATTGATCTACCGCCCTATGCCTTTGCCCTGATCGCGGCGTTCCTGTTTGCCGTCGGCGGGCAGCTGCAAGCCATTGGCCTGGCGACGATCGATTCCCGTAACGGCACCGCCATTGGCATCGCCACTTCGGCGGTTTGTTTCTGGATGGCGGCACCCTGGTTTCTGGACGTCAGCCATTTTACCAATATAGCGGTGCTTCTGTTCGTCGGCATCGGCCTCATTCGACCGGCTATTTCCGCCAATCTGGGCGTTGCCGGCATTCGCTTCCTGGGGCCGACATTGTCGGGCACCTTGAGTTCGACGGCGCCGTTCTTCGGCGTCGCACTGGGTGTTCTGTGGCTCGGCGAAGAACTCACATGGGCCGTCGCCGGCGGCACGGTGGGCATCGTCTGCGCGGTGATCATGCTGTCGCGAAAGGGCGCCGCCGTCGCCGGCGGCTGGCCCGTCTGGGCGCTGGCGCTGCCGATCGGCGCCGCCGTCATCCGCTCCTTCGGCCACGCCGTCAACAAGGTCGGCATGGGGTTTATCCCCGATCCCTACTTCGCGACGCTTATGGGGTTCTCCACATCGGCCCTGGTGACCGTCTGCGTTCAGACCGTGCGCAGCCGAAAAATGGCGGCCCGTGGCGAGGATGGCGGCTTTACCTTGCGCGGGCCCGGCCCGGCCTGGTTCATGATCGGCGGCACCATGTTCGCCATCGCCGTGCTGTCCCTGAACCAGGCCCTGATGCTCGGCGAGATCGTCACCGTCGCGCCCATTGTCGCCTGCAATCCGGTGTTCACGCTGCTCCTCAGTATCTTCATCTTCCGCCGCGAAAGAATCACGCTTCGCACGGTCCTGGCGCTGTCGCTGGTGTTGCCGTCGGTGGTGGCGGTGGTGTTGTGGGGGTAACACAACGGGCGCGGCATACGCGGCGCGCGGGCGGGATGGCGTCGGGTCGGCGCCCGCGCGCCCCATCGGGGGCACGCATGGACTGTCGGCATTTGCGGAACCCTCCCTCCGGGGGATGACCGGGGCTTGCGCGGTGCCATCTGGCACCACGGTCCACGATCATGGGTTGGCCATCGCGCGCGGTCCCAAGGATACCTCAGACCGTTGGAATATGCTGACCCCTCCTTCCGAGAGATAACCCCGACTGACTGCACTGCATAAGCCACGGTGAATTACGCTTCGCGCGTATTGACCCATCCCCAACGCCAGTTATGATGCCGCCCGTCGACCGGACAATTCGACCAACGGATGCGGGTGTGGCGGAACTGGTAGACGCGCGGGATTCAAAATCCCGTTCTGGCGACA
>CAZQPC010000359.1:0-5295 GCA_964595005.1 uncultured Magnetovibrio sp.
CCTTCCCGCCCAACTTCCTGCACGAAAGCTGGCGCGATTTCCTCTATTGGGATGCGGAGTTGGAGGCTTAGGCGTCGCCTACTTGCGTTCCGAGAAGACCAATCCCATCGCCGCAAAAGCCAGAAAACTGCCGAAGATGCGGTTCAGCAAACGTTTCCGCGATGCCGTGGTCAGCCAGTGGCCGAGCGGCTGTGCCAAGCCGGCCCAGGTCAGATAGATGATCAGCACGATCACCGTCGAGGTTGGTATCAAAATGACCAGTTGCGGCACCAAGGCCTGGTCCGTGGCGATGAACGGCGTGAAGCTGGCGACGTAGGAAATCACCGCCTTCGGGTTGGTCATGGAAATCAGGAAGCCGGTGAGGAAGTGGCGCGCCGGGCCGGCCTTGGCGGCTTCGCCGGGCTGGACCGTTCCGGAACTGCGCCACAGGCGGATCGCCAGCCAGAGCAGATATCCGGCACCCAGGAACTTGACCACCGTGAAGGCCTTCGCCGACACCAGGAACAGGGCGCCAAAGCCCAAACACGCGATCAACGCGTGGATCAGCCCGGCGGCGGCGATGCCCGCCGCCACGGTGGCACCGGCGCGAATGCCCTGGCGCGATCCCGCCGCCATGACGGCGATGGCGTTGGGGCCGACGGGCAGACCCAAAAAGAAGAAAACAAAGGCGAAGGCAAGCCAAGTCTCGATCGTCATGTGGGAAGGTCCGCGTCTTGTGAATTCGCGACGCCATGATCAACGATTTTTGACGCCTTGTCATGCATCAATATTTCGTCATTGATCGAAGTATGATCGCACGGCGACAAGGATCATGCTGCGCAGGGTGCCGGTGGTGTGTCGAACATGCCGCGCATCAGGCTTTCCGCGATGCGTTCGGCCCGGCCGATAAACTGTGCACCAAGTTCGGGCGGGCAAACGGCTAGGGCGCTGTCCCGAAAAATCGCCAGCCAGCGCTGGAAGTGTTGCGGACTGACCGCCGTCAGGGCTTGATGCTTCTGCATGGGGCGGCCCTTGAAGCGGCCGCTTTTCAGCATTACCGACGACCAAAAGGCCATCATGTTTTGCAGGTGCGGCTCCCAATCGCCGGGAATGGCTTCGGCGAAGATCGGCCCCAGTTCCTGGTCCGCACGGACCCGCTCATAGAAGTCGCGGACCAGGGTTTCGATAACCGCCTCATCAACGAAATCCGAGGTTGTGGTTTGCGGGGCCGCAATCTGAGTTGGCGTGAGAGAGTTCATATCCGCCTCCTATTCCGCGGCGATCATGTGGGCATGGCCGACGGGTGTCTTGCCCTCTTTCAATTCGTCGGCGAACTGGTGATTGCGGTCGCGGTGGCCGGCTTCGTCCTCGCGGACCCGAAGAATGACGTCGCGCAACGAGGCGTCTTCGGGAAGCTGCCAATAATCGATAGCGATCCCAGGTGCCGGCGGATTGGCGTGCCGGCCGGCATCGATGTCGGCCAGGTAGTGGGTGTAGCTGATGACCGCTTCCTCTTCGAAGTAACCGACCACCCGGTGGGCCGTTTTCGGCGCCAACAGATAGAGCCAGAAATAGAAGTTATAGAACACCGCTTGCGTCGCCATGATCACCCAGCGTTCCAGCAGGGTCGGCTGGGCGACCTGGACAAAGGTCATCAGGTGCATGCGTTCGTTTTCGGCTTCGTCCAAAAGTTCGCGCACCCAACCCGCATCGTCGCGGATATGGCGCAGCGCCTTCAGGTGCTGCAACAGGCCGCCGACCATGCCCGGCACGGCGGCGACGGTCTCCAGGACGACGGCGCGGTGGCCGTAGCGGCCGGCGAAGAACGTGTCGGCGGCGAACCGCAGAACCTTGACGAAGCCAAAGGCCAGGTGGTCGCTGAAATCTTGAGCCGGACGATGCAGGTTTTCCGTTGTCATGGTCTTTATCCTCATAAACATTCATTTAATATACATCTTATAAAACAAGGCTTGATTAAAAGCAATATATTTTTTACATTTTTATTGAAATATTTTTGCGAGGTCGTCATGCGGTTCACCCGATACACGGATTATGCGCTCCGGGTCCTCACATACCTGGGACTGAAAGACGCCGAAAACCTGAGCACGATCAAGGAGATCGCCGGGCGCTACGGTATTTCCGAAAACCATCTGATGAAGGTGGTTCATCGGTTGGGGCAGACGGGGTATGTGGAAACCGTGCGCGGCCGAGGCGGCGGCATTCGCCTCGCCCGGGCGCCGGAAGAAATTGTCATCGGCGGCGTTGTCCGCGATTGCGAAGACGACTTGCGGATCGTTGAATGCTTCGATCCGGTGACCAACACGTGTCCCATCACGGCCGCCTGCGCGCTTCCGGCCATTCTCGACCAGGCGCTGTCGGCGTTTCTGGTGGTGTTGGACAAATACACGCTGGCCGATCTGCTGCGCCCGCGGGCCGGATTGGCGGAGATCCTGCGGCCGCCGGCCGCCTAGGCGCCCAGCCGGTCGGCCATTTCGTTGAGGTCGGCTGACGCGGGTGGCGGGTTTGTCGTTTTAGGTCTCTCGGGGTCTCTCTTTCCCGGCCCCGACTTGCTGTTCTCTGACGCGCTCCATTTGCGCGACCATCGCCTGCGTCCGCTGCTGACTAATCGATAGGTAGAGCGTATTGATTCGGCGGCTCAGATCCTCCAGCTCCGCCGTGAACGCCGCGATATCTTCTTTTTTCGCCCGGTATTTCCCTTTGCGCATCGATCCCAGGATGTCTGGGCGTACCGTCACCCGTTCCAGGTGGGGCTCGCGCTCTTCGCCCGTTGTGACCAAGGTCCAGCGCGCGTGAATAAGATAGTTTCGTCGCGGGATTACTTTTTCAAGTTCCTTGCAGAAACCCCTGATCTGAATTCTTGCTTCCTTTGGCACGATGAGGGCAGCACTTGGGTGCTTAATCAAAACTTCGACAATATCTCGGATCTTCATGTTATCCGAGACCCTCGCCGTGATGACGTGAGTGGCTTCGAAATCGAGGCCTGTCGCGATCTCCAGAAGGTGTTCAATCCCCATCTCCGTGTTGTCCCACGCTTTTTGAAACAAAATCCAAACTTGCATGAGTTCCGGGTCGGCCAGGATCATCTCTTCTGTCTTATCCGGGGGTGGCGAATCTTCGCTCATTGTTCCGTCTCCTTCTTCGGCTTGGCTATTGTCACTGGCGCCGGGTTGGCGGAAATGCTGCGGCCGCCGGCCGCCTAGGCGCCCAGCCGATCGGCCATTTCGCCCAAGTCGGTGACAATGATATCGGGCTCAAGCCCCAGATCATCCAGGGCCTGGCCGTAGCGCCGCACCCAAATGGTTGGATAGCCGTAATTGGCGGCGCCGATGACGTCGAAGGAATTGCCCGACACGAAACCCAGTTCTTCGACCGCCACGCCGATTTCTCGCCGGCCCAGTTCATAGGCCGCGCGGCCCGGCTTGTAGACCTTGTGGGGCTCGGCGCTGATGACGCCTTTGAAGTGCTCGGCGATGCCGCCATTGGCTTGCGACTGCTCGATCATCCAAGGTGAGCCCATGGACAGCACGTAAAGATCGAAGCGCGCCGCCAGCCGGGCCAGGGCCTTCGGTGCGTCGTCATAGACGGGAAGCCGGGTGTCCGCCTCGATCCATTTGTCCCGCATCTCGTCGGAGACGGTCATGTCCATCTCCTGACAGGCGAAGGAAAAGGCGGCGATGGTCAAGTCGCTCCAGGGGATATGACGCTCCATCATGCCGTTCTGGAAGCAGTAACGCTGGGTCTGGGCGAACCAGAGCTTGGTGAACGCGGTGCCCCGGCCCGGGAAGCCGGCATCAATTTCGGCGGCCAGCGCCAGCTTGTCGGCGATGGTGCCGTAATAGTCGAAGGCCAGGGCCTTGAGGCGCGCCGGATCGGTCATGCGTCGATGGATTCCTGTGCCACTTCAAAGAACGCCTTGACGATGGGCATGCGGGCCCGCGCCTTCAGGCAGATCAACCAGTCGGGATTGCTCAACGCAACATCGGTGATCGGCAGCATCTTGAAGCGCGGGTCATCGCCGGCGTCCGCCGTCGTCAGAATGGCGATGCCAAGGCCGGCGGCGACCATTTCATGGTGCGTATGCCAGCCGTCGGCCTCCATATGGTTGCCCATCTCCAGGCCGGCGGCGGCGAAGGCGTTTTCGACGATGCGCCGGATCATCATGCCCGTGTCGCGCAATACCAGGTGCTGATCGGCCAGCTCCTTGAGGGTTGTCTCAGCGCGTCCGGCGAAGGGGTGATCCTTGGCGGCCATGGCGATGACCGGCTCATCGGTGACGATGACGGCATGAAACTCGCTTTCGTCGGGCGGCTCGGCGACCACGGCCAAATCGATCTCGCGGTCCCTGAGCGCGCGATAAAGATCCGGATTGCCGGCCGTCATCAGATTAAGATTGGGGTCCGGGTAGCGTTCCCGAAAGGCGCTCATCAACTGGACGATCTTCTGCGGCCCGACGGCGCCCAGACGCAGATGCCCGCTGACCACGTCGCGCCCGCCCTGCAGCATCAGTTCCGCCTCATCGACCGCCGCCGAGATCCGTGTTGTGGAGACCAAAAGATCGCGGCCCATTTCCGTCAGCTTCACCCGTTGTCCGCCGCGTTCGAACAGGCGTACCCCATAGCGGTCTTCCAGGGCGCGCACCTGTTGCGAAAGGGTCGGTTGTGAAACGCGAAGGGCGCGGGCCGCTTTCGAAAATCCGCCCTCCGTGGCAACGGCATGGAAGGCGCGCAGGTATGTGGTGTTTATAGCCATGAGCAATAAACCTATAGACACGGCTTATGTGTTGTCCAGCGCCCCCGCGACATCATGTTGTTCATATAGCGTTGACAGGGCCTCGGTTTTCCTTATATTGCGCGCCTTCACGCCCGGAAGTGGACCGACGGCTGAGTTTCGTCCGTGTCCCGCCCCCGCCGCAAGACGGGATCAGGCTAACGGGATTACAGAATAACACCCGGAAAAAATAGGGGTGCGCCATGACCAAACGCGTCAAATCCAAATACAAGATCAACCGCCGCTTGGGCGTCAACCTGTGGGGACGTCCGAAAAGCCCTGTCAACACGCGCGATTACGCCCCCGGCCAGCACGGCCAGCGCCGCCGCAAGCCATCGGACTTCGGCCTGCAGCTGCAGGGCAAGCAGAAGCTCAAGGGCTACTACGGCAATATCTCGGAAAAGCAGTTCCGCCGCTATTTCAAGGAAGCCTCCCAGAACAAGGGTGACACGTCCGAAAACCTGATCGGTCTGTTGGAGCAGCGCCTTGATGCGGTGGTCTACCGGATGAAGTTCGTACCCACCGTGT
>CAZQPC010000360.1:0-5246 GCA_964595005.1 uncultured Magnetovibrio sp.
CCTAAACGAAAATGGTCTCCGGTTTCAAATTGCAGTTCGGGACTTAATGCTTAGTGCCGTGGCCTTTTGTGACAACAAGAAAGCAACATCGGACATTCAATGAATTTTTATGTGATGCGGGATATTGGCTAAATCAATGTCCATGGGCTCCAGTCCGCGGGAACGCGTAATCGCCGGCATTTTGTTGTTGATTGTCGTGACGGCGTACCTCGTATTCCATCGCCATGAATTTCTGTCATCGACCACGGCATTGCTTGCTGCCGGTATTATGTTTGTCGGCCTGTTGCCGGCAGTCCACTGGGTCATGCGGCGTCCCGACCAGCGCCCAAGATTTCCGCTGATGGCGTTGGCGGGTGTCTACTATTCAATTTTTTATGGTGGCTCCGTATTTCTAATAGGTATCATGTGGTACGAGGACTTAGTGCGACTCTATTTCTATTATCAATCCCCCCCCATTTATATAGATGAGAAGTCAATTTTTGCGGCGTTCTGCGGCGTCACATTGATGGTCAGCGTCTATTATTCGTCGTCGCGCTACATATCGCGTGTGTTGCCCGTTTTGAAATTTGTCACGAATCCGAATGTCAACGCCATTAAGCTATTGTCCTGGACACTGATTGTCGGGCGACTGGTTCATCATCTGGTCCCATTTATTTCGAATATGCCGACAGTTGGTTCATTTATCGTCCCGGCCGGGACAGCCGGAATGGTTGTCTTGTACGCCATGTGGCGCCGAAAAATGTTGGCGCCATTCGAAGCCGGCATATTGCTATTGATCGCATTTCCGGTCGTCTTAACAATGACTGTCGCGACCGGATTTCTATCGCCCATCATCGTTCTGGCCGTTTTGATCATCTTTGCAGAAGCTTGGATGGCGAAACGGTTGCCTTGGAAATCTATCGTCGCGGTTCCGGTAATATTTTTGTTGGTCTATCCTGTCATTTCTCAAGTCAGAAACGTTATTTGGGCCCCGGGAAACACCCAGACGGCCATTGAAAAGGTAACGTTATCGGCAATAATAATTTTGGGTTTTTACGGGTTGGAGCTTGGAACACCGGTTAAAAGTTACGGGGTCGAACCAGGATCGTTGAGATCATTCAGTGGTGTTGTAACCCGGATTTCCCATCAACTTCTCCTGTCCAGGGTTATTCAGACGACACCGCATGATGTGCCGTATTGGGGCGGTGAAACATACGTACCGCTCATCTCAAAATTGGTTCCTCGCGCCGTGTGGGCGGAAAAGCCGGAGGAGAGGTTTGGCAACGAATTTGGTCGGAGGTATGGACTTTTAAATCCCGATGAGCGTCAAATGTCAGTGAATTTGCCGTGGATGCCGGAAATGTTCGCGAATTTTGGCTGGCTGGGCCTATTGGTTGGGATGTCGGCTATCGGCCTGTTGATGGCAATGTTGGAAACCTTTTTCGTTTCACCCCGGGCGGGATTATTGGAGGGTGCGATTGGCATGTCCATTGTCTCTCCATTGTTCATGCAGGAGAGTAATTTTTCGTTGATGGTCGGCAACATTCCCCTCATTGCCCTGACAATTTGGTTATATTATCGGTTCGGCCATCGGATATTGGTGAGATTGTTACCATGATCAAGAGATCGATCAGCAATCCGTTGAACGGAGTTTCGCGAAGGACATATCCTTTGTCTTGGTTGTTTCCCGTTGAAATGCCTCGAGCGTTCTTGAACGCAGCGTTTTCGTTTTGAAGCTTTTGACGACGTTGATACATCCTAGCGCCACGAGCTGACCAAGCGGGTTGTCGTCAGCCAGGCTCACGGTTGGTAAAAGGAAATGGGAGATACCTTGATCAAGCAGTTGCCGCCGCAGGATTTGCGGGTCACCGGCAAGAGCATGTGATTTGACCAAACTTTGCGTTAGCGGGTGTCCGAGATAGACACGGCTTTTGATAAGATAGGCCAATTCGCGCTGTTCGATATAAACATGATCTGTAGATCGAAGCCGTCCGTTGATCCATTCAACAGCTGAATAACCCGAGACCCGGTCACCGATATACTGGCTACGTGTGTTCGCGCCGATCAAATGCCGAACATTGCCAAAGGAAAACAATGCGGTGCCGCCAAACTGGATGATCAAAGTAATAACGATTCCGCATGCCAGGATGGGCACTGACGAAACCTTCCGCGCGCCCTCAACGGCGGCAACGCTGACGACCAAAAGAATCACAGGATAGATGGGCAACAGGTGGCGAACCCTTTGCGGAGAACCGGCAAAAAACCAGATGGCGCAAAACAGAAACGCCAATCCGCCGACAATAAGAAGCGCATTGACCGAAACCCTGTGGCGCGTGAACCACATACCCAGAACAGCAAACGGCAAGGCGACAAATCCATAGGGGCCGAGCCCGGTTCGGGATGATTCGAGTCCTTCCAGATCGAAAAATGTGGCAATAAACGGATAACCGAAGAAATTTGTGATTGTGATGTCGAGGGATTTTTCAATATTCAGGTATTGTTCGACAAATATCCGGTGCTGTAAGGCATCCCAGTAACGATAGTCGACGGCATCTTTCAACAACTCAAACATCATCGGAAACACGGGATCGCCCGTGTGGATCATATTCCAAATGAACCACTGACTTCCGACCAGGACCGAAACGCCCGTCAGCACGGCGCCATGAATGAACCAGCGTCGTTGGATGACAATGATCAGGCCGCAGGCCAGCGCAAACAACAGGCCTGTGTATTTTGAGCCCATGAAAAACCCGACGGCGATCCCGCAAACAACCGCATGGCGGACAAGCCCTGTTCGAACGGCGGCGCTTAGGCTGAAGGCGGCGATCATCACAAAAATCGAGATCCGGACTTCGACCTGGCCGGCGCCGGCGCCGTAAACATATGCCGGCACGGTGATGAACAGCAGCGTCGTCACCAATGACCATTCGGGCGAAAGAAAACGCCGGCTTAAGCTAAACAGCAAAAATGCCGATATCCATCCGTTCGCCATGACCCAGATGGTCAGCGCCTTCTCACCGCCCAGGCCATAAACCGGGAGGTAGGCCATTTGGGCAAGCAGCGGCGCCGCACCGTCGACGGCACGCGGCACGAACTCAATGCGGCCCAGGGAATCGAAATACTTGGGCAGATAAAAATGATAGGCGAGCGAGTCCGCGTCGGTTGGCGGCACCAAGGCACCGGCAAGCGACAGAGCGCCAAAAAGCCCGAGCGCACCGAGAGATACAATCTCGCCGCGGCCAGGCCGCCAATCACGTAGGGATTTTCCGCATTCGATCAGCGGGTCTTTGACATAAATCGTACCTGCCAGGCCCAGCGCCAACACCAACGTGTAAGCCGCCTCCGTGAACAGCCCGCCGACCCCGACAAAAAACATCAGCCAACCGATCACTCCGGAGCCCAATCCCAGGGCCCAGGCAATCTGCTCATCGGCGCGCAAGGTGTCCTGTGTGCCGGTCATGCGCAGCAGAAGGGCACCGTACCCCAGGCATGAAATCAGTTGGAGACCAACGATCAGCACGGCCATCACAATACCCCCAACCGGCCGAGGATGGCCAAAATGATGGTCTTGAACTGCATCAGATAGGCGCCGATCACGATGGCGATCCAAACGGCCAGGAACGGGCGGAGAAGTTTATTCACGCCGGCAGATCGGATGAATTGATCACTCATTCGACCTTTCAAACTCGGCAATCAGGCACATGCCGAAATTGGATTTCAGCCAGCCGTCAAGCCATCCGGGAATGCCCGGTAGGATCGGTTTTTCATATTGTGTGACGTGAAACCGCACGACCCTTAATCCGCCATGGCTCAAGGCCGCAGCCAATTCCTTGCGGGTCAGGTAGCGATGGTAAAACCCGTCCGTGTAGAAATCCTGCACGCTGTTCAGGGAATGGCCTTGAAAAATTTTTCCCTTGGCAACCAGCCAATACAAGCCGTGCACATAATAGACGACGCTGGCGCGATGATAGACCATCATCATGCCGCGGCCACCCGGTCTCAAGATGCGGCCGACCTCTTTCAACGCGGTGTTCATGTCATGGGTGTGATGCAGGACGCCCCAGGAAAACACATAGTCGAAGACCGCGTCGGCGAACGGCGAATGTTCCGCGTCGCCACGCACCGGCGCGACGTCACAGCCGAAGAAGCGGGCCATTTTTCGGGTCAGGGCGACACCCGCCTCGGTCAAATCAATGGCCGTGACGTTGCCGCCGCGCCGGCCAATCTTGGTGGAAAATATCCCCGATCCGGAACCCAGGTCCAGGCAGCGCAGGCCGTCAAATTTATTCGCCTCAAACCAGGTCTTCAGCCATGGCCCGGTTCGTTCAACATAGGCTTCCAGGGCCAGGAATTCTTCGTCCGTGCTGGGTTCGCGATCTGCCGACGCCCAATCCGCATAGGTCATGGGCTTGGCTTCCCACCAATTCCGGTTCCGGCCTTGGCTGTCTGCGGCGACGGATTTGGCGTCGTTCGCCGTATCGATGAATGGATTGGTCATGGTTGGCGGACCGGTTGGGTTGGCATATTGAGGGCGAGATGGCGATCGGGTGGCGCCTTTATGACGCCCCGCACCGTAATCTCAAGCATATTAATCGGATACTGGAGACACACGGAAAATGCGCCAAGGGCGTTGCCGTCCTTGCGGTGGCCCTTGAAGGTTTCATAGTGGATCGCCGTCACCCGGAACCACAAATCGGAAATCGTGCCGCCCTTTCGCCGCATGATCTCACCGGCCCATCGCCGGGCGATCTTCATGAAATAGCTGTGGCGTTTTGAGATGATCGTGTTGACGCTTCCCGGGCGGATCATGTAGCGGCTGAGCGGCTCTTCAAAGATATTGAACCGGGCACCGGGTTTGCATAATAGGGCCAGCCACAAATCCACATCTTGACCGTTCGGCAGATGCGGGTCGAAACCGCCGACGTCCGCGATTGCGGCGCGACCGGCAACCACCGTGGACGTGGAAATACAGCCCTTCCGGTAGAGCGCCACGTAAGGATCGGGGCGTTCGCGCAAGCGCAACAGGGAATCATTGAGGGTTTCGTGGCCGTCTTCGACCAGGAACTCATTATGGGCGGCCAATGTCAGACCGTCCGATTGAAGATGCCCGACGGTCGTTCGCAGATGCTCCGGAAACCATTCATCATCGGCATCCAAAAACGCCACAAGTTCACAGGACGCCTGCCTCAGGCCGGCGTTGCGGGCCGCGCCCGGCCCTTGATTTTCCTGGGTGACGACGACAAACCGGGCGCCGTCGAAAGCATGGC
>CAZQPC010000361.1:0-5194 GCA_964595005.1 uncultured Magnetovibrio sp.
TTTGGCGAAACTCTGACCTATTGGGACTCGGTCCGCGAGGCGCGGATTGCACCAATTTGGGGGAAACAATTCCGACTGGATGAGTTGCCGCCGCAGGTCGTGCCCTGGTCGTCGGTTTTGGACGTCATTCCGGAGCCGCTCGACTTCGTTTTCCGATTTTGGGGTACCGCGCGCCGCGATGTATTCGGCGAGGAGATCACCGGCAAGAGACTAAGCATGGTAATCGACGCGGAGGTTGCGAAGTCGACATTCGACCAGAACACCATGGTGGTGCAACGCCGGCTTCCATTTTTCTTCCAAATTGAAGCGAAAACCGACACCATCGGTTCCCTTCGATACGGCGTCTTAAGACTCCCTCTGAGCAGTGACGGTGAGACCATTGACAAGGTGTTCACCAATGCCTTCAGCCCCGATGATCGCCGCGCCCTACATCAACTGTTGAGGACCGTGCCGTCGTTCAGTTTGTCGGCTCTATCAAAACCGGACTAACCGCTTTTCGGCCGACGCCCAGGCCCCGGGTACCGGCAAAGTTCCCTACACGGTGGACGGCATGAGGCGTTTTCGCTAAATTCCCTGTAATCGATAAAAAATCGAAATTCCGGGAGGCCGACATTTATGCCATTCACTGCGACCCAACGCCTGACCACGGGTGGTGCCAAGACCATGCTGACGGCGGCCATTGCCAAGGCGGAGGAATTCGGCATCGCCGTCACCGTCGCCATCGTCGATGCTGGCGGTCATATGCTGGTTCTGGAACGCATGGACGGCGGACGCTTTCACACCGTTCATTCGTCGACCACCAAGGCGGTTACCGCATCATCGAACAAGCGGCCGACGACAACCCGCGGCGCCCAGGGCCAGGACCTCGATACCTTGCATGCCATTGGCCTGTCGTTGGCCGCCGGCACGGAACGCTGGACCGCCATGGAAGGCGGGTTCCCGATCATCGTCGACGGCGAATGCCTGGGCGGCATCGGCGTCAGCGGCGGCGACTGGCAACAGGACGAAGATATCGCCAAGGCGGCCGTCGAAGCCGTTGGCGCGGCACTTTAATGAGACCCGACAAAACCGAACCAAAAACGTACAGGAGGAGGATCACCATGAAGACGCTCAACAAGGCCATGGCCGGCGCGATCGCGCTTGGTCTCGTATCCGCCGCGGCACCGGCATTCGCCTTTCCCGACGGCCCCATCCAATTCACCATTCCCTTCGGCGCCGGCGGCGGCGCCGACATTGAAGGCCGCCTGCTGGCCAAGGAAATGTCAAAGGTTTTGGGCGTCCCCCTGGCGGCGGTGAACAAACCGGGCGGCGGCGGCGCCATCACATATACGTTCCTCACCAACGCCAAGCCGGACGGTCATACCATTGCCTGGAATTCGACCTCGGTGCTGACAACGACGAACCTTGGCAACACGCAGTTCGATTACGACGCCATGGATCACATCGGCCGGGTCGAATTTCAGCCGCAGCCCTTCGTTGTCCGGGCCGATGCGAAATGGAATTCGTTCGCTGAGTTTGTCAAAGCCTGCAAGGCCGCACCGGGCACCCTGAAAGTCGCCAATTCCGGCACCGGCAGCTCCACCCACGCCGCCGCCATCATGTTGATGAACGCGGCGGGCTGCGACGTCATCCACCTGCCGAAAGGCATCAAGGGCCGCAACAAATCGGTCCTCAACGGCGAAGCCAACGCGATGATCGCGCCGATGACCGGCGCGGTGCGCCTGACCCGGGCCGGCAAGCTGAAAATCTTGCTGATGCCGTCGGCGAACCGCAGTCCGCTGTTCCCCGACGTACCGACGGCCAAGGAAGCCGGCTATGACGTCGCCTTGGATCTGTTCCGCGGGCTTTCCGTGCCCAAGGGCACCCCCGACGCGGTCAAGAATAAGCTCGCCGACGCGATGACCAAGGCGGCCAAATCGGACGCCTTCATGGGGCTGGCGAAGAAAAAAGGCTTCACGGTGGCGCCCCTGGGTCATCAGGCGTTTTCCGCCTTTCTGGCGGCCGAGGACGTCAAGGTGAAGGCGATCTTCAAGAGCGCCGGGCTGTATCAATCGAAGAAAAAGAAATGATCCAAATCGGACGGTCCGCCGGGGGATCCGGCGGGCCGTCTTCGTTTCGCGGCCCGCCCAGGTGTGTCTTCTGCCGCCGCGTCCTTTCAAGCCCATCGGCCGGGCATTGACATGCGACGCAAAAACATCATCGCCGCGGCGGTCTTGATTGCCTTCGCCATCGTCTATGCGGCGCTGACCGCGCAGCTTCCCGTGCGGACCTTGCCGAACACACCGGACCCGTCGTTCTTCCCGTGGGTCAACACGGCGATCATTCTCGTGCTGTCGATCTGGCTTCTGGCGCGCGGCCTGAGACAACCGAAGACCGAACCCGCCAGCGCCGTGCCGGAACACCGTCAACGGGTGGTTTTTGCGCTGGGCGCCTTCGTCATCTATCTGGCCGCCATGCCGGCGTTGGGTTTCGTCTTGGCCACCGTGCCGTTCTTCGCCGCCATGATGGTGCTGTTCGGTGAGCGCCGGCCCGCCTGGGTCGGCGGCGGCGCCGTCGGGATGACCATCGCCCTGTACGTGCTGTTCCGCCATGGCTTCGGTGTTTATCTGCCGCGTGGCCTGTTGGCGGGGTTCATCGCATGAGCCCGGACGCGCTCAGCGGCTTCTCGCAAGCCAGCGCCTTCATGCCGCTGATCGCCACCTGTGTCGGCGTCTTCGTCGGGCTTGTCGTCGGCATGATCCCCGGCATGACCATTTCGACGGGCATCATTGTCGTCCTGCCGGTGACCTTCGTGCTGCCCGCCGACATTTCCATCGCCCTGCTGTTGGGCCTGTACGTGGGCGGCATGACGGGCGGCAGCTTTTCCGCCGTCTTGTTGAACATTCCGGGCACGCCGTCGGCCTCGGCGACGGCCATGGACGGCTTTCCCATGGCGGCCCGCGGCGAGGCGGGCCGGGCGCTCGGCATCGCCATCACGGCGAGCTTCGTCGGCGGCCTGTTCAGTTTCCTGTGCCTTTATTTCATCGCCCCCCTGTTGGCCGCGGTGGCCCTGGAGTTCCGTACCGAGGACATGTTTTCGCTGGTGTTTTTCGGCCTCACCATCATCTGCAGCTTCGCCGCGCGTTCCCTGGTCAAGGGATTGCTGTCGGCGGCGCTGGGACTGGCCCTGGTGACGATCGGCCAGGACCCGGTCATGGGCACGGCCCGCTTTACCTTCGGTGACGCGAACCTGATGGCGGGCGTGCACTTTTTGACCGCCATGATCGGCCTGTTCGCCATTCCCCAGCTGGTCGACAACCTGAAGAACACCCGCTCAGGCCAGCAGGCGCAGGCCAGGCTGACCTCGATCCTGCCGAAGATGTCGGATTTGAAGGCCATGCGCCTGCCGGTCTGCATCGGCTCGCTAAGCGGCGCCTTCCTGGGCATACTGCCGGGCGCCGGCGGCCCCATCGCCGCCTTCATCAGCTATGACTACAGCCGCAAGGCCTCGAAGACGCCGGAACAGTTCGGCCAGGGCTGCCCGGAAGGCGTGGCGGCGCCCGAATCGGCCAACAACGCGGTCACCGGCGGCGCCCTCATTCCGATGATGACCCTGGGCATTCCCGGCGACCCGGTGACGGCCATCCTGATCGGCGCCCTGATGATCCACGGCCTGGCGCCGGGACCGCTTTTGTTCATGGAGCGCGGCGATTTCGCCTACGGCATCATCTTCTCGTTTTTCTGGGCCAACATCTTCAACTTCATCATCGCCATTTTGGGCCTGCGCGTGCTGGTCAAGCTGCTGGCGACGCCGCGCGCGTTGTTGATGCCGACCGTCGCCGTGCTCTGCGTGATCGGCAGCTATGCCCTGCGCAACAACTTCTTCGACGTCTATGTGATGCTGTTCTTCGGCTTCGCCGGCCTGGCCATGCGCTGGCTGGACATGCCCGTCGTGCCGATGCTGCTGGCCCTGGTGCTGGGCAGCCAGCTGGAGGAAAACCTGCGCGTCGCCCTGACCTCGTCGAAGGGCGACATCTCGATCTTCTTTTCCTCGCCCATCAGCGTCGGGTTCTTGTGCCTGTCGGCGCTGTCCATCTTCTGGTCGCTGCGGTCCGCCCGGCACCACGTCGATCCCTATCAAAAGGAGTCCAGTTCATGAGCCCCACACCGTTCAAGGTCGCCTCGCTCGGCATCGGCTGGTGGTCGGACGTCCTGGCCGAGGCGGCGGCGCGCACCGGGGGACGGGTCCGGGTGGTCTCGTGCTTCACCCGGTCCGCCGACAAACGCCAGGCCTTCGCCGCCAAGTTCGGTTGCGCCGCCTCGGACAGCCTGGACGGCATCCTGGCCGACGGCGCCGTCGACGGGATCATCAACACGACGCCGAACCACGTGCACCTGGAAACCACCGGCGCGGCGGCCAAGGCCGGCAAGCATGTGTTCCTGGACAAACCCATCGCCAACACGATCCGAGAGGCGAAGGCCATCACGCGCGTCTGCCGGGACGCCGGCGTGACCCTGGGCGTCGGCTACCAGCGCCGCCGGGAAGGGCACTTCCGCTGGATCCGGGACAAAATCCAGGCCGGCGACTTCGGCGTCATGGTCAACGCCGAGGCCAACATCAGCCGCGACCGGGCCGGCCAGTTCGAGCCGGGCCACTGGCGCTACACGGCGGAGGGCATGCCGGGCGGCGTCATGCTGCAGATCGGCCTGCATTACGTGGACGTGCTGATGATGCTGTTGGGGCCGGTGAAGTCCGTCTCCGGCATGGCCTCGCAACTGGTGCTGCCCGGCGATAACCCGGACGTCGGCTCACTGCTGATGACCCACGAGAACGGCGCCATCTCGACGCTCAACACCTGCTATGCCGCGGCGTCCGAATACTACGTCATGAACATCTACGGCAAAAAGATGAGCGCCTACTATAACCTGTTCGACGGCCTGCGCGCCCTGAACCAGGGCGAGACGGAGCAGCACGCCGTCAGCGTCGATAAGGTCGATACCCTGGCCGAACAGCTCATTGAATGGGCCGACGCCGCGCAATCGGGCGGCAGCCCGGAGGTCGGCGGCGACAGCGCCACGGAGAGCTTGGCCGTGGTCAAGGCGGGGATTCTATCCGTGGCCGAGGGGCGGCATGTGGAGGTGGCGGAAATCCTTTCCGCCGACGACTAATACCAAGTTGCACTAATAATGACCCATAGAGACGGTTTTCCAGGGT
>CAZQPC010000362.1:0-5187 GCA_964595005.1 uncultured Magnetovibrio sp.
AGACCTGGGGGTTCACCAACCTGGACCGTCATGTCATCGACATCCTCAACCAGTGGGCGCGCTTCCTCTACAAGCCGCTTTTGGAAGACCGCGTCATGCCGATCCAGGAAACCGGCGGCGTCGCCTACGGCGCCGGTGTCGCCGCCAAAGTACACCGGGAACTGCGCCAGACCGGCGGCGTCACGCCGCCCCGCGAATTCGTCCTCATGGACCGCGCCGCCATCGGCTTGGGCAGCGTGTTTACGCATTTGAAGGCGGAGATCAATTGGCACCGCGTCTTCCACGACCTGATCGACGGGTTCGACGAAAAGAAGTTGGCGGCACGTCAGAAGAAGGCGCTGAAGACGTTCGATATTCCGCTGCCTGTCTAGCTGCTGCGTATCATGGTCTGCCAGCATCCTTCGGCAGGCATCCAGAAGTGCCAGAAAACTGGCCCTCAAAAGGTTTCGGAAATGGCTATGGCGAAAGGACCGTCAACGGCCTATCTTGCCAACCGCGAATCGAAATTGAGACGACAGGCCCGATAGATGACGACGTCCACTTCAGCCATCCAACAGCCCGGTGGCGCACCGGATGCGGACGTGCGCGGGCGTGAGCGTTGGGTCAACAGTCTGATCGGCGCCGGGCATTTCATGAGCCATTATTATTTGCTGGCCCTGCCACCCTTGTTTCCGTTGCTGAAGGCCGAGTTCGGCGTCAGCTATATCGAATTGGGCTTGGCCATGACCGCCTACAACCTGTTGGGTGGCGTCCTGCAGGCGCCGGTCGGTTTTCTGGTTGACCGCTTAGGACCGAGGCGCGTGTTGTTCGCGGGGCTAGGCCTGAATGCGATGGGCGTCATGCTGATGGGGTTTGCCGATGCCTATTGGGTGCTCTTGGTGCTGGCCGTGTTTGCTGGCCTGGGCAACAGTGTCTTCCATCCCGCCGATTATGCGATTCTATCCGGGTCCATAAAGTCGGATCGCTTGGCCAAGGCTTATTCGTCACACACCTTTGCCGGTTTCCTGGGCGGTGCCTGCGCGCCGGTGGGTATGTTGGCCATGGTACAGTTTACCGATTGGCGGACGGCCCTGATGGCGGCGGGCACGGTAGGGCTTTTGGTGCTTGCTTTGATGGTCCTGCGCCGTGATGTTCTGGAAGGTGAAAGTGCGCCACCGCCCGAGGTGATGCCGAAAGACCAAACGGCGACCGAGGGGCCAACAGGGATACGCTTGATTTTGTCGGCGCCGGTGCTGTTATTCTTGGCCTATTTCGTTTTTTACGGCATGGCCGGCGGTGGCATGACGGCATTTACGGTGACCGGTCTGATGCTTTTGCATGATGTCGGCCTCGACCTGGCGAACGGCGCCTTGACCGGTTATCTGTTCGGTATTGTCGGCGGCATTGTCGTTGGCGGGTTTGTGTCCGATCGTTATACGCGCCACATGGTCATATCGACCGGCGGGCTGCTTCTGGTCGCCGCCGCCGCCCTGACCCCGGCCGTGGCGTCGCCGCCGGCACTGTTGTTTATCACCGTCATGGCGTCCGCAGGTTTCGGCATGGGGGTGATCTTGCCGGCCCGCGATCTGATGATCCGCAAGTTGGTGCCGCCGGGCGAAAGCGGCAAGGTTTTCGGATTTATCTTTGTCGGATATTCCATCGGCGGCAGCCTGGCGCCGCCGATTTACGGCTGGCTGTTGGACATGGACCTACCGTCCATGGTGTTTCAAATGGCCGCCGTTTTCGCCATGCTTGCTTTGTTGGCCGTTTCGGCGGCCAGCGCGCTGACGCCGAAGGCGTCTACAGCAGCGTCGCCTGGGCCCCCGGAAACTCAGTCATAAAATTCTGGAAATCGTCGGCGGCCAGCGGCTTGGAAATAAAGTAACCCTGAATCTCATCGCAGCCGAGATCCGTCAGAAAATCCAATTGCTCCTGGCTTTCCACGCCTTCGGCGGTGATTTCGATGCCGAAGCTGTGGCCCAGCGTGGTCACCGCCTGGGCGATGGGGCCGGGGCCGGCACGGGTGACGATGTCGTCGATGAAGGCCTTGTCAATCTTGATCCGTTGGACGGGGAAATTCTTCAAATACGCGAGGCTTGAATACCCCGTACCGAAATCGTCGATGGACAGCGACACGCCGATATCCGACAGCCGATTGAACAGGGTGATGGTCGCCTCCGCGTCATCCATGGCGACACTTTCGGTGATTTCCAATTCCAGGCTGGCCGGCGGCAATCCGGTCTCGGCAAGGACCTCGCGGACTTCGTCGACGATACCGTCTTCGCCCAACTGCACGGCCGACAGGTTGACCGCCACCTTCATGGGGCCGAGGCCGGCATCCTGCCAGGCCTTGTTCTGGCGACAGGCTTCGGTCAGCGCCCAACGGCCGATGGGGATGATCAGTTTCGAGGTTTCGGCGACGGGGATGAATTCCGCCGGCGACAGGAATCCGTGGACTGGATGTATCCAGCGGATCAACGCCTCCATGCCGGCGATGCGGTTGCCGTCCAGGGACAGTTTCGGCTGATAATGGAGGATGAAATCCTGGCATTTGATGGCGTCGCGCAGTTCGCCCTCCAATTCGCGGCGGCGCAGCATGGTGTCGTTCAGCTCAGAGATGAAGAACCGGTAGGTGCCTCGGCCCTCGTCCTTGGCCTGATAGAGCGCCATATCGGCGTTGCCGAGCAGTTTTTCCGATTCCTTGGCGTCGTCGGGATAGATCGTGATGCCCAGGCTGCCGCCCGGGTAAACGGTCTGGCCTTCGATGGTTATGGGTTCCGCCAGGGCGACGAGGATTTTCTGGGCCAGGATGCTGGCCCCGTCATTGTCGTCCAGGGCCGGTTGGATAATGGCAAACTCATCGCCGCCGAGCCGCGCCACCGTGTCGGATTCACGAACGCATTCGTGCAATCTCTCGGCGATGCCGACCAATAGCTGATCGCCGGCGGCGTGGCCCATGGTGTCGTTGACATCCTTGAAGTGATCAAGATCCAGCATGTGCAAGGCGACCAGGGAATTATCGCGTTGGGCTTGGCGCAGGGATTGTTGCAGCCGGTCTTGGAACAGGGCGCGATTCGGCAGGCCGGTCAGTTCGTCGTGATTGGCCATGTGCCGGACGCGTTCCTCGGCGCGCCGCCGGGCGGTCACGTCGCGACCGTAGATGTTGACATAGCCGGCATCATGTAGCGGCTGAAAAATCAACGAGAAGGTCCGGTTATCGCCGGACATGGTGTCCAGCTCATGGGCTTCATCCAATTCCGCGGCCTTCGCGACGATGGAATCCCACGGCGACGGCAGGACGTCGAGGTTTGTCGCGGACCCGGCCCAATGGCCAAGAAGCTCGCGTCCCGCCCGGTTGGCATAAAGGACATTGCCGTCGAAGGCGGCGCGGATGACCGGGCTTGGGTTTTCTTCCGGGAAGCGGGCCAGATTGGCGATTTCCTTTTCGGCCAACTTGCGCTCCTGAATTTCCTGTTCCAGCGCGGCGTTGACGTTCAACAGATCCTGAGTGCGGTCCTGGATCTTTTCCTCCAGTTCGCGGTTGGCCGCGGCCAAGGCGTTTTCCTGGTTGCGGATGTCGTGCAGGTTCTTGGTGATTTGTCCCAGCATGCCGTTGAAGGCGCGGGCCACGTCGCCCAGTTCATCGGCCCTCTTGTCGGCCACCCGGTGGCGGTCCGGATGGGTCAACTCGCCGCCCGCCGCAACTAGCCGTTCGCGCAGGAACAACAACGGCGCCAAGATCACCCGGTGGAGCAGAATGACGGTGACGAAGGTGACGAACATGGCGATCAGCAAAACCTGACCGATGACCCGGGAAACGAAACCTTGGACTTCGGCGCTGACCCCTGCGGCGTTGAGCCGTGCGACCACGGTGTAGGGCATCGCTGGCGCGGCGGCCGCCCACACCGCGTCGATCCGCCGTGGTTCGGCTTCGGTGACGATGCGGTCCTTGCTCATGCCTTTGAGAGTGGGGCCGTCGCGTTGCGGGACCTCGCCGAAGGAGCCGATGCGACCACCGTCCGAGCCATAAATCACGCCGCCGATCAAAACGGCATCTTTGCCGCGGGCCATGGATTCGGCGGCGGCCAGGAAATTACCGGGATCCAGGTTCGGTGCGCGGGAATCCGTCAAAGCCTGCCACGCGACACGGCCGATCAACTCCACTTCGTCGAACCGCGTTCGCTCATAGAAGAACGCCGAAAACCCCAGCAAGATCGCCTCGATAGCCAGGATCGCGGCAAACACGGTGGCGGTCACCTTCCAACACAGGCGGCAACTTGAAACGCGTTTCAGGAACCCCATAACGCCGACCCTCGGCAGGGCCGGGCCCGATAGGGGTGGGCTATGGACATCGTACATGGAAAGCCTCGTGGCACATTGTCAGCTGGCTCGGACTTCCGCGAGGAAGTTGTTGACCTGATCTTTCAGGTTTTCCGAATTTTCCAGCAGCACGTTGGATGCCTGCAAGATGTCATTGGAAACCGTCCCGCCTTCGCCGGCGACCTGGGTAACCCCCTGGATATTGACGGAAACCTCCTGGGTGCCGGCGGAAACCTCCTCCACATTGTGGGCAATTTCGCGGGTCGCTTCGCTTTGTTGATCCATGGTCGTGGCGATCGCCTGATTTATATCGTTGACCTGTCCCACCACGTCGGCGATCTCCTTGATGGCGGCCACCGCGTTGCGGGTTTCGTTCTGGATCGATTCGATTTGGGTTGATATTTCGCTGGTCGCCCGGGATGTCTGCCCGGCCAGATTCTTGACCTCGGATGCAACCACGGCAAAACCTTTCCCGGCTTCGCCGGCGCGGGCCGCTTCGATGGTCGCGTTCAATGCGAGAAGGTTGGTCTGTTCGGCGATGTCGTTGATCAGGCCGATGACCTCGCCAATGCGTTCCGCCGCCTCATAGAGGCCGGCCACCTGCTCGTTGGTGCTTGTCACTTTTTCCGTGGCACTGACGGCGATCTCGCGGGCATTGTTGACCTGTTCTGAGATGTCGCGAATGGACCCGGCCAATTGGTCGGCAGACCCGGCGACGGTTTTGACGTTGACGGAAGCCTCCTCGGCGGCGGCCGCGACGGTGGTGGCGCGGCTTTCCGTGCCTTGCACGATGGACGACATGGATTTTGCCGTCGCTTGCAGCTGTTCCGCGGCCGTCGAAACGCTGCCGACGACGGCGCCGACGGATTTTTCGAAACCGTTGGCCAA
>CAZQPC010000363.1:0-5173 GCA_964595005.1 uncultured Magnetovibrio sp.
AGAGAGTTTTTTGGTTCACTGACTTATCCGGGGAGGTTCATTGAATGACTGTCAACTATGGAAACACTACATACTTCAAATGGTGCGTAAAGACAAAGATGACGGCATGAACAGGCTGGCATTGACCCGCATGCCAATCGCAACAAAAATTGAAATTTCGAGAGATTCAACAGCGCCTTGATCAATATTTGACATTTGGGACGCCATAAATAATTTGCCAACGGATTCCCAATGTCGATATGTGGAAGCTGCATATGTCAAATTGTACAATGAGTAATGGCGCATTTGCATTCAATCCTCCCAACTGCGCTTCGCACGGCTTGGAAAATTGACGAAAACGGTTTGGTAATGACTGCGCGACGTTATTTGATCATTTATCTGTCAGCGATACTGGTGCTTGGAATCGGTGTATCCACTTTGTCCGGTTGGGGAAGTGATCCGTACAATCCGCGAACAGCATTCCGTGATGTCAAACCAGGTCAGATACTTATTGATAATGGCATTAAAGAATGGGACCGGATCGAAATCCGCATCGATAAGACATTGGACGAGGGGCCTCCGAGGATCGGTCTGTTCGGCAGTCACGTTACACAATATCTGTCGGCTGAGGAGATCGGGTATTCAGATAATGACGTTATGAATTATTTTGTCATGCACATCGGGCTGCCGGAGATTGCCATCGTGCTTCGGCATTTGGAGGCGAACAACGCCCTGCCCAAAGAAACCATCCTCGTTCATTTGCACCATCCGCATTCCCCAAACTGGGAACACATCATATATGGAATTTGGGAATTACCGATATTCTATTACGTAAAGTATTCACGGCGACGTATCTCCCATACCATTCGAGATGTGGTCCGCATGGCCGGCGCACGGATGCGAGATCGATTGGGGCTCGAAAATACGTTGTTTAACATTATTGATGGCCCGGTTCTGGGATGCGATGCCCAACACGGCATAATGGCCGTTGACGAAACGAGTGACGTCGAACCGAAGCCTCCCGCCGTCAAACAAAATGGCACAATTAGAAAGACCTTGATCGCCATGGGCCTGATGAAAGCGCCGCGCCGCGTCTTCAACCCGGCCTGCGGTCCGACCACGGGGTTGCGGCGCGATGGATCCTCCGGCTTTCAGCGATCGTCTTTTAAGGCAGATATCGTCCCAGACGGGGAAGCTCTGAAACCGAACCCGCTGGCTGCGGGCTCAGCGGCCGAAATTGTACGTCAGATGCAGGGCATAGCCGAGACCGGCCGCCGCAATGGCCGCCGCGTCGTATTCTTTGTTCCGCCAATTTATGAAAAACCGCGTGAAAGTGATCGCTCAAATATGTTGGACATGGCTGTGTCCAAGGCCCGGGGAGAGGGGATGCAGGTCATCGATCACCGCCTATTGCGTCATGAACGGGAATTGTTTTTCTCACAAATTTATACTTCGCCTCGGTATCTACGCCGCCTTTTGACGGAACTTAACCGTTGAATTTTAATACGGCTGAATTTTTGCTGCTCTTTCTTCCGGTGCAGGTCATTTTGTTTTATGTGGTTCGGCCTCGGTTCCGGCTATTCATCCTGCTACTCGGATCGATCTTTTTCTACGGGATGTCCAGCGACATTGCAGGGTTTCTTCTCGTTAATACAATTCTCTGGGCGGGTGGCATTGGCTATATCTCCAGTAAAATGATCCACAATTCGGGGTGGCTAACGCTGGCGATATTCCCCCCCTTTCTGTTGTTATTCTTGTTCAAGTACCTGGATTTTACTCTGACGGCCGTCGATCCGAACGATCAGTTGCGGTCAAGTTTTCAGTTCATACTGAAATATGCGTTGCCCGCCGGCATCAGCTTTTACACCTTCCAGATTGCATCCTATCTGATCGATGTTCACGACGGGAAGGTTGAGCGCGAGAAGAATCCGCTTGTATTCGCCGTGTTTGCCGCATTCTTTCCGCAATTGATCGCCGGGCCGATTCTGCGATTTCATGAATTACGGGATCAATTGCGATTTATTGCCGCGGAACGCAACTTGCGGCCGGATTTCCCCCGGGCCTTCAAGTTTATAAGCGTCGGTCTGGCCTACAAGATATTCCTCGCCGACGTCCTCAGGCGCTTCCAAGAAACTCACGACGTCAGCGCCGGTGGCGGCTCGCTCGATGCTGCCTATGCAGTGCTGGCGTACTCATTCATCATCTATTTCGATTTTTGGGCCTATTCGCTAATGGCCATCGGCCTGGCGAAACTGTTCTGTATCGAATTGCCGCGGAATTTTCTGGAGCCGTACAAAAGCACAAGTCCCCGCGAATTTTGGCGGCGTTGGCACGTGACCTTGTCATTTTGGCTGCGGGATTATGTATACCTGAAGATCGGCGGCAACACGGCCTATATCAGAAATATCGCCATCGTCTTTCTTGCCTGTGGTCTGTGGCACGGGGCCGGATGGAACTTTCTGATCTGGGGTGGATATCATGCGCTGTTGGTAATCGCCCACCATTTGGCGCGCGAACCGTGGGGACGATTACCTGGATTTGTGCAAATAACGATTACATTCATGTTCGTCAGCCTCGGCTGGCCGCTTTTTTACAACGGGATCGAAGAATATGGCGCTCTGATTTCCGTGCTGTTTGCGTTCCAAGCGCCAACGGATACGGCCCAGTTCGGTTATGGGGACTGGCTGTATCTCGCGATTCCCGCACTTATAGTTTTCGCCACCCGAGAGGACCGCTGGCTATTTAATGAAAACTACAACCGATTTCTTGATTCGCCGCTTTTTCATGCCGGCCTAACGGGCCTCAGCCTGATGTTTCTTAATTTCGGTCGGACATTTATATATTTTCAATTTTAGTACCGCGCTCCAATTGCGCGGATGAAAGAAATGTTTCCGAAACCAGCCGTCTGACATGTCCGCAGTCCAGAAAAAGACAGTGATCATTGTTTAAGGGAACAAATTGTAGCGAACGATGCAATAGATCGCCCGGATGCCGTCCTTCCAGCCGATTTTCTTGCCCTCGCTGTAGGTCCGCCCCGCATAACTAATGCCGACTTCGTAAATACGAATGGGGGGACGAATTTTGCTGATCTTGGCCGTCAGTTCGGGCTCCACGCCAAACCTTTTTTCGCGAATTGATATATCGGCGATGATCTCGCGGCGGAACACCTTAAAACAGGTTTCCATGTCGGTGAGGTTCAAATCGGTGAATATATTCGACAGCAGGGTCAGCACCTTATTTCCGACACTATGACGAAAATATAAAACCCGGTGGCCTGCGCCGCCGATAAACCGTGACCCGTAAACGACATCGGCGCGGCCATCCAAGATGGGCTGAAGAAGAACCGGATACTCCGCGGGGTCATACTCAAGGTCTGCGTCCTGGATAAGGATTATATCGCCGCGGGCCTCGGCAAAACCCGACGAAAGTGCGGCGCCCTTGCCCATATTTCGCGGATGTTTGAAATGGCGAATTCTTGGGTCCTGTTGGCAGAGCTTGTCGGCGATGGCAACGGACCCGTCCGTCGAGCCATCGTCGACAATAACAACATCCAGTTCCAAACCCAGGGTTCCCGCATTCAAAACCTTCGAAACCAGCGGCCCGAGGGTCCTTTCTTCGTTATAGCAGGGAATGACGACAGAAATTGATTTCATGGTGCGGGGTCTCGGGCGGCGCCAGGTGCCTATGGTGAGCGATGGCGAATTTCGCGAATTTCGTAGATGATTTGGGCCGATCAAGCAACAGAGTTTGAGCGCGCGGCTCGGTCTTTGCCGTTCAACATGGACCGCAGCCGCCGTCGTTTGAAGACGTACAGCGGATCAAGAAATCCGTCGATAGTCAAATGCTGGTATGCCGCAGGGGCCGACAATTCCAGATGATCACCGAAAATGGCATGTGGGCTGGTCTGCATGGTGTTTAACCCGCGAATGCCGGCCCGGCAGTAGGGAAACCGCTTTTTTATGATCTGAAACGCTGACGATGAAATATTTCCGATCCCGCCAAACGCATATGCATACCATTCCACGGGTATCGAAATATGGTCTTCAATGATGTCGCCGGAGGTGGTGATTTCATTGCGCAGAGCGTCGTCACTCAGTTTCGCCAAAGACAGATGGGTCATGCCATGGGCACCGATCGTGTGCCCGGCGGATGATAGATCATTGATTTGCTGCCAACTCATCAAGCGGCATCGCTGGTCGTCCAAACGCTGTTCGGAGGAGCCGGTCAGGACATTGGCGCGGACGGCTTCCATTTGCGCTTCGGGGCGCAAATCCACCAATCCAGGGCAGACGAAAAAAATTGCTTCAATGGCATGCGCCGCGAGAACATTGGCGGCAAGATCGTAATTGCCGATGAACCCGTCGTCAAAACTGATGAGGCATGGCTGAGGGCCGGCTTGCCGGTCAATGTCTGGCGGCATTTGACCCGCAAGCCACGCTGCCGCTTGATCCGGCGAGATGACCGCTTTTCGGTCCATCAGGAAACCAATTAAGTCTTCAAATGCACCGCGGTCCAAAGGGCCGACATCATGAAAAATCAATGTCCGAAAACCTGCGGCGGCCGGCATCACACGCCGCCACCACCTGGAAACACGGAGGGCCGGTTGTGCGATCCGATACCTCAACATTCTGGATCTGCTCCCATCAACGAAGTCGAATTATCGGCAATTGGGCTCAAGGAATGACATCCGGATAGGCTTCGGATGAATTATTGCCATGAACGGGAAGAAATAGAAGCCTGTCACGCAGCGCCAAGGCCGTTTCGTGGCGGGTTGGATCCGCGATCACCTCGGGAGCCAGATCGGGCCATGCTTCGACCGCCACACCCTTTTGCCGCAGTGAGGTAAAGTGTCCGCCAGCCGACATTTTGTCGGGGCATTTGAAAACGAACCGGTACGGCGCAGGCCCCTCATTTTCGTCGCTGAAAAATGGCACACACCCATCATCCAATCCGCTGAAATATTTCCGCCACTTTCGGGCCGCTTGCTTGCGTTCGGCGGCGATGTCGGAAAGCCGGTGTAAAGATCGTGAGATCAGCCGCCGTCCGGCGTCGCTGATAATTGGATTCGGCACGCCGGCCGGCATTTGCAGATCGACATCGAAGCCCGGCAGGCCGTGAATTCGCCGCCGCAATACCCAGGCGGGCATGAGTTTCTGCAACGATCTCTTCGCCATCCAAGCCCATGGGAACGGCG
>CAZQPC010000364.1:0-5135 GCA_964595005.1 uncultured Magnetovibrio sp.
GAACAGGTCGTCGCCGATCAGCTGGACCTTATCGCCGATGGCATCCGTCAGCGCCTTCCAGCCGTCCCAGTCGTCCTCGGCCAGGCCGTCTTCGATGGAGATGATGGGGTATTTCGACGTCAGCTCGGTGTAGTAATCGACCATGCCGGCCGAATCCAAGGTCTTGCCCTCGCCGGCCAGCACATACTTGCCGTCCTTGAAAAACTCCGTCGAGGCCGCATCCAGGGCCAGCATGATGTCGTCGCCCGGCGCATAACCCGCCGCCTCGACCGCCTTCATGATGAAGTCGAGGGCTTCCGTGGTCGAACCGATGTTCGGTGCGAAGCCGCCTTCGTCGCCGACGTTGGTGTTGTGGCCGGCGTCGGCGAGGCCTTTTCGCAAGGTATGAAAGATTTCCGAACCCATGCGGATGGCGTCGGTGCAACTGGCGCCGCCGACCGGCATGACCATGAATTCCTGAATGTCGATGGGATTGTCGGCGTGTTCGCCGCCGTTGATGATGTTCATCATCGGCACCGGCAGGGTGTGCGCGAAGGCGCCGCCGATGTAGGCATAGAGCGGCAGCCCCGCTTCCGCCGCCGCCGCCTTGGCGGTGGCCAGCGAGACGCCCAGCAACGCATTGGCGCCCAGCCGGCCTTTGTTATCGGTGCCGTCGAGGGCGATCATGGTGTTGTCGATGTGCAGCTGGTCCTCGGCGTCGAAGCCCGAAAGCGCATCGAAGATTTCCCGGTTCACGGACTCGCACGCGTTCAACACGCCCTTGCCGCCGTATCTTTCTTTGTCGCTGTCGCGAAGTTCGACGGCTTCGTGGGCGCCCGTGGAAGCGCCTGAAGGCACGGCGGCGCGGCCGATCACCCCGGTCTCCAGCGTGACGTCCACTTCAACGGTGGGATTGCCCCGGCTGTCGAGAATTTCACGGGCGAAAATATCAACGATGGCGGTCATGGAAGGCTCCTGCGCTTCATAGTTCAAGGGCGGGTGGGCACCTCATAGCGGCTCGGCCCCGCAGCGGCAAGCGTCAGGTTGGGTACATGTTCTTGAGCATTGATCATTCGACATTGCCGTGGATTTCAAATTTTTGCGTTGCGGCCCGGTCCTTCTGTGCCATATCAGGGCGCATGAAGTCTCTCATTTCCATCTCCGGCCTGTCGAAGACCTACGAATCCGGTTTTCACGCGCTCAAGGGTGTCGATCTGGATATTCGCGAAGGCGAGATACTGGCCCTGCTCGGCCCCAACGGGGCTGGCAAGACGACCCTGATCTCGATTATCTGCGGCATCGTCAATGCCACCGGCGGCACGGTGACCGTGTCCGGCTACGACATCATAAGGGACTACAAGAAGACCCGCGCCATGATCGGCCTGGTGCCGCAGGAACTGACCACCGACGCCTTCGAGACGGTGATAGCGACGATCAACTTCTCGCGCGGCCTGTTCGGCAAGGGGAAGGACCCGGCGGTGGCGGAACGCGTGCTGAAGTCCGTGTCGCTGTGGGAGCGCCGCGACGGCATGATCATGACCCTATCGGGCGGCATGAAGCGCCGGGTGTTGATCGCCAAGGCCCTGGCCCATGAGCCGGACATCCTGTTTCTGGACGAGCCGACGGCCGGCGTCGACGTGGAGCTCAGGAAGGAGATGTGGCAGGTGGTCCGCGAACTGCGCGAAACCGGCGTGACCATCATTCTGACCACCCATTACATCGAAGAGGCCGAGGAGATCGCCGACCGGGTCGCGGTCATCAACAACGGCGAGATCATCGTCGTCGAGGACAAGGCCGAATTGATGCGCAAGCTGGGCAAGAAGCAGCTGTCTTTGGAACTTCACGAACCGTTGGATGCGGTCCCCCCTGCCCTCGCCGACTATGATTTGGATCTGACCGACGACGGCGCCAAGCTTGTCTACACCTACGACATCAATGCCGAGCGCAAGGGTATCACGGCGTTGATGGCGGACCTCGGCGACGCCGGCATCCGCTACCGTGACATGGAGACCTCGCAAAGTTCCTTGGAGGAGATTTTCGTCAGCCTGGTGAACGAGACGCCGGACGGCGCCGCCACGGGAGGCCCGCCATGAACTGGCACGGCGTTTATGCCATCTACCGCTTTGAGATGGCGCGGACCGGACGGACCATTCTGCAGAGTATCGTTTCGCCGGTGATCTCCACTTCGCTCTATTTCATCGTCTTCGGCGCGGCCATCGGGTCGCGGATCACCGAGATCGACGGGGTGTCCTACGGCTCGTTCATCGTGCCCGGCCTGATCATGCTGACCCTGTTGACGCAAAGCATTTCGAACGCGTCCTTCGGCATCTACTTCCCGAAGTTCGTCGGCACCATCTATGAGATTCTCTCCGCGCCGGTCTCGCACTTCGAGATCGTGCTCGGCTACGTCGGCGCGGCGGCGACCAAGTCGATGATGCTGGGGCTGATCATTCTGGCCACGGCCGGCTTCTTCGTGCCGCTGGAGATCGCGCACCCATTCTGGATGCTGGCGTTTCTGGTGCTGACGGCGGTCACCTTCTCCCTGTTTGGTTTCATCATCGGCATCTGGGCCGACAATTTCGAAAAGCTGCAACTGGTGCCGCTGTTGGTGGTCACGCCGCTGGCATTCCTGGGCGGCAGTTTCTATTCCATCAACATGCTGCCGCCGCTGTGGCAGAAAATTTCGCTGTTCAATCCGGTACTCTACCTGGTCAGCGGATTCCGCTGGAGCTTTTTCGAGATCAATGATGTGGGCGTCGGGGTGAGTCTGGGGATGGTGACGCTGTTCCTGGCGATCTGTGTCGGGATTACGTGGTGGATATTCAAGACGGGGTATCGGTTGAAGAGTTAGGTGCGCGGTAGCCCGTGGATACCCGGGTCAAGTGTTTAGCCCGGGCATGACGGTATGGGGAGGCGGTTGAACATCACCCTATGAACCCGTACCGTATTTGGAATGAATTCAAAGGGAGGATACCCATGACCATCACTGTCACCGTCGCCTATCCGAACACGCCGGGCTCAAAATTCGACATGGATTACTATATGAGCACCCACATGGACATCGTCGGCAAATGCTGGGGCGACAAACTGATCAGTGCGCGCGCCGTCAAGGGCGTCGCCACGCCTGATCCGGACACGCCGCCGCCCTATCAGGTGATCGCCATCTTGGAGGTGGAAAGCCCGGAGGTATTGCAGGGAATGCTGGAGGCGCACGGCGCCGAGATCATGGGCGACATCCCCAACTTCACCGACGTCCAGCCGGAAATCCAGGTCAGCGAAAACCTCGGCTAGGCCGGCCCGTCACTCCGCCGCAGCCGGCATCGTTTTCGGCACCGTTTCCGGTGTCGGCAATTTCCTTGGCAGGATCGTGACGGCGCAGAGGATGACGACGGCGGCCGCGGCCAGAATGCGGAACAGGGTATCGAAGCCCCAGTTGTGGTAGACGAAACCGATCAAGGGCAGGGTCGCCGCCAGCACCGTGAAGCTGACCACGTAGCGCACGCCGTAGATGCGCGCCCGGTAGGGGCCGGCGGCGGTCTTGCCGATCATGAAATCGTTGATGGGAATCTGCCCGAAGGCGCCCAGCATGAAGCCCAAGGCGACGGCCAGCGCCGGGCCCTCGGTCAGGCCGGGCATGGCGGTGAAGAAGACGATCTGGATAGTCGCCACCGCCATGAAGACCCGCCTGGGCCCGTATTTATCGAGCAGCGAACCAACGATGAGCTGCGCCATGGAGGCGACGGCGAAGACCACGAACGCCATGGAGCCGATCATGGTGGCGACGTCTGTGCCCTCGCCGGCGGCGGTGCGGTCCAGCCATGCCGCCAGATTCCCGGCAAGGCCCTGCAGGCGTTCGTCGAAGATTTTCGGCAACGCGAAGGTCGTCGATTGGAAGATGATCGAGGCCACGGCCGTGGTCAGAAAGACGATGGCGGAAACCCGGAACAGCAGACGCTTATATTCGGCTGAGGCCGCCGGCGCCGCCGCGCCCGTATCGGCCTCGGTCTTGCGTTCGGCGGTGATGCCGTCCCAGCGGAGCGTCGCGTAGGCCACACCCATGGCGATTGAGAACACGCCCGGCAGCACAAAAGCCATGCGCCAGCCGGCGTAATCGATCATGAAGCCGGTGACCAGCGCCGCCGCGGCAACGCCGAGGTTGCCCCACACCCCGTTGGTGGCGATGCGCATGCCCGTGTCGCGCCATTTCGTCGTCACGATGGCCAGGCCGACGGGATGATAGATCGCCGCGAACATGCCGATAACGAACAGGCCGATGCCAATCTGCAGCGGCGTTTGCGCGAAACTGGTGGCGATGGCAGCGCCGCCGATGCCGACAAAGAAGACGCTCATCATGCCGTCGCGGGTCCATTTGTCGGCCAGCCAGCCGGCCGGCAGGGAAAACAGTCCGAACGCAAAGAAGCCCGGCGTCGCATAGGCCAGCAATTCCGCATAGCTGACGCCCCATTCCTTGTAGAGCGCCAGGGCCGCGACGGTGGCGAAGATCAAGGTGAACAGGTGATCGAGGAAATGACCGATGTTCAACAACAGAAAATACAGACGATCGCGATCCATGATCCCTCACTCCGTCGACAAGTTTTCAATCTTCGGGCTTAGATTACACTTGGCGGTATTGCGTAGTCCTGTCATATTTCGTCGAATTTTCGCCATATTGTCATGTTGAAGGTGGCCATGACCACGGACACGCCGCGCAGCACGGACCCGGAAGACTATCAGGACCGGCCACAGAGCATGGGCGCCATGTCGAAGGCGTTCACGGATGGCTGGCTGATTCCCCTGCACGACCACGCCCGTGACCAATTGCTTTTCGCAACCCAGGGGATCATGCGTTTGCACACGGAACGCCAGGCATGGATCGTTCCCCAGGATAGCGCCGTCTATCTTCCCGCCGGGACCCGGCACGCCGTCAGCATGCATGGGGATGTGAATATGCGAACGCTTTATATCGACAGGGGGACCAGTTCGACAGGCGCCCTGCCTCCTGCGCTCACTGTCATTGCGGTCTCCGGCCTGCTGCGGGAATTGATCCTCGCCTTGAGTGAGGAGCCGGTGGATTACGCGTCCGGCAGCCGCGCCGCTCAGATTGCGCAACTCATCGAAGCGGAGATTGGCCGCGCCGCGCCGCTGACTTTCAACGT
>CAZQPC010000365.1:0-5100 GCA_964595005.1 uncultured Magnetovibrio sp.
ATGACGATGAACATCTCGTGCTACTCATTCACGGCGCTCTGCCAGCGGGCGCGCCCGCTATTGAAGAATGGCGGCAGTATGCTCACGCTGACCTACTTCGGTGCCGAACGGGTGATGCCGCATTACAACGTCATGGGCGTCGCCAAGGCGGCCCTGGAAGCCAGCGTACGCTATCTTGCTGAAGACCTCGGCAAAGAAGGCATCCGCGTGAATTCGCTGTCCGCGGGACCTATGAAAACACTGGCGGCATCCGGAATTGGCGATTTCCGATACATTCTCAAATGGAATGAGTACAATTCTCCGCTGCGCCGAAACGTCACCCTCGAAGATATCGGCGGGGCGGGATTGTATTTGCTGTCTGATCTTTCCAGTGGTGTCACCGGAGAAAACCATCATGTGGACTGTGGCTACAATATCGTCGGCATGAAAGCGGTGGACGCGCCCGACATTTCGGTCGTTTGAGTTATGTCCCACAACACCTTCGGTCACTTGTTCCGGGTCACGACCTTCGGTGAAAGCCATGGGCCAGCCTTGGGTTGTGTGGTTGATGGTTGCCCACCGGGCATCGCGCTCAACGAAGCCGACATTCAGCCGTTCCTTGATCTGCGCAAACCAGGCCAATCACGGCATACCACCCAACGCAAGGAATCCGACGCGATCAAGATCATCTCAGGGGTTTTCGACGGCCTGACGACCGGAACGCCGATCGGCATGATTATTGAAAATGAGGATCAGCGATCGAAAGACTATTCTGAAATCAAGGACAAATTCCGGCCAGGCCACGCTGACTTCACTTATATGGAAAAATACGGCCTCCGTGACTACCGCGGTGGTGGCCGGTCCTCGGCCCGCGAAACGGCTATGCGGGTCGCTGCCGGTGGCGTTGCCCGTAAAATCCTTGGTGAGCACATTACCATCCGAGGCGCTTTGACGCGTATGGGTGCGGAGCAGATCGATCATTTGAACTGGAACTGGAGCGAGGTCGGCAAGAACCCCTTCTTCAGTCCGGATGCAAAGTCGGTTCCCGAATTCGAGTCCTACTTGGATGACGTCCGTAAAGCCGGCTCATCGGTAGGTGCCGAGATTGAAGTTCATGCATCTGGCATTCCAGCGGGATGGGGGGCGCCCATATACGGAAAACTGGACGCGGACCTGGCACAAGCCATGATGAGCATCAATGCAGTCAAAGGCGTTGAGATCGGCGCCGGCATGGCCGCCGCCCGCCTGACCGGCGAACAGAATGCCGATGAAATGCGCATGGATGGCAACACGCGCGTGTTCCTATCCAACAATAACGGCGGGGTCCTTGGCGGCATTTCCACTGGCCAAGACATTGTTGTCCGGTTTTCCGTCAAACCGACCAGTTCGATCCGAACGCCTCGGCGCACGGTTGATACCTTCGGCAAGGAAACGGATGTCTCGACGAAAGGCCGCCACGATCCCTGTGTTGGAATTCGAGCAGTGCCCATCGGCGAGGCCATGATGGCTTGTGTGTTAGCGGACCATTTACTTCGCCACCGCGCGCAATGTGGATGAGGCGACAGCCCTTCTGAAATGTCTACGAATCTTCGATACCGCCTGGGTTGCGACATCGGAGGTACGTTCACGGATTTCGTCCTCCAAGATCGAACGTCCGGTCATTATCGCATCCATAAAGTTCTGACAACGCCGGACGACCCTTCAGAAGCCGTTGAAACCGGCCTCATTGCGATGGCCAGCCAAGAAGCCGAGTTCTTGGCCGAAACCGAGTATGTCATTCACGGCACGACATTGGTCATCAATGCCATCCTTGAAAGAAAAGGCGCAAAGACGGCCCTGCTGACCACAGAAGGGTTTCGCGACATTCTCGAAATGCGCCGCGAAATTCGATATGACATTTATGATGTTACTGCGGTGTACCCTTCACCGCTCATTGAGCGGCCCTTGCGCCTGGAAGTCCCTGAACGCCTTTTTGCCGATGGCAGAATCCGAACGCCGCTTGATGAAAACACCGCTCGTGCGCGCCTGATGCAATTGGCCCAAGAAGGCGTCGAGTCTGTTGTTGTTGTCTTGCTTCACGCCTACGCGAACCCAGCGCATGAACGCCGAATTGCGGAAATTGCAAATGAAGTTGCGCCAGGAATGGCGGTCACCCTGTCTTCTGACGTTTTGCCCGAAATCAAGGAGTTCGAACGCACGGCGACCAGTTGCGTGAACGCCTATGTAAAACCGCTGGTCGCGCGCTACGTTGCCAAATTAGAGACGCGACTCGCAGATCAAGGTTTCGATCGGGGGCTTTACCTAATGCTTTCCAGCGGCGGCATCATTTCGCCCGAAACAGCGATGGAATATCCGGTGCGGCTGATCGAATCGGGACCCGTCGGCGGCGCCCTGGCGGCGGCGCAACTGGGCAGGGTCGCCGGTTTCGATAACGTCTTAATGTTCGATATGGGCGGCACCACGGCCAAGTCCTGTCTGGTCTCAAACGGCGAAATTCCTATTGCCAGCACTTATGAGGTTGATCGCGCCCATCGATTCAAACGCGGCAGTGGCACACCGCTCGGCATCCCCACTGTCGACATCATCGAAATCGGCGCCGGCGGCGGTTCGGTCGCAAGCGTAGATGAATTGGGGTTGCTCACCATCGGTCCTGAAAGCGCCGGCGCGGACCCGGGTCCTATCTGCTATGGTCGCGGCGGCAAAAGACCCACCGTGACCGACGCAGATCTGATATTGGGCTATCTGGATGCCGACTATTTCTTAGGCGGCGAATTGCCTTTGGACATGGCGGCAGCAGAAGCCGGGCTACGGGAACGCGTTGCCACGCCACTTGGTCTTTCACTTCACGACGCGGCCTGGGGCATCCATGAGGTCGTCAATGAAAACATGGCGTCCGCCATGCGCATGTACGTGACCGAAAAAGGCGGCGATCTGGCCGACGCGGCAGTGGTCGCCATCGGCGGCGCCGGACCGGTTCATGCGGCAGACTTCGCCCGCCGGCTGGGCGCTGGGCGGTTATTAATCCCCCGCGGCGCCGGCGCCTACTCGGCCTTGGGGTTTCTGGTGGCGCCGGTTTCCTATGAGGTCGCCCGAACACGCCTGACTGACCTGGACACAACAACATTTGACGTTATGGAAGCCGTGTTTCGGGAATTGGAAGCCGAAACGGCCGCGGTTATTCATACCGCTGCCCCGGATGCCAGTATTACCTATGCACGTGCCGCGGACATCCGATACAAGGGTCAAGGGGCCGCGTTGCGCATCGGCGCTCCCGGTTCATCTAAGCCAGAAAGCCTTCGTGATGATTTCCTTGCCGCCTATTCAAGACGATACGGAAACGCCTATGACGACATGGAGACGCAACTTGTGACCTATCGGGTTGTTGCGACCGCTGAGACGGATGTGGCGAATATCACCTTGCCTTTTGCTGGCGCAGCCGATGACGCCCGCAAAGGCCGCCGGTTGGCATTCTGCCCGAATCGTCGGATCATGATCGATCATGAGGTCTACGCCATGGACCGCCTGGCCCCCGATACCCGGATTGATGGACCGGCAATTATTGAGGAGGAATCATCGACCCTTGTCGTCGGCCACGGCTCGCAAGTCTTCGCCGACGGCCGCGGTTGGCTGGTCGTCACCTTGGCTGGCGGCAACGAGGGTAGGACCTGAGGAAGCAAACATGCAAATGGATCCCATCACGTTTCAGGTCCTCTGGTCCCGCGCCATCACGATTGCCGATGAGATGGCGACGACGCTGGTGCAGACGGCATTTTCGACGGTTGTCCGCGACAATCATGATTTCGCCGTCGGCCTTTACGACGAGGCCGGCGATTTGGTCGCCCAGGCCAATCAAAGCACGCCCGGGCAGCTCTACTGCATGCAACGGGTCATGCGCGATTTGCTGGCGGTGTATCCGGCCGCCGATTTGGCCCCCGGCGACGTGCTGATCGCCAACGACCCGTGGCTGGGTTCAGGGCACACGCCGGACATCTTCATTGCCACACCGACATTCCGCGGCGACGACCTGATCGGTTTCGGTGTGACCTGCGCCCACCACACGGATATCGGCGGACGGCTGGCTTCGCCAGAGGCCCGGGAAGTCTTTGAGGAAGGGATCATCATTCCCATCAGCAAGCTTTACGACCGCGGCCAGCCGAACGAGTTGCTGTTCGATATCATCGACCGCAACGTGCGTATTCCGGAACGCATCCTTGGCGATTTGCGGGCTCAGATAGCGGCCAACTATTTTGGCGGTCAAAGGCTGGTTGAATTTCTCGATCAAGCCAAGCTTCCACGGCTATCTGAATTGACCGGCGCCATCATCGCCCAGACTGAACAAAATATGCGAAATCAAATCATCGCCCTGGCCGACGGTGTCTACGAGAACAAAATTGAACTGGAAGACGAAGACCCGGACGGCAACCGGTTATTTATCCAAACCCACTTGGAGATCCGCGGCGACGAAATCGTTGTCGATTACGCCGGAACATCGCCGCAAGTCCCGTTGCCCATCAACTGCGTTCTCAACATGACAACGGCATACACGATCTTCGCCTTGAAGTGCGCCCTGTCACCGCACAGCCCAAACAATAAGGGCACCAGCGTGCCCATAGAGGTCATCGCGCCCAAGGGGTCAATCCTCAACCCGACCTTTCCGGCCGCCGTGATGCACCGAACCGCCATCGTGTTCTATTGTGTGCAAGCTATCTTCGAGGTCTTGGCGGAAGCCCTCCCGGAGCGGGTAATGGCACCCTCAGGCACTTATCCCCTTTGGGTTGAGCGCTTTGCCGGCAAGGATGACAACGCCAATCCCTACGTCGTCGCCTTCAATGCCCAGGGCGGCCAAGGCGCGCGTTTTGACAAGGACGGCGTCTCGACAACCGTGTTCCCGGCCAACGTTTCCAGCACGTCGATCGAGCTATTGGAGGCCGAGGCGCCGATCCTCTGTGAGCGCAAGCAGCTGATCGCGGATTCCGGCGGCCCGGGTCGCCGGCGTGGCGGCCTCGGCCAAGAGGTGGTGCTGCGCCATCTGGCCTCAGAGGAGGCTTTGCTATCCATGTCGGGCGGGCGGTTCCATATTCCGGCCCCCGGCATGAACGGTGGCGGCGCCGGCCCGTGGGC
>CAZQPC010000366.1:0-5099 GCA_964595005.1 uncultured Magnetovibrio sp.
AAGATAGCGGTCCCCCATCTTGGAGATGCGCCCCATCCGTTCCCTGCCGCCGCTGGAATCAGCCTTCGGCGTCAGCCCGAGCGAGGCGGCAAACTGCCGGCCCGACGTGAACCGGTGCGGATCGGTGACCGAGGCCGCCAGCGCGGACGCAGTGATGACCCCGATCCCCGGAATGGTCTTGAGCCGTCTGGCCAGTTCGTTGCCGCGGAACCAGGTCTTGATCTCCCCCTCGAGCATGGCGATGCGGGCCTGCAGCTCGCGGATCTGCTCCGCCAGGGCAATGACGATCTTGCATGCCAGCGGGGGAATGTCCGGCACCACTCCTTCGACAAGCTGATCGACGAGCCTCAGCGCGTGGTGAATGCCTTTGGCCAGCACGACGCCCAACTCGGCCAGTTGGGACCGGATCATGTTGACAAGCTGGGTGCGCTGGCCGATCAGCAGATCCCGTGTTCGGTGGAGCGCCACGACCGATTGCTGCTCGGCCGACTTGATCGCGACGAAGCGCATCGTCGGTCGCGTCACCGCTTCGCAGATGGCCTCCGCATCGGCGGCGTCGGTCTTGCCCCGCTTGACGTAGGGTTTGACATAGGCCGGCGGCATCAGCTTCACCTCGTGCCCCAACGCGGACAATTCCCGCGCCCAGAAGTGACTCGTGCCGCAGGCTTCGATACCGATCAGACAGGGCGCCAATTTGCCGAAGAACGGCATCATCTGACGCCGGCGCAACGACCGGCGGACAGTCACCCTGCCGGTGTTGTCTATAGCGTGGACTTGGAAAACGTTCTTGGCCAGGTCGAGGCCGACAGTGGTAACATTCATGGCGGATGGCTCCTTTTGCTCGTGGTCCTTGATGAAAACCACACTTTGGCACATTGCGATGCCGGGAGCGGGAGCCATCCACCCCATCTGCTTTTGCGTACGAATGCTGACTTCGGTGTACTTTCGGACGAGACCGAGGCGGCGTTCAAATATCCTCCCTCCCATCCCGACCGTCCCCCACAAGGAGACCTCTGCAAATCTCAGCAAGTTGTGAAATTTGCATCCAATATTGTTTCCTCCCCCCTCGTGGGGGAGGGTTAGGGTTGGGGGGATGGAAGCGCCGTCTGGCGCGGAAAAGCTGCCTTTTCCCCTTCCGGGCACGCACCCCCACCTCGATCCTCCCCCATCAAGGGGGAGGAAGAAGATTAGCGGTTTCGCGGAATATTTCTCGTTTGCAGAGGTCCCCACAAAGGGGCGGAGCTAAATACGGATGAACGGGCGGATGGACGGGCGGATGGATCAAATGACGAGAGCCACCACCGCGGCGGTTAAGGCGGTCGCGCCCGCCCCCGCCGCAATGGACTTGAGGCCAAGCCCGACGATATCGGCGCGGCGGTGCGGCGCCATGGTGCCCAAGCCGCCGATCATGATGCCGAGCGAGCCGAAGTTGGCGAAGCCGCACAAGGCATAGGTCATGATCAACTTCGAGCGCCCGTCGAGCACGGTATCGGCCATGCCGGCCATGCCGGCGTAGGCGATGAACTCGTTGAGGATGATCTTCGTGCCCAACAGGCCGCCGGCCGTTGCCGCCTGCTCCCAGGGGATGCCGATCAGCCAGGCCAGGGGCGCCAGGATCCAACCCAGGATGCGCTCCAAGGTCAGCGCCGCGCCCATGGTCTCGGGCAACAGGCCGAGCAGGGCGTTGACCAGCGAGACCAGCGCCACCATGACGATCAGCATGGCGATGACGTTGATCAAAAGTTTGACGCCGTCGACCGTGCCCTGGGTGATGGCGTCCATGGAGCCGGTTGCGGTTTGCGGCAACAGCACTTCGGTGACGTCGTCGGTCTCGTCCGCCGCCCCCTGCCCCCCGGGCGGCACCATCAGGCGCGCGATCAACACGGCCGCTGGCGCGTTGATCAGGCTGGCCGTCAGGATGTGGCCGAGCGCCTCCGGGATGACGCCCCCCAGGATCGTCGCGTAGACCACCATCATGGTGCCGGCGATGGTCGCCATGCCGGCGGTCATGACGACGAACAGATCGGCGCGGCTCATGCGGTCGATGTACGGACGGATGAACAAGGGGGCTTCGACCATGCCGACGAAGATGTTGGCCGCCGTGCCGACCCCGGCCGGGCCGCCCAGGCCCAAGGCCCGGTTCAGCACCCAGGCGAAGCCTTTGACAACGGCCGGCAGGATGCGCCAGTGATACAACAGGGCCGACAAGGCGCTGACCACCAGGATCAGCGGCAGGGCTTGCGTCGCCAGAATGAACGCGGCCCCCGGATAGGGCTCCTTGAAGGGCACCGGGCCGCCGCCCATATAGCCGAACACCAGCGAGGTACCGGCCTTGGTCGCGTGCTGCAGGGCCAGCACGGCGTCGTTGAGGCCGAGAAAAACGCCGCGTGCCGCGGGCACCTTCAGCAACACCAGGGCGATGGCGAACTGCAGCACCAGGGCGGCGCCGAGGCGGTGCCAAAGCTGGCGATCCACCCGGCCGCCGCCAGCGCGCCCCGCCGCCCAGGCCAGGGTGATGATGACGATGATGCCTAGTAAACTCTGCATGTTGTCGCTCCGTTGGCGCCCATTATGTACGAGCCTACTCGGTCGGGCCCGGTCGGGCCAAGCCCGCTCCCTTGACGCCGTCAACGCCAACCCTTATCTCCAGCCTCTGAGAGATACGAAGGAAACGACCGCATGGCCCTGATGCCGGTCATCATCGCGCCGGATGCGCGCCTGAAGATCAAGACCAAGCCCGTTCGGGCGGTCGATGACGCGGTGCGCACCCTGATGGCGGACATGGTGGAGACCATGTACGCCGCCAACGGCATCGGCCTGGCGGCGCCGCAGGTCGGTGATGAGCGCAGCGTCATCGTCGTCGACTGTTCGGGCAAGGACGAAGAACCGGCGCCCCTGAAAATGGCCAATCCGGAAATCATCGAGGTTTCGCCCGACGACATGAGCCACGAGGAAGGCTGCCTGTCGCTGCCCGAACACTATGCCGAGGTGGTGCGGCCCGACGGTATCCGGGTGCGCTATCTCGATGACAGCAACGAGACCCGGGAACTGGACGCCGACGGCATCCTGGCAATCTGTATCCAGCACGAAATGGATCACCTGGAGGGTATTTTGTTCGTCGATCACATATCGGCCCTGAAACGCAATATGATCCTGCGCAAGTTGAAGAAGACGAAGAAACAGGCGGCCGAGGATTGACGGTGAACCGGGCCGGATCCTATTTGTTATTGCCGCGGCGCCGGGCGTCCCGATGGGTGGTCGGCGTCCCGGGCTCCGGCGGCATGGACGGCTTTGATGCGGCCGGCGCGCAGGCGGCTGAGAGCCGATGATGGGAAACGACGGCGCTCTCAGGCTGGCGTTCATGGGCAGTCCGGATTTTGCCGTCCCGGCGTTGGCCGCCTTGATCGAGGCCGGTCACGACATCGCCGCGGTCTATGCCCAGCCGCCGCGTCCCGCCGGGCGCGGCCACAAGGAACGGCCCTGTCCGGTGCACGCCTATGGCCTGCAAAGGGGGCTCGACGTCCGCACCCCGGAGAACTTCAAGGACCCGGAAACGCGGGCCGCCTTCGCGGCCTTGCGCCTCGATGCCTGTGTGGTCGCCGCCTACGGATTGATCCTGCCGAAGGATGTCCTGGAGGCGCCCGGGCTTGGCTGTTTCAATATCCATGCCTCGCTGTTGCCGCGCTGGCGCGGCGCCGCGCCGATCCAGCGCGCCCTGCTGGCCGGTGATGCGAACACGGGCGTCACCATCATGGGCATGGACGAAGGACTCGACACGGGGCCCATGTATGTGACCGGCGAGGTCGCCATGACGCCGGCGACCACGGCCCAGGGCCTGCATGACGCGCTTGCCGAATTGGGCGGCCGATTGATGGTCGAGGCGCTGGCCGGTATCGCCGCCGGGCGGCTGAGCGCCGTCCCGCAGCCGGCCGCCGGCGTCACCTATGCGGCGAAACTCAGGCGCGAAGAAGGCCGCATCGACTGGAGCCAACCGGCGATGCAGATCGAGCGCATGGTACGCGGTCTCAATCCCTGGCCCGGCGTCTGGTTTGAGATGGACGGTGAGCGCATCAAGGTCTTGGCGGCCCATATAAGTGAAGGCGCTGGCCAGCCGGGCACCGTCATCCGCGCGCCCCTGGACATTGCGTGCGGCGACGGCGCACTGGCCATTGACCGTCTGCAGCGGCCGGGCAAGGGTCCGCTGGATGTCGATGCATTTTTGCGGGGCCATCCGGTGGCGCCCGGCGCGCACCTCCGCTAACCGGCGTCCAACGCCGCCAGCATGGGGGCGTCGTCTTCGATTTTCTGAATCCGCGCCATGCCCTGCTTCATTTCGCTCATGATGAACTCGGCCTTCTTGCCCGGCGCGCCCATGTTGGGATCGGGGAACAGCCGGTGCCAGGCATCCATCTTCACCGACAGGGCGCAGAGCACGCCGCCGATGGTCGTGTGATAGCTGGAGATGACGCTTTCGACCTTGCGGAAACGGTCGGCGGAGATGTTGTCCCACATGTGCTTGGTGCCGCGTTCAAAATTTTCAAACCGGCCCGTGACCTGGGCCATGCGTTCGTTGATCACCGATTCCAGCATGTCGCAGGTCTGCATCAGGCCCAGTTCATGCTTGAACTGAAAATTGCCGCGCAGATCATCAAGGGCGAACAAAAAGCCGGTGATGATCGGCTCGATATCGTCCAGACACTGGCGGTAGTAGGAAAGCGACAGAAAGATGTCGCCGTAATCTTCCATGAAGCGGGGAATTTCCTCGGGCTGGATTTCCAACTTGTTGGCCATCATCCGGATCTTTTCCAGGGCCTTGCCGACGTCCGGGTCACGGAACAGTTTGACCACGTCGCCGAAATCCTGGATCTCCACCTCGCCGCCGCCGTAAATCTGGGAGATCAGCGGCCGGGTGAAATCCTTCATGTAGTCGGTCAGCCGCTCCGTCATGTCATCGGAGAGCTTCAGGGCATCGACGGAATTCACTTCGATGCCTTGCTCGCGAAGAGAGACACGAAGGCTGTAGACATCATAACTCGGCAAATAACCCAGCTTCCTGAGCATGACCAGGTCGTCCGGCGCCTCATTCAGGGGCCAACCGA
>CAZQPC010000367.1:0-5075 GCA_964595005.1 uncultured Magnetovibrio sp.
TGGAGGGCTCATCCAGGACATAGAGAACGCCGGTCAGGCCGGATCCGATCTGCGAGGCCAGGCGAATGCGTTGGCTTTCACCGCCGGACAGGGTCCGTGACGACCGGCTGAGCGTCAGATAATCGAGACCGACATTTTTCAGAAAACCCAGGCGTTCGTTGATCTCGCGCAGGATGCGCCGGGCGATCTCGCGTTGCTTGGCGTTCATGGTTTTGTCCAAGGCGCCGAACCAGGCGTGGGCGTGGTCGATGGACATGTCGGCGACTTCCGAGATATGCAGACCGTCCAATTTGACCGCCCGGGCTTCCGGTTTCAGCCGCGCGCCGCCACAAGTGGAACACGTCGTCACGGTTTGATAGCGCGACAATTCATCGCGCACCCATGACGAATCCGTCTCCCGCCAGCGCCGTTCCATATTGGGAATTACACCTTCGAAGGGTTTGGTGATCTCATAGCTTCGGTTGCCGTCGTGGTAGGACATGCGCACGTCCTCGCGGCCCGATCCAAACAGCACGATCTCGCGGATTTTCTTTGCCAGCTTGTGCCAGGGCTCGGTCAGGGTGAAGTCAAAATGGTCGGCCAGGCCCTGCAAGGTTTGGCCGTAATACTTCGATGACGAATTGGCCCAGGGTGACAGGGCGCCCTGGTTCAGGGACAGGGCCTCGTCGGGCACCACCAGTTCCGGGTCGAAATACATTTCAGTGCCCAGGCCGTCGCAGGCCGGGCAGGCGCCGAAGGGGTTGTTGAAGGAAAACAAGCGCGGTTCGATCTCATCAATGGTGAAGCCGGAGACGGGGCAGGCGAACTTCGCCGAGAACACGGTGCGGCCTTCCGGCACGTGGTCCTTGATACCGCCTTTCTTGGTCGGTTTCGGCGGCGGCGGGGCATCGGCATCATCCACATAGGCCAGGCCGTCGGCCAGATTGAGGGCGGTCTCGAAACTGTCGGCGAGGCGCGTCTTGATGCCGTCGCGGACAACAATGCGGTCGACCACCACTTCGATGTCGTGCTTGAACTTCTTGTCCAGTTCCGGGGCGTCGTCGATATCGACCATCTCGCCGTCGATGCGCAGGCGCTGGAAGCCGCGCTTCGCCAAGTTCTGGATTTCCTTTTTGAACTCGCCCTTCTTGCCGCGCGCGATGGGGGCCAAAAGGAACAGCCGCGTGCCTTCGGCCATGGCCATGACCCGGTCGACCATCTGGCTGACCGTCTGTGCTTCGATGGGCAGGCCGGTGGCCGGCGAGTAGGGGATGCCGGTGCGGGCGAACAAAAGCCGCATGTAATCGTAGATTTCCGTCACCGTGCCGACGGTGGAGCGCGGGTTGCGCGACGTCGTCTTCTGTTCAATGGAGATCGCCGGGCTCAGGCCTTCAATGGCGTCGACATCCGGTTTCTGCATCAATTCCAGGAACTGGCGCGCGTAAGCCGATAGGCTTTCCACATACCGCCGCTGGCCTTCCGCGTAGATCGTGTCAAAGGCCAGCGACGATTTTCCCGACCCGGAAAGACCGGTAATCACGGACAGGCTGTCGCGCGGAATTTCCACGTCGATGTTCTTCAGATTGTGCTCGCGGGCGCCGCGTACACGGATGTTCTGCATGGCGATGGGATCCGGGTTATGTGATCGTCGGGAAACACCCAGAGATAAAGCGCTTCGGCGGCCGCGTAAAGCCTGTCCCGAAAGATCGCCGACGACTGGGCGCCCGGTTCGGCGCCGAGCGCTACTTGATGACCAGGCAGGCGCAGTTGGCGAGCTGGCTGATTTTTTGTGAGACACTGCCCATCAATAACCCCTTCAAGGGCCCCAGACCGCGCGTGCCGACAACGACGAGATCCGAATTGTGGCGATTTACGGCATCGATGATTTGATCCGCGGTGTCCCCGGTGAGCACTTCCGTGTTCACCGTTGTCGCACCGGTGGCCACCGCGGCCGCCTTGGCACGGTCCACGACAGCATCGCCCATCACGCCGATGACCGCGTCATCAAGTCGGTGGTGCTTGGTGTCGGCCGTCGCGGCGGCCATCTGACCAGGGATATTGTCCAGGGCCGTCTGGATCTGCGGATGATCGGTTACCAGATGTTCGACTTCGGCCATGCGAACCAAGGATTCCGGGGGCTCACCGTGCATCAGCACGTGCGCGATGGTTAAGTCCGCGTCACACATTTTGGCCAATTGAGCGGCCACGATGACCGCCTTTCCACCCATTGAGGAACCGTCGGTCGCGACGGTGATCTTGTTGTACATATCGCCCTCCTTCCGCAGGTTGCCATGGCGACATTGTCCCGTGAAACCAGCTTCAAGGCCTTGACGTTCGTTAATTCAGACGAGGCGCCGCGGTCATTTTATTGAGCGGCAAGCGCGCGCTGGTAAAAGCTTAAATCCATGTAGGTGGCCGGGCCCGAAAGCCTCGTGCCGGGCGGGCCGAAACGGCTTCGCAGATCCAGGACGGTGCGGATGCCATCCATGTCGAGGGTTGCCAACGGGGTCAGGCCGCATGCTGGTGAGAGAACGTTCTCCAAAACCCCGGCGATGGCCGACGACGCGATGGCGGGCATGTTGCGGGCCAGGATATCTGACGCGGCGGCGCGGTTTTCCGGATGGCGAACCCAGTTCAGGCCTTTCAGATATCCGCCAATGAAGCCGACCAGCGCCATATGGTTGGCGGCGGCCCAATCACGCCTGGCCGCGAAGATGCCGCCCTGGTAGTGGTCAAAAGTCTCGCGGCTGGTCTCCAAAACCCGAAATCCGGCGCCTCGGGCCATGGCGGTAAACGGCTCAATGGTCAGGGTGCCGGCGTGGGTGCCGTCGCGTACGGAGGCCCACCGGTCCGGCGTGGCGCCGACCGGGATCATTTCGTAATCATCGGGTTCAAGGCCGGCGTTCTCGAGCATTTGATACAACACGAAGGCAAACCCCGTGGACAAGGCATCCAGGGCCAGGGTTCGGCCCTTGAGGTCGCCGTAGGTCTCAATGTCGGGCGCCACCACGAAGCTTAATTCAATGTTCGTCGCACCCATGAACACGAACAGTTCGTGGGCATTGTCGACGGCCACGGCGCCCTGGCCTTCGCGGTAGGCGACGACGTTATCGATGGCGGTTGCCGCCATGTCGAATTCGCCAGCCGCCAGTTTTTCCATCTGAAAGGACGATGTGGGTGTTGTCGTCAAATCGACGCGGACCCCGGCGTCTTCGAAATACCCAAGCTCCATTCCGGCGATAATGGGCAGGTTTGGTGCGCCGGGAAAGGCGATCAGATGGAGTGGGATGGTCATGTCAGTTTTGCCTTTTGAATAGCCTGCCAGATGGCGAAAGGGGTGGCCGGCATGGCCAGCTCCGTGACCCCCAGCGGGCGCAGGGCGTCGATGAGCGCGTTGACAATGACCGCCAGTGCCGGCGTGGTACCGCCTTCACCGCCGGCTTTGACACCCAGCGGATTGGTTGGCGACGGGACCTCGTTGAGCCGTGTCTTGAAGGCAGGGAAATGATCTGCCCGCGGTAATCCGTAGTCCATCAGCGACCCGGACAAGGGCTGGCCCGTCTCCGGTTCCATATAGCATTGTTCCCACAGGGCCTGGCCGGCGCCTTGGACGATGCCCCCGTGGGTTTGGCCATCAACGATCAACGGATTGATGGCGCGCCCGACATCGTCCACGGCGGCATATCGGGTGATTGTCGGGGTGCCCGTGTGCGGATCCACTTCGATCTCGCAAATATGGCATCCGTTGGGGAACACCTGGGTGTGCATTTGGTTGTCCTGGACATGCGACAGACCGCCGTCCGGGACGGCGGCCCGGGCGACCTCGAACAGGTCCATGATCTGGTTCGTTTCACCGAGACGGAAATGGCCGTCGTCAAAGCGAATATCATCGGCTGGGACGTCCATGGCCGCTGCCGCGATTTTCCGGGCTTTGCCGACCAGGGTTTGCGCCGCCATCTGGATCACCGTACCGGCCATGCGCATGGACCGCCCCGAATGAGAGCCGCCGCCGGCGGTGACGAAGGCCGTATCGCCGTAGCGGATGGTCACCTGATCGACTAAAATCCCCAGATAATCCGCCGCCACCTGCGCAAAACTGGTCTCATGGCCCTGGCCGCTCGGCTGGGTGCCAATGATGACGTCAACGGTGCCGCCGGGATCGACGGTAATTTGGGCCCGTTCGCGGGGGCTGCCGGTTGACGATTCGACATAATTGGCGATGCCACGGCCCAACATTTTGCCGTGGGCCTCGGCGGCCTGCCGACGCCCGGCGAAACCGTCCCAATCGGCCATTTCCATGACCAGATCCATGCTGCGTTCGTAGTCGCCGCTGTCATAAAGGGCGCCGATGGCGTTGCGGTAGGGCATGGCCTTGGCCGCCACCAGATTGCGGCGTCTCAATTCGACCCGGTCGAAGCCCAGCTCAAAAGCCGCCTTGTCGATCAGCCGCTCGATGGCAAAGGTCACTTCCGGGCGGCCAGAGCTGCGATAGGCCTGGGTTGGTGCCGTATTGGTGAACACCGCCCGGGCCCGCATGTGGGCGCACGGGATATCGTAGGAGCCGGTGATCAAGGCGGACCCCTTGCCCAGCGGCGACAGGGACACGATACGCGATCCCACATTGCTGATGTTGTCGGCGCGCAGGGCCAAAAATCGGCCGTTCGCATGCAGGGCTAATTCCACCGTTGTCACCAGATCGCGGCCCTGGTAGTCGGTGATGAAAGCTTCGCCGCGCTGGCAGGTGAATTTGACCGGCCGGCCCAGTTTACGGGCTGCCCACAGGACCAGGGGAAATTCCACGTAAACCCGGTTGCGGGTGCCGAAGTTGCCGCCCACGTCCCGCGACACGACTCGCAGGACCTCGGGTTCAACATCCAGCACCTCGGCGATTTCACGGCGTTGCCGAAATGCCCCGCCGCTGCCAGCAAACAAGGTCAGGTCCCCCGTTTGCTTGTCGCAAATACCAAGCGCGGCGCGCGGCTCCAAGGGCACCCCGGTGACTCGACCCACATGGTAGGCGACGCGGACGACGTGATCGGCGGCGGCAAAAGCGGCATCGGTTGCCTGGCGATCCCCAAACGCCGTATCCACGGAAA
>CAZQPC010000368.1:0-5075 GCA_964595005.1 uncultured Magnetovibrio sp.
CGGCACCCTATGCATAAATCGGCCCCACGAAAAGGGCCGGTTTTCTGGTAAAGCATGGGACCAATCTGCTTTGGCGGCTACAGAATATCGAGCACGCCGTTTACACAGTTCGTTGCGCGGATCGCACGCATGGCCATTATTCGGGGTCAATCTTCGTATGACGTTCGGTGTCCATTAGGGAGCGGTTCAGCGCATTGTAATGGTTGAAGGTTTAATCCGCCAACGGCGTCGAGTATTGGCCAGGGGATGAGCCGCCACCGCTGTCAATCCCGCGCACGCGGGAATGACGGAGGGATGGTCTGTTTAGCGCTCCGAACCAGACATTTTTCGGTTGGGGGCGGAAGGTCTCTTCATAGCCGAGACTGTTGAAGAAGTCCTTTGATTTGCACGGTTCGCCGTGATTCTCTCGTTTCGTCAGGAATGAGGGGATTTGGGCGATGATGGGTGAGGCCGTTGGTCTTCAAGACCGGCTTTTTTATGAATTCGATCTCGATGACATGGTGCCGGCCGATCATCTGCTGCGGCGGATTGACGCGGTATTGGACCTGAGTTGGTTGCGCGGTGAGATGAAGCCCCATTATAGCCATCTCGGCTGCCCTTCGGCCTGCCCCGAACTGATGATCCGCATGCTGGTGATCGGGTATTGCTATTCGACCCGTTCCGAACGCCGGCTTTGCGATGACGTGAAGATGAACCTGGCGTATCGCTGGTTTTGCGGCCTGGGTCTGGAGGACCGTGTTCCCCATCATTCGACGTTCTCGGTGAACCGCCACGGACGCTTCCGTGACAGCGACATCCTGCGCAAGGTCTTCGAGGACGTTGTCTGCGGCTGCATGATAGCAGTCCTTGTCGGCGGTGAGGGTTTTGCCGTCGATGCCAGCGTCATCGAAGCCGACGCTAGCCGCTTCCAGCGGGTCAAGGGAGGCGAGGTTGAGTGGACGGAAGAGCAGCGCTCCAGCCGTCCGGTTCAGGAATATCTGAGTGCGCTGGAGAGTGACAATCCGCCGATCAATCCCAAACAAGGCCCCAAGGCCATGTCGCCTGTCGATCCGGCGGCGGCCTGGACGACGCGCGGGCGCCACAAGGTGATGTTCGGATACAGCTTGAACTACCTGATCGACATGGAGAACGCCGTCATTGTTGATGTCGAGGCGACACCGACGCGCATCTCCAAGGAAGTGGACGCGACCGAGACGATGATCGAGCGGACCGAAGACCGCTTTGGCCTGAAGCCTGATCACATCGCCGGCGATGTCGCCTACGGCACCGGCGAGATGCTGGGCTGGCTGGTCGAGCGCAAGATCGATCCGCATGTGCCCGTGTGGGATCGAACCCAAATGGCGGCGGACGGCAAGTTCATCCGTGACGATTTTAATTACGATAGGGAGCGTGATCTCTATATATGCCCGGGCGGCAAGCAACTGAAAACGTCGGGCACGGTGCATGACGGCACGACGCTCAAATATATCGCCAGGCGCAGCGACTGCGGCCAATGCCCGCTGAAGCCCGGATGCACCACGGGCCGCGAACGCCGGCTATCGCGCGACGTCAACCAGGACGCCCGGGACCATACCCAGGCCCTGATGGAAACCGAGGCGTACGCGCAGTCTTGCAGCGAGCGTAAGAAGATCGAACGGCTGTTCGGCGAAGCCAAGAACATCTTCTCGATGACCCGCCTGCGATTGCGCGGCCTCTCAGGCGCCACCGACGAGTTCGTGCTGAGCGCCATCGTCCAAAACCTCAAACGGCTCGCCAACCACACGACAAGACCGCCGCCACCGCCGATGTTCGCCTAATCGATGCCCAAAACCGCAACGATATAACCCAGGAAATTGAAAACCGCCTCGGTATCGCACCGAAGCGGATACAAAAGCCCCGCCTTTTTCTAACAAGGCTTCAAATCTCTGCGGTCATCCGACTTCTTCAACAGCCTCGGCCAGGAGCGGTATAACCATCAATCTTCGAGGAATGTCGGCTTTCCGATCATAATCCGGACATCAATAGCTCTGCACCTGATGGACCGGAGGTGACCCAATTCGGTCTTCGTGGCCTGCGCTTTCGGGCTTCTGCTTGGCGATCAGACTCCGGACATTTAACCCAAGGTCACTGAACCGCCGCTAGGTGCCGGCAGCGATCTCATGCGTAAGTAAAACGATTCTCTAAAATCGCATCGAAGTCAGGGCAAGAATATTTTAGCAAAAAGCTATCACATTTCCATGCCGTCGCCGGACAATTTTCGACGCGCCTCATTGAGTTCGTCCAGGGACTGGCTTACGAATTCCGGCGTTTCCGCCGCGCAGGCAATTAGTAAACCCTCCAACAAAGCGAGTGTCCCGGCATGCAGTCCAAAACCGTCCGTTCGCCCGCGCGGCACCCGTAGCGTCAGGCTCGCCCGGGTATCGGGCAGCCGGGGGCCGGTTGAGGTGATAAGTACGGATGCCAGGTCGAGTGCCTGAACCCGGTCGAAAAGAGCGGTAACTTCGGGGTAGGGCCGGTCGTAGGAGAGCGCAATCACGGCGTCTCCAGCCCTTACGCCGACGAGATCGTCAGCGCATTGAACCCCGGTTTTTATCAAAGCACGCGCTTCAAATCCGAGGCGAACGAGCTGCGTGGCGAAATAGCCCGCGATGTACCCGGAGGGCCCAATCCCGAAGATATGGAGACGGCGAGCGACGGCGAGCGTTCGGGTGACGAAACCGATGTCGGCGTTGCTTATCAGATCGATCGTATCGAGCGAGGTTCTAAGGGTTTTGGTAGCGATCGAGAGCAGTGAATGCTTTTTGTCGCCGGCTCTTTCGAGTTCATTCGACATTCGTTGCGATAGTGTCAATTCGCGCCGCAAGTCCTCCGCAAGTGCTTGGCGAAGCGCATCCAGCCCGTCGTACCCCAATTTTCGAACGGTGCGGATGACTGTGGCGTCGCTGGTGGCGGAGGCTTGCGCGATGTCGATTGCCGTTGCGAAAAGCGCCGTCTCCCGATTGCGGACCAGGTATTCGATCACTCGCCGGTCTGCGGGCGTGGGACTGCCTGCGAGATTAGAGACCCGATCACTGAAGGTATTTTTGCTCATACCTGCAACATAGATGTTGTAATTACGACTCACAAGATGTATTGAATACTACATCAATGTCGTGATTACGAACTTTCAGGGGCGCTGCGAATGCCACCGGATTTCTGGACCGTAATCTTTCCTGCCGTATCGGCGGCGTTCGTGGCGTCGATCGTTGAGGTCGTTGAAGCCTTCACCATTGTGCTCGCCGTCGGCACCACGCGCGGATGGCGTCCCGCGATTGCGGGTACAGCCGCCGCGTTGCTCGTCCTGGCCCTGATCGTGCTAATCCTGGGACCGGCACTGCAATACATTCCAATCCATGTGTTGCAGCTCGTCGTCGGCGTGCTCTTGCTGCTTTTCGGCATGGGCTGGCTCAGAAAAGCCATTCTGCGGTCGGCGGGCGTGCTACCGATGCACGATGAAATCGAAGCGTTCGCCGAGGAAACCAGCGAACTCGAGACGCAGGTGGGCGCCCCCAAAACGCTGCAATGGATCGCCGCAATCGCGGCTTTCAAAGCCGTGCTGCTAGAGGGGCTTGAGGTCGCCTTCATTGTTGTCGCTATCGGCGCCGGCAAGGGATTGTTGTGGGAAGCCTCCCTTGGCGCAATTGCGGCGTGTGCGCTGGTGCTGATCGTCGGTGTGGTGGTTCACAAGCCTCTCGCGCAAATACCGGAGAATACGCTGAAGTTCGGCGTAGGCGTCATGCTTTCGGCTTTTGGCGTGTTCTGGACCGGCGAAGGAATGGGGATTGAGTGGCCGGGAGCGGACTTATTCTTACTACTGTTGGCGTTGATTTTTCTGTTCGTCGGAACCGCCGTTGCCCGGCTCGCCAAAAGCACCTTTGAGAAGGCCCCGGCATGACAATCATTGGCGATGTACTCAAAGAGCTTTTTAAGATGTTTGTCGCCGACCTGCGTCTGACGCTGGCGATCCTATCAGGCGTTCTCGCGCTCTTTTTACTCCTGCACCGCGCTTTGATCGATCCGACGGCCGCGGGTTTTTTGCTCCTGCTCATCTGTCTTCTTGTGTTGGCCGAAGCCGTTTTTCGCGAAACTCTGAAGAAGCGCCGGCTGGGCCGCCCAACAGACCGCAGTCACGATAATTCGTAACCCGCCCGACACTTCGACATGACCAGCCACCGAACAGACCGAATGATCATCATCGATCTCGAAAGCTCCAACCTTGAACGAGCTTCTCGACATTCCTCCCGAGTGAAGCAACGAGATGATCGAGAAACACAGATGAAGCCCATCGATCTAGAGAAGCTCTACGCCGCGTTCAGCGAACAAATGACGAAGGTGGTCCAGCACGGCAACTGCCTTATGGCGCGAGGAGAAGCCCGCGACATCGGGCCCTCAGATTCGTTCGATACAATCTCTTGGGATAACTATTTTAGGGACCTCAGCTTCGGTAGTTTCCGAAAATACTGGGATGGAGACAAATATGTCTCTCGCCGCAGGGCCTGGCACTATCTGTTCAAGAACTTAAAGCTGATCGAGCGAATCTTCGAGCTGCCGACAACCGAAGTTCGCTTGTTGGATGTCGGCTGCGCGAGCGGATACCTCCGACGATTTATCGAAGGAAACGCTTCTCCGAATGAGGCAAAACGCATTTTTTACTGGGGCGTCGACGTGCGGGAAAGCGTTTTGAAGAAAGCTGTAACGGCGACGACGGACATCGAGTCAGGCGCTGCGGGCAACTTTTCCCCGGCTGCGTTCGTGCATCACGATACCCGCGATGGCCTACCGTTTTGCGGCGCCTTCTTCGACGTAGTCGTTTGTTTTCAAATGTTGAAATACCTCCCCATCTTCCAGGCCAAAGACCTGTTGTGTGAATTTCGGCGTGTCGTTCAGCCAGGCGGATCCGCGTTTATTTCGACCGATACCGACTATCGTTACTATCGAAGCAAGAAGAAATACGAAGGTTTTGCGATAACCCTGTCGCCGCAAGAGCTTGTGCAGCTACTAATCACCTGGACCAGAAAAACGGTTCATTAAAATCATAAGATGCTTTATTCTCTGAG
>CAZQPC010000369.1:0-5066 GCA_964595005.1 uncultured Magnetovibrio sp.
CGACATGCAAAAAGATCTGACGGAGAAAGTGACATCCTTCCTCAAGGACAAGGGCTGGGACGGCGAGGCGCATCGCTTCGTCACCTGGTGGCGGCGCACGCATTTTGAAAATTCCATGATCGACGCGCTGTGTGACCGGGGCCATACGCCCTACCGGGAAATTGGCCGGCGCGCCGTTTCCCACGTCATGGACCGGGCCGGCATTTCGTATTCTGCCGGCGATGCCGCCTGGCTGGTGTCGCAGATCGAAACTTTGAAACCGTTCCCCGATGTCCTTGCGGCCCTGCACCGGCTGCGCGATGCCGGATACCGGCTGGCGATCCTGTCGAACGGCGACAGGGACATGCTGGACGCGGCGAAACCGCACATCGGCTTCCCCTTCGACGAAACCATTTCGGTCGAAGAAGCCGGCTACTTCAAACCGCACTGGAAGACCTACGCCAAGGCCGAGGAAATTCTGCGCCAGGAACGAACCTCGATCCTGTTCGTCGCCAACCACGCCTTCGATTGCATCGGCGCGAAATCCTTCGGCATGCGCAGCGCCTTCATCGACCGGCGCAAGCGGCCCTTCGGCCACGAACCGCAGCAGCCCGATATCATTGTTGAAAACTTCAAGGAGCTTGCCGATGCCCTCACCTGAGCCCACCAATACGGGACCGCTCGCCGGTCTGCGTGTCGTCGATCTCAGCCGGGTTCTGTCGGGACCCTTCTGCACCATGATGCTGGGCGACATGGGCGCCGAGATCATCAAGGTCGAACACCCGGCCGGCGGTGACGACACCCGTGCCTTCGCGCCGCCCTACCAGGGCGAGGAATCGGCCTATTTTCTGACCATCAACAGGAACAAGTTAAGCCTGACCCTGGACATGAAACAGGACGCGGCGAAGGAGATACTCTGGCGGCTTGTAGACAGCGCCGATGTGTTTGTTGAGAACTTCCGACCCGGCGCGGCGGCCCGCCTGGGCTTTGGCTACGAAGACGTGGCGGCGCGCAACCCGGGCATCGTCTACGGCTCCATTTCCGGCTTCGGCGATACGGGGCCCGACGCCAACCGGCCGGGCTACGACCTGATCATCCAGGGCGAATCGGGGATGATGGACATCACCGGCGAAGCCGACGGCCCGCCGACCAAGATGGGCACGTCGATCGCCGACATGGTGTCTGGGATGATGCTCAGCCAGGGCATCCTGGCGGCGCTGAACCATCGCCACGCCTCGGGCCGCGGCCAGCACGTCAAGGTTTCCATGCTGGAAGCCCTGGCCTCCATGCTGGCCTACCAGGGCGGCAACTACTACGCCACCGGGGTGGCGCCGACGCGCCGCGGCAACGCGCACCCCTCGATCGTGCCCTATGAGACCATCCAGGCCGGCGACGGCTGGCTCAACCTGGGCGTCGCCAACGATTCCCTGTGGGCCAAATTCTGTGACGCGGCGGAAAAGCCGGACTGGAAGGAGCACCCGAAATTTGCGTTGGGGCCGGACCGGGTGCGCAACCGCGACGAACTGATGCCGTTGATCGAAGCGGTCCTGAAGCAAAAGACCCGGGCCCAATGGATCGAGATCCTGGACGCCGCCGGGGTGCCCTGCGGGGCCATCGCCACGGTCGCGGAGATTTGCGAAAGCGAGACCCTGAAGGCGCGCGGCCAGATTTGGGAAATGGAGCACGCCACCGCCGGCACGGTGCGCACCATCGGCAATCCGATCCAGTTCACGGACACCAACCTGGCCGACCCGACACCGCCGCCGAGGCTTGGCGAACATGGCGGCGAGGTGCTGGCGGCGGCCGGCTATTCGGCCGATGAGATCAGCAAATTGAAAGCGGATGGCGTTGTTTAGATTTTTTTTGCCGCGCGGTCTCGTCGAACACATCACTACCTCCCGCCTTGCGGGGGAGGGTTGGGGTGGGGGGTCGAAAGCGCGGTCTTGCGCGAAAAAGCATCTTTACACCCTCACGGGTTCGCACCCCCACCTCGATCCTCCCCCATCAAGGGGGAGGAAGAAATTGGCTTAGATTGGGGAGGCAACCACAAATGAACCTCCGCACCATCGACATGAACCTGTTGGTGATTTTCGACGCCCTCATGCATGAGCGCCATGTGTCGCGCGCCGCGGACCGGGTCGGCCTGTCACAGCCGGCGGCGTCCAGTGCCCTGAGCCGGCTCAGACACCTGTTCGACGACGATCTGTTGGTGCGCAACGGCAACACCATGGAACCGACGGCGCGGGCCCTGGACCTGGCCGAACGGATCACCCCGATCCTGCGTGAGGTCGGGCGCCTGATGGAGGACGACGGGACCTTCGATCCGTCGACCTCGGCGGCGCGGTTCCAGTTGCGCCTGTCGGACCTGCTTTTACTGCTGATCATGCCGGCCCTGGCCGGACGGGTGGAGCACGCCGCGCCCGGCATGGCCATGGAGGTCCAGCACCTGTCGCCGTCCGATACGGTCGATGCCCTGGTCAACGATTCCCTGGATCTGGCCATCAGCACGCAGTTGATCACCCCCGCCGCGATCGTCGAACAACGCCTGTTCGGCGGCCGCATGGTCTGCGTCCACCGCAAGGGCCATCCACACGTCGATGGCCAGGTGACGCTTCAAACCTTCCTGGCCCTGAAACACGTCCGGGTCGCCCAGAACCCCCTCGACGACCGGTTCGTCGACAAGCAGCTGGCCGACCTGGGGATTGAGCGCCAAATCGGCCTCACGGTGCCCCATTGGCTGCCGGTGCCGGCGATCATCGGCAAGACCGATCTGATCGCCGTTATGACGGAGCGCCACGCCGGGCATTTCAAGGACAGCCACGGGCTGGAATTCGTCGACGCACCCTTCGACGGCGCGAACTTCCACTGGTCGCTCTATTGGCACAAACGCCACAATGCCAATCCCGCGCACCGCTGGCTGCGCGGCGTCATCGGCGAGGTGGCGGCGGCCATCGATGAGCCGGACGCGGCCGCATGAGCACCAAGCCGCATCTGGTCTTGCTGCCCGGCCTCATGTGCGACGCGGCGCTGTGGGATTTCGTCACGCCGGCACTTTCCAAGACGGCAACCCTGCACCACGGCAACCTGTTCGCAGACGACAGCATCGCCGGCATGGCGGCCCGGGTGCTGGCCGAGGCGCCGGCCACGTTCGCCGTCGCCGGATTTTCCATGGGCGGCTACATCGCCCGCGAGGTGGCCATGACGGCGCCCGGGCGGATCACCCATCTGGCGCTCATGAACACGTCGGCACTGGGGACCACGGAAAAGGTCCGCCAGCGCAACCAGCGTGTCCTCAGGATTTTGCACGGCCGGCCGTTTACAGGCCTCGCGCCGGCGTCGATCCGCGAGGCCCTGCATCCCGACCGGCAGACGGACGCCCACTTGGTCGATCACATCCAGGCCATGGCCCGGCGCCTGGGCGGCGGCGTGTTCCACCGCCAGATGAGCCTGGTGCGCGAGGACGGACACGCCCGGTTGGCGGAAATTCGCTGCCCGACGCTGGTTGTCGGCAGTGAAAACGACAAACTTCGCCGGGTGGTCGATTCGGAAAAGCTAGCGGCCGGCATTGCCGGCGCGCGGCTGGAGGTTTTGGAGAACTGCGGACACATGACGCCGCTGGAACAACCGGAAAAGCTGGCGGCGATGATGGTTGAGTGGCTGAAGGCCTGCTAGTTCTTGCGTGCCAACGCCAGCCCGGCGCCGGTAACCATCAACAGCGTGGCGGTGATCCGGTTGCGGATGCGGCCGCGCTTCCGACCGGTCAGCCAGGGCCGCAAGCGGCCGGCCAGCAGGGCGTAGCTGCCGTCCAAAATCAACGCCAGCACCAGGAAGGTGGCGCTCATGATCAGCAATTGCCGGCCCAAGGCGCCGGCCGGGTCGATAAACTGGGGAAAGAACGCGGCGTAGAAAAAGATCGTCTTCGGGTTGGTCACGGCGACCACGAAACCGTGCAAAAAAACCGTCTTCGGCGGGCCACGATCGGCCTTCGTATCCTCCAGGCCGATCACCGGCGCGCGCCACTGGCGGATGCCCAGATAGATCAGGTATGCGGCACCGATCCAACGCAGCCACATGAGCCAGTCGGCCAAAAGCCCCAACACCCAGGCCATGCCGAACCCGCCGACCGCCAGCAATACCGCCGAGCCCAAGGTGGAGCCCAGCGACGTGGCGATGCCGGTGCGGGTGCCGTGGGTCAGGCTGTTGGCGATCACCAAGGTCACGATAGGCCCCGGCATGAGGATCAGCAACGTGGTCGCCAGCACGAAGGCGAAATAAATGTCCAAATCCATGGCGGCACGCTAACCCTGCCGGCCGGCATTAGAAAGCACCATGCGTTTGCCCCGTTGCCGGGACACGGGTCATCAGGCCGCCTTCGCATATCCTTCACGCCGGCGATATTCATCAACTTGATTCATGTCCGTTACCCGGACAGATTCGGACGTGGATTGTCGGCCAGGGTGAGGTCCGAGTGTAGCCAAGAACGGACATCCAAATCGATCTCCGAAACGGGCTTTTCGACAGCCTCAACCTGTCGCTGTTGTTTGGATTACCACCAACTCTCGACAATATTAACCTTCGAAATTTGCTATCAAATTATGATCATCTTTTGATTCGATTTTCAAACTAGTGCCACATTCAGGTAGAATCTGCCGAGAGAATGAAGAGGACGTTATGTCTGATGCATCCAATAATTCAATATTAGTGAGAATGCCGCATCCTCACGCCGTCGCAAAGCGAGAGTTGTCGCGCGAGGAGGCGAAGCTGGTCTTCGACACACTCCTTTACCAGCTGATTCAGGCGGAACAAACTGAAGAAACTGTCAGGGTCGGTTTTATCCCACGTATCTTGGCGGGCATGCGCGGCGAGACTGTCACGAAACCCTCTCCAGATGCCCCATACGCTGTTCCCGGAATTGGAAACAAAACTACTAAATATTTAATCGAAAGCCAAAAATTGCGTGCTGAGCACCTTCGAGGCGGCCTTGAGAATTCCCTCGAAAAGGTTGTCCTTATCGATAAAAAAACGAACAGTTGGAATCGTCGTTGGATTATTGTTGCTGTGCGTATGGATGCAGCATCGTAAGCGTC
>CAZQPC010000370.1:0-5046 GCA_964595005.1 uncultured Magnetovibrio sp.
CCTGCACCATTCGGAGGACACGGACCGGTGCATTGCGGAAGTGTACCGCGTCCTCAAACCCGGCGGCACGGCGGTCATCATGTTGTACGCCCGCCATTCCGCAACCTATTGGCTGAATATTGTGCCGAGAGCCATAGTCACCGGTGAGATCTTTCGCTGGTCGGAAGCGCAGTGGATCGGCAGATTGACTGAAGGAAGACCGAAGTTCGGTGATACGGTAAATCCGCTCACCCGGGTCTATTCCCGAAGCCAAATGAGACGTGCCTTTGCCCGGTTCGACATTCTGAGCCTCAGGAACGACAGTTTCCAGTTTGATAACTTCTGCATCCCGCGCCTCAATCTGGTGCGCGAGGCCTTGTTCAAGGTTCTGCGGCGCGCGCCGCATCCGGGCGGCGTCTTGGTCTATGGCCGGCCTTTTTTTGTCGAGACGCCCATTGAGTTGATGCTTGGCAAGCTGGTCGGGTTCGCGTGGAATATCGTGGCCAGGAAAAGCCCGTAATTTGAGAAAGGTGCCGCGTCCATGAACGGAAAGAAAGCCCTGGTGACCGGCGGAACCCGTGGCATTGGTTTTTCCATCGCCGAACACTTGCGCGATCAGGGCGCGGAGGTGACCATCACCGGTACGCAGCCCGATGGCTGCGGGCCCGACGGCTGCAGTTATCTCAGCGCTGACTTCTCTGACCTCCCGGCGACCCGATCGTTCGCCACGGATGTCGCTGGCATGGGTTTCCACATTCTGATCAACAACGCCGGCATCAACATCAACAGCCCCTTCGCGGACATCGCGGTGGACGACTTCATGAAAGTCCAGCAGGTCAACGTTACTGCACCCATGTTGCTGTGCCGGGCCGTCATCCCGTTCATGAAGAAGGCTGCCTGGGGCCGCATTATCAACATCAGCTCTATCTGGGGGATCATCGCGAAAGAGGATCGCGGGCCTTACGCGGCCAGCAAATTCGCCCTGGATGGCCTGACCGCCGCGTTGGCCGCCGAAGTCGCGGGCGACGGTATCCTCGCCAACTGCGTGGCGCCTGGTTTCATCGCCACCGATTTGACCCGCCGCGTTCTGGGCGAAGACGGCATTCGGGAGCTGACCAAGCAGGTGCCGGTCGGACGGCTGGGTGAACCCGAAGAGGTCGCGGCCTTCGTCACTTGGCTGGCGGGGCCTCAAAACACCTTCATCAGCGGGCAGAACCTTGCCATCGACGGGGGTTTCACGCGTGTTTGAGCAATTGACCATCGCCTCACATACGGGGTCCTACTTGGTCGATTTCGATGATCAGGTCCTGGAACAACTGAATGCCGATCCGCCCGCCGATACTCACTTCATCATCGATGATTACGTCGCCGAAATTTATGCGTCGGACCTTGATAACGTTCTGGCGTCGGCATCGGTTCTGCGTATCAAGGCCCATGAGGACAATAAATCTCTCGAATGTTTTCCTGCCTATGTGACGCACCTGGTGGACCACGGGATACGCCGCGATCACACCTTGATGGCCATCGGCGGCGGCATCATTCAGGATATCACGTGCTTTCTGTCCGCCACGTTATTACGCGGTATCGAATGGCGGTTCCTGCCGACGACGCTGCTGGCACAGGCCGATTCCTGCATCGGCTCAAAAAGCTCGATCAATTCCGGTGGCACCAAAAATATCCTCGGCACCTTTACGCCGCCCCGGGAAATAGTCATTTCGTCTCGTTTTCTCGAAACCCTGGACGAACGCGATGTCCGCTCAGGCATTGGTGAGATGCTGAAAGTGCACGCCATTGATAGTCCGGCATCGTTTGACAACATGGCGTCTGATTTCGACCGTCTGCAATCGGACCCGGCGCTGATGGGGAAGCGCCTGCGCAGGGCGCTTCAGGTGAAGAAGGCCTACATTGAAACAGATGAATTTGACCGCGGTCCACGCAACATCTTCAACTACGGGCACAGCTTCGGCCACGCCATCGAAGCAGCGACGGCGTTTCAAATTCCGCACGGCATCGCCGTGACCATCGGCATGGATATGGCGAACGCCGCGGCGGTCCATTTTGGCGCCGGTACGGATGCTCACCGCCAGCGCATGCGCCCCGTGTTGGCCGCCAATTTCCGCGGCTTTGAACAGACGCCGATCCCAACCGACACATTTATCGCCGCCATATCACGCGATAAGAAAAACATCGGCAGCGGTCAACTGACACTTATCCTGCCGAACCGCGACGGCATCATTGAAAAGGGCGTCTATGCTAATGACACCTCCTTTGTGAATTTTTGCGGCGATTATCTGGCCTCGGGGCGCGCTTGAGTTGACGGCTCAAACATCCGTTTGTGTCACGTCGCGATCGTTTTCCCGCCATCCGGTGTTGCGCGCCGAACTCGAAGCGCAATACCCAATGGTGAGGTTCAACGACGATGGCCTGTCGCTAAATGGCAATGCGTTGGTTGAATTTCTCGCAGGTGCAGACAAGGTGATCACCGCCTTGGAAAAAATTGACGGCACGATTTTGGATGCCCTGCCCGCCCTGAAGGTAATCTCAAAGTATGGCGTCGGCGTTGATATGCTTGATCTCAAAAGCATGGCCAAGCGCGGCGTCCGGTTGGGCTGGACCGGCGGCGTCAACAAGCGCTCTGTTTCCGAACTGGTGATCGCCTTTGCCATCTCATTGTTGCGCCAGATCCCGGAGACCACGGCCGAGGTGCGCGCCGGCGCCTGGCGCCAGACCGTCGGGCGCCAATTATCGGACCGCTGTTTCGGCATTCTCGGCTGCGGCCACGTGGGCAAGGACCTGGGCCGGTTGCTGCGCGCCTTCGGCTGCCGGGTGCTGGCCCATGATGTCCTGGATTTCCCTGACTATTTCGCCGAGACCGGCGTTGAGCCGGTCGATCTTGAGACCCTATTGCGGACCGCCGACATCGTCAGCGTGCATGTCCAACTTGACCACGCCACCGAAAATATTCTGTCGGCACAAAAGCTCGCCCTGATGCCCAACCACGCCTACTTGATCAATGCCGCCCGTGGCGGCCTGGTCGATGAAGATGCCGTCAAGGCTATGTTGAAGGACGGCCGGCTGGCCGGTGCAGCCTTCGATGTTCTGAATAGTGAGCCGCCCCGCGATCTAGAATTGATCAACCTACCGAACGTCATGGTGACCCCGCACATCGGTGGCAGCGCCGAGGAGGCCATCCTGAACATGGGCCGGGCCGCCATCAGCGGGCTCGACGATGCCGAAGTGCCGGCCGTGGGAACCGAATACTGGCCGGCCTGATTTTTTGATTTCCGCGCTGCTTCGCAAATCCCGGCAGGTCATCAATGATCCCGTGCTCCGGCAGTGGCTGATCGGCCGGATGCTGGGCCGGAACCCTAAACCGGCGGCCTTCGAGGCCCACCTGCCTCCCTATCTGCCGGCATTACAACGACACGATGCGGCGCCGGTTTCGCCGCTTGAAGCAAACCCCACAAAATCGTTTCCGGCAGCCAACCTTGACCCAATCAAGCTGCCGCTGGCGGGCACGGATGTTCTGGTCGAGCCGAAAAATGTCGGGGATCTGTTTCAACAACAGTTCGCCGATACGGAAACTCTGCTCAGCCTGCACCGGTTTGCCTGGGTCCCTTTGCTTGGCGACATCGTTGACCCGGCCTGGGTCGACCTCATGTGGACGGCGTGGACCGAGGCCCACGGCACGCCAAACGGCGGTTGGGCCTGGCATCCCTACACGGCGGCCGAGCGGGCGATCAATATTCTCGGCCATGCGGAAGCTCACGGCTATCCGGGCGAACGACGTCAAACGGCCGCGCTGCTGCGCCGCCACGCCGAGGTTATCGCCGATGGCCTTGAGTATTGGGGTGAGCACAACACGTCGAACCACCTCGCCAACAATGGCCGGGGGCTCTATCGCATCGGCCTGGCCTTCGACTTGGACTGGGCCATCGAAATGGGTCGCGACATTCTGCTAAATGAAGCGAAACGGTTGTTCCTGCCGTCCGGCGTACTGCGCGAAGGTTCCAGCCACTATCATCTGCTTTACACGCAGCGTTATGTGGATGCCTGGCTGGCCGCCAGCGCCGCGGCCCGGCCGGAGACCGGGGCGTTCCGCGACATCGCGCAAAAAGCGCTCGGCGTTTTACCGCACCTCAATCTGCCCGGCGGGTTTCCGGTGATCGGCGACATCTCACCGGATTCGCCGCCGTCCCATTTGACCGGATTGATTTCGGGCCCGCCCGTGAAATGGATGGCGTCCCTATCCGACGGCGATCTGAATTTGATATCGGACCTGCGCAAAACGGTCACGCCATCCGCCGCCGGCACGCTGTTGGACGACGGATGGGTGCGCCATGATCATGGGCCCTGGTCGGCGTTGTGGTATGTGTCGCCCGAGGGCTGGCCGCCCATGCCAGGTCACGCCCATCAGGATTGCGGCAGTTTTGAACTGCATTTCGGAACGACACGCGTAATTGTTGATCCGGGCCGCGGCGCCTACGGCAACAGTCCGGAGGCCGCCCACGGGTACAGCGCCGAGGCCCACAATCTGGTGACAGTTGACGATGCGGCCCCCTATCCGGACAACCGCCCATATTTTGACGACGCCTTCCGCGCCCGGGTGGGCGGCCAACCACCGAAGGTCGAGATGAATGTGGACGGCGTGACAATCCGGTTCGAGGGATTTTCGCGGCTCAAATCCGTCGGCACAATCACCCGGCAATGGCAGTTCGACGAAAGCTGCGTGGTCATCTCCGATCACGTCGCCGGGACCCGCCCGGCCAAGCTGACCCGGCATTTGCACGTTAGCGGCCCGGTCTCGGTCGAAGGCGATGCGGTCTTTGTTGACGCCCCCGCCCAACGGTTTCGTATCACCAGCAAGAACAGCGCGCCCAGGGTTGCGCCCGCAAAAATTTGGCGGCAATACGGCGAAAGCGATCCAGGCTCGCGGATTTCCTTTGTTGAACGGGCTGGCCTTCCCTGGTCTGGCACCATCACCATTGAGGCGATCTGATCATGTGTGGCATTGCCGGAATTTTCAGGCCCCGCCAAATGCAAAACCGCGACGGCTCCGTTGCCGCC
>CAZQPC010000371.1:0-5034 GCA_964595005.1 uncultured Magnetovibrio sp.
ACCGCCATCGACACTGATCACCTGACCGGTGATGTAGTCGGATGCCCGCGAGGCCAGGAAGACGGTGATCCCATCGAGATCCGCAAGTTCGCCGTTCCGTCCGACCGCGGTCATGCGTGCGTTGTGTTCGGCCAATTCCGGGTCGGCGAAGACTTTCTCGGTCAGCGCCGTCGGGAAAAATCCAGGCGCGATGGCATTCGCGCTAATGCCGTCGCGGGACCAGGCTTCCGCCATGGCGCGGGTTAATTGGGCGATGCCGCCCTTTGATGCACCGTAAGCGATGGAATTGGCAAACGCGCGGTAGGATTGCAGCGACGCGATATTGATGATTTTGCCCCAACCGGCGCGCGACATATGGGGGACACAGGCCTGAGCTAGAAAGAACGGCGTTGTCAGATTGATGTTCATGGTGCCGTCCCAGGTCTCAGGGGTAATCTGATCCGCCGGCTGACGCAGATTAACGCCGGCTGCATTGACCAAGATCGACAAGAGACCGAAAAAATCTCCGGCTGCCGATACGACGTCGTCCAAAATATTTCGGTCAGACAAATCGGTGACGAACCCGTCCGCACGGCCCCTACCGGCCTGGTTGATATCGTCAATGGCTTCGTTCAGCGCATCCGTCTGACGCCCGACCAGGACTACATTGGCGCCGGCCTGCGACAAGGCCCAGGCCATGCGCCGGCCGATTCCTGACGTGGCGCCCGTGCAAAGTGCCGTAGAGCCGGTCAGGTCAAACATCTGGAGCATTTGCAGGTCCTTGGTTTTCGGTCATCAGCAATTTAAACCCCCCGAAATGCTCCCTTCGCGCCCAGGGAAGTCTGGGGAGAAGTAACGCGAAGGGAGCGGGAGGTTCACGGTTGAAGCGTGAACGTTTCGTCCGGAAAATATTTGGCCAGGCGCGCATCGGCTGTTCGGGCATGGCCTTCCATGCCTTCGAGGCGCGATATGCGCGCCGTTGCCTCGGCGACCGGTTTTGCGCCTTCCCGCGTCGCGCGTTGCCAGGTGACGATCTTCATATATTTGTGGACGGAAAGCCCGCCTGTATACTTTGCCGACTGGGACGTCGGCAGCACATGGTTGGTCCCCGACGCCTTGTCGCCGAATGCAACCGTGGTCTCTTCGCCGAGGAAAAGTGACCCGTAACATTCCAGCCGGCCCAGCCACCAATCCAGGTCTTCCGCCTGAACCGTCAAATGCTCAGGCGCATACTCATCAGACGTCGCGGCCATTTCTTCGCGCGTGTCGCAGACAATTACCTCAGCGTAATCGCGCCATGCGGCGGCCGCGTTATCTCGGTTCAGTTGGGGCAGGTCATCAATCAAGTCGGGGACGATTTTCATGACCTCTTCGGCCAACGGTTGATCGTCCGTGACCAGCCAGACCGGGGAATTGTATCCATGCTCGGCTTGGCCAACCAAATCCGTGGCGACCATAAAGGGATCGGCGGAGACATCCGCCAGGATCAGGCTGTCGGTGGGTCCCGCGATCATGTCGATGCCGACGCGGCCGAATAGAATGCGCTTCGCCTCAGCCACATACTGGTTCCCAGGACCGACTAGGATGTCCGCCTTCGGCAAGCCAAACAATCCGAAGGTCATCGCCGCGACACCTTGAACGCCGCCCATCGCCAATATCTTGTCGGCGCCGCACAGATGTGCCGTGTAGATGATTGCGGGGGCAATGCCTTCATCGGGACGTGGCGGCGAACAGGCGACGATGTTTTTGCATCCCGCCACATCGGCCGTCGTCACGGTCATGATGGCGCTGGCAATATGGCTGTAACGCCCGCCCGGCACATAGCAGCCGGCGGCCTGACACGGTATCGCCTTTTGTCCGGCAATCAGCCCCGGCACCACTTCAAGCTCCACATCCTGCAACGTGTTCTTTTGGGTTTCGGCAAACCGGCGAACATTGTCATGGGCAAAGGCTATGTCGTCGCGAAGCCTCTGTGGCACCTTTACCGTTGCCGCCGCAATGGCTTCCTCGTCCAGCACGATGGGCCCGTCGTATTTATCGAGCTTTGCGGCGTAAGCCAACGCTGACTGATCGCCACCGGCCTCAATCTCATTCAACATTTCGACGACGGTCGCATGCACATCCGTTGCGTCGGATTTTGCTGTTAGGGTCGCTTTCTTCAAGTAAGTACGCGCCATGTAATGGTCCTACCTCAGATTATCGGGAAGCATCGTCAGCGATATCTCTGGGAAGAAACCGATCAGCAAAGTGACGACGAGCATAAAGAACACGAAGGGTCCGACACGGGACGCGATCCGGAGAACCGACTCGCCCGTGATACCGGAGACAACAAACAAATTGAGCCCCAACGGCGGCGTGATAAATCCGACACCAAGAGCGGTGATCATCATGATGCAGAACTGAATTTCATGCATGCCGATGGAATCCGCGAGGGGCTTCAAAATGGGCGCCATGATGACGATATTCGGCGTCGTCTCCATGACGCAGCCGGCGGCGATCAAAATGCCGATCATGATCAGCGTCAGCAAGTACGGGTCATCGGTCAGTGACGACAACGATGCGACAAATCCCTGCGGCACGCCCAGGATCGCAAGCGCCTGGGCGAGGGGAAGCGAGAACGCAATGATCGGCAGAATGACGCCGTTCACCTTCGCGGAGCTGACGAGCATTGCCGGGAAGTCCGAAAATTTCAGGGTTTTCAAGATAAAGCCCAGAATAATCGTCACGACGACGGCGGTCGCACCGGCTTCGGTCGGGGTCAGGCGGCCGGAGAAAATGCCGTAGAAAATAATGCCCGGCACGAGAAAGGCATACCATCCGTCCGAAACCACGGCCGCCAGGTTCCTTGCCCATTCGCCGACGCTCATGAGACCGCCGCCTTCGTAGGTGTAAATGCGGTTCATCACCAAATTGGTGATCAAAATGGCGACCAATATGGCGACGCCGGGAATGAGTGCGGCCATGAATAGCGTCGAGGCCGAAATACCCAAAACCAAGCCGATGATGATGTAGGCGATGGACGGTGGAATCAGGACACCCGTACAGGCCCCCGACGCCACCAGTGCACAGGCGTAGGGCCTGGGGTAACCGGACTCGACCAAACGGTCAATTGTCATGCGCCCGACGGCCGCGGCACCAGCCGCATCCGAGCCTGAGATCGCCGAAAACATGCCGCAGACAAGGACCGTTGCGGATCCGAAGCCGCCTTTCGTCCAGCACGTCAGCGCCTCGGCCACATTCAGGAATTTTCGACTAAGGCCGGACCGGACCAAGACATCGCCGGTCAGAATGAACAAGGGAACGGCCGTCAGCGCGAAGGCGTCAATGCCATCGAACAGCGATTCGCCGACCAACGACAGCGGCAGGGCACCAGACAGCAACAGCATGGCGATTGCCGACGTGCCAACCGCGGCCCAAATCGGAACCGCGAGCGCGCAAAGCACGACGAATAGAATGACCGGGACGAAAAAATCCCACCCAAGGACAACGGTCTGTTGTTGAAGAGCTTGAAATAACATGACCTGCCTCAATCAAAAAGTTTGTCGCCTTCGTAAACAGGCGTGCCTGTCCGAAGGGCATTAACGTCGCGATGCAGCGACTGAAATAGGCGAACGAGCATGATCGAGAACCCAATGGGCACGGCGGCCAGGAACCAAACCATCGACACGCGCAAACCGTGGCTGACGGAACCGAACTTCCAAGACACCGCAACAGTCTCGAATGACCAATAGAGCGCAATCACCGCGACGCCGGCCATCACCAGGTCACCGAATATGTACAAAAGCGCCTTATTGCGCGGAGACAGATAGTGCATGACAACGTCAATGCGGATGTGCGCCCGCTCACGTACGGCGGAGGCGGCACCAATCCACGCAAGGTAAATGAAGGCGTAACGGACGATTTCTTCGCCCCAGATTGAGGAATAGGCAAAAACCTCGCGCCTGATGACCTCAATAAACATGGTTGAGACCAAAAGTGCGTAGAAAAATAACAAAGCCCAACGCTCTGCATTCTTGTTGAGATTGGATAGAAACCGCACCATCACCGAGCTCACTTTCACCGTAAGCCGCCCTGCGGCCTGGGGATGTGCCGCATGACAAATACTTGGGGAAAACAATCAGAAGGACGATGCCGCCGGCCCATCATGGCCGGCGGCATCTCATATTTAAGCGTCGTGGACGTAGTAGCGCCCTTGCGTGTCGGCGCCTTCCTCAAGCTTGTGGAAAGCATCCATGGAACCGGCCAGTTCCTTCTTGAAGCCGTCCCATTCGCTGCGCTGGTAACCGCCGGCGGCCTTCCATTCGGCCAGTTGACTGTCCGAAAGTGAATGGAACTGAACACCCGATTTGCGAAGCTCCGCCATCGCGTAGTTGCGCGCCGAGGGCACCTTCGCCAGGTTCTGATGGCCGGTGATCTCTGAGGCCACGTTGATGCCTTCCTGGACATCCTTCGGCAATGAATTGAACCATTCCAGATTGCACGAAAATACCTGACTGTCCGGCACGGCCTGCGTGAAGGTCACATGGCTCAGAATGTCTTTGAAGCCAAACACATACAGCGCGCCGACGGACGGATCGAGGGCATCCGCGACACCTTGTTTGATGGCGGACGGGGTTTCACCCCAGGCCACCGGCGTCGGGTTGGCGCCGACCATCTTGTAGTACTGTTGCAGCATCTTCGAGCCCGGCACGCGAAACTTCACGCCTTTCAAGTTGCCGGGTGTGATCACGGCGCCGGCGCCGCCTTTCCGAACCGCGACGACGCGCGGGTCGATGACGACATAGAACAGCGCCTTGAATCCACGGGCTTCGACTTTCGATTCGACATCGGCTTTCCAGGCATTGGAATGCACGAGGTTGGTGAACCGTTGGTTGGAGCCACAGAAATACGGCATGTTGATAAGGTCGGCGGCCGGTGCAAAGGCCGCGAAATTCGACAGCGAGTGCTGGGCCGCCTGGATCGTGCCGCCCTGAACCTTCTGAACCAATGCGCCGCCGGCACCAAGCTGCCCGCCGGGGGCCAGCTTCACATACACTTTGCCGCTTGTTGCGTTCT
>CAZQPC010000372.1:0-5016 GCA_964595005.1 uncultured Magnetovibrio sp.
TCGAGAACTATCAGCGGCGGTTCTCGGTTTCCTTTCCCAATGAGGAACTGCCGGCGGCCCGGGCGCACATCACGACGCCCATTTATGAGGTGTGGAAAAAGCAGAACGCCGTGTTCGGTGTCGGCTATGGCTTGGAGCATGTGAATTATTTCGCCCCGGACGGCGAGCCGGCCGCCGAGGTTCCCAGCTTCCGGCGCTCCAACGCCCATGATCCGGTGGGTGAGGAATGCCGTGCCGTGCGCACCCGGGTGGGCATCAACGAGATCCACAACTTCTCAAAATTCGAGGTCACGGGCCCCGGCGCCGAGGCCTGGCTGGGCTACGTTCTGGCCGGACGGGTTCCTGTGCCCGGGCGCCTGGCCCTGTCGCCGCTGCTCAATCCAAAGGGCAGGCTGATCGGCGATTTAAGCGTCGCCTGCCTTGGCCCGGAGCGTTACCGGTTGACCGGTTCATCGGTGTTCCAGGCCTTCCATATGCGCTGGTTCCAACAACACCTGCCGAAGGCCGGCGTTGATATCCGCAATGTTTCCCTGCAGCAATTGGGATTTCAAATCGCCGGTCCCCGGGCTCGGGACCTGCTGGCCCGGGTTGCCGGCGCCGATGTCAGCAACACGGCCCTGCCGTTCCTGAGCGTCGCGGAAATGCCGGTCGGCGGCCATTCGGCCATCGTCAAGCGGGTCACGTATACGGGGGATTTGGGTTACGAAATTTATGTCGCCGGCGCCGATCAGCCCGGTCTCTACGACGCCTTGATCGGCGCCGGCGCTGATTTGGGCCTGAAACCATTCGGCATGCGGGCAATGATGTCATTGCGGCTGGAGAAAAACTTCGGATCCTGGCTTCGGGAATACCGCCCCGACTATACGCCCGGTGAGACCGGGCTGGACCGCTTCGTCAGTTTCAACAAAGACGATTTCATTGGCCGTGACGCGGCCATGGCGGAACGCCAGCAGGTCCCGGCGCGCCAGTTGGTCAGCATGGTGGTCGACGCCGATCGTGCCGATGCTTGGGCCGATGAACCGATCTGGCGGGACGATGAGGTGGTCGGGTTCGTGACTTCGGGCGGTTATGGCCATTACGTCGAGAAAAGCGTTGCCTTCGGCTTTGTGCCCCGGGAAATGGCCAAGGCGGCGGAAAGATTCGAGGTCGAAATTCTGGGCGAGAGGCGCCCGGCGGAAGTGATCGGTGCACCGCTGTTCGATCCGGAGGGCCACCGCATGCGGGGCTGACCGCTGGTGCCGGCGGTGCGGCATCGCGGTCGAAGTTTGACCGTATTGCTTTCCCAATGGGATGACATCTGCTGTCGATGAATTATTCTAAAATCGAATTTTTCTATGAATAAATTTTTTTCTCGATTTTTTTATCGAACTTGGTAAATTATCGAAGGATAGGCACGCGACAACAACCTGCGCGAACCCGTGCGGCGATAAGGAATTTTGGTTTCCGTCGAAATCGCCCGCCGGGTCCGAAGGGGTTCATCTCATTGGGGAGGTAATTATGGCTAGGGTATCGAAGATAAAATCATTTTGCGCCGCTGCGGCGCTTGGCCTTTGCGTTGGCTTGAGTGGCCAGGCCATGGCCGCCAAGGGTTCCATGCATGTGGCCTTCGGCGACATTCCGGGTGCCGACATGCTGAATTTCATGGTCGCCGTGAAACGCGCCGAGGCGCGCGGCGTCAAGGTCAAGATCAGCTTCCTGCAATCGGAAGACATCGCCTCGCAGGCCATTGTTTCGGGTCAGGCCGACATCGGCGTCGGCACGCCCTATGCCTTGATTCAGAAAGTCAAAGCACCGATCCGCATGTTCTTCCAGTTGTCCAAGTTGGCCTTCTTCCCGATCGTCAATACGGAGAAGTTCAAGACCTGGAAGGATTTGGACGGCCAACCCATGTACACCCACGCGCGTGGGTCCGGCACGGAAGCCATCATGAACCTGATGGCATCGAAGAACGGCATCAAATATTCGTCCATGAGTTATGTGCCCGGCTCGGCGGTGCGCGCCGGCGCCATGCTGCAAGGCCGCATCCATGCGACCATCGTTGACGCCGAACGGCGCACGCTTTTGCTGAAGAAGGGCAAAGGAAAGTTCGCCCTGTTGCCGCTGCCGAAAATCGACGGCAGCGACGAAGCCCTTTACGCCAATATGGATTTTATTAAGAAAAACCAGGAAGCCATCGACATCCTGTTGGAGGAACTGGTGCTGACCTGGCGCGAAGTCAACAAGGATCCGCTGTATATCTCCCAGGCGCGCAAGAAGTACAACCTGCTGCCGGATATGCCGAAGGGAGACGTGGAAGAGATTGACCCCTACTACAAGGAAGCGGTGGCGACGGGAATTTTCGACGCCAACGGCGGCGGCGTCAAAGCGGTGAAGGGCGATTTCGAGTTCTACGGATTTGCCGGCACCATCAAGGGCGATCTGTCGAAGTTGAAGGTCGACGACTATTGGCATCTGGCGCCGTTGAACAAGGCGCTCAAGAAACTGGGCCGTATGTAGGCGCAACGATGTTGGCCGGCTCCGGGGCGTCGATATCCGGAGCCGGTCACGTCCTGCGACCGCCGGTCGGCAGCCGGCATGCCATAAATTCGCAACATCACTGAAGGCCGATATTCGTGTCAGAGACCGCAAACCCATCGGAACCGGCGCCGTCGCCGGCGTTCGTCCTGCCGGGCACCGTATTTTGGCGCATCGCTTCGGTTTGCCTGTTGTTTGGCGCCTGGGAAATTGCCGGCCAGATACCGATCAGCATCGCCTTTCCGACCTTCTTCGAGACCATGATGGCGCTGTTCCAAATGATCGTCGACGGCCGCATCTTCGAGGCCTACGGTGATACCTTAAAGCCCCTGTTGATTGGGGTTGGCATTTCTGGCGTCTTCGGCGTCATCTTCGGAATCACCATGGGCCTGTCGCGAGGCTTTCAATGGATGGGCGAGCCGATCTTCATCGTCATGCAGGCCGCCCCCATGGCCGCGTTGATCCCGCTGGTGACCTTCGTCTACGGCATCGGATTGGCGGCCAAGGTCTGCTCCGTCATTATCCTGGCGGCACCGATCATTGTCTTGAATGCCTATAAGGCGGTGCGCAATGCCAGCCCGTCGCTAATCCAGATGTGTGCCTCATTTCAGGGCAACCGCCTGCAACAGATCGTCAAGGTGATTGTTCCTGACGCCAGCCCGATGATCTTCGCCGGCCTGCGCCTGGGTGTGGCGGCCGGTTTCATCGGCGTCATTTTGGCCGAACTGCTGATCACGCCGACCGGCGTCGGTGATCTGATCACCTATCACCGATCGGTGGCGGAATATGCGGACATGTACGCCGCCGTGTTTTCCATCATGCTGTTTGCCGCCGTCACCGTCGGTCTTCTGGAGCGCGCCGAGATCGCTTTTTTCCGCCCGGAACGCAAGAAACGGAAAGATAACGAATGAATATTCAGGCCGCGAACGACACCGCCGCAACCCGCGCGATTGTTGAGGTCGAAGGCATCGGCAAGATTTATCCGGGCGGCACGGTCGCTTTGGAAGGTGTCGACCTGGAATTCCCGACCGGCCAGATGACGACCCTGTTGGGGCCTTCGGGGTGCGGAAAAACGACGCTGCTGAAAATTATCGCCGGATTGTTGGAACCGACGGCCGGCGAGGTGCGCATCAACGGCAAGCCGGTGTTCGGTCCCGGCCCGGAACGTGCCTTTGTGTTTCAGGACTTCGCCCTGCTGCCCTGGGCGACGGTGCTGCGCAACGTCGCCTTCGGCCTGGAACTTCAAGGCCGTGATAAATCCGAGCGCGAAACGATCGCCCAGGCCAGTATTGAAAAAGTTGGTCTGGCGGGATTTGAAAATGCCTATCCGCATGAGTTGTCCGGCGGCATGCGCCAACGGGTCGGCCTGGCCCGGGCCCTGTGCGTCGATGCCGACGTGTTGTTGATGGACGAGCCGTTCTCCGCCGTCGACGAACAAACCCGGCGCCTGTTCCAGGAAGAACTACTGCGCCTGTTGGAGAAGGAGAAGAAGACGGTCATCTTCGTCACCCACAGTATCGAAGAAGCCGTCTACGTGTCGGACCGCATTGTCCTGTTGTCGCCCCGGCCGGGGCGCGTCAACCGGATCGTCTCCATGGACCTGGACCGGGCCGGGCTTAGTGCCGACGAAATTCGCCGCGAAAAGCTGTTCCTGGATACGGTTGAGGACATTTGGCAAACGCTGAAGCAGTATTTGACCGACGAACGGATGAACGAATGACGGTTTTCGGCTTCCGAATTCCGGCGGCGTTCTCGCTGCTCATCTGGTGCGTGATCTGGGAGATCATCGGGCGCCTGGAGGCGGTGTTCATTTTTCCGCCGCTTTCCGGCGTGTTGGTGGCCTTGGTGAAAATTCTCGGCCAGAACAATTTCCACAACGCCGCCATCATTTCCCTGCAGGCGTTTTCCTGGGGCATGCTGTATGCGGTCGTTGTCGGTGTCGCCATGGGCTTTCTCATGGGTCGGGTCGAGGCGGCGAACAAGCTGCTCGGCATGTGGGTGAACATTTTCGCCAGCGCGCCCTTGTCGTCCCTGGTTCCGGTGCTGATGCTGTTGTTCGGGTTCGGTCAGACGACGATCATCGTCACGGTGTTTTTGTTCGCCGTGTGGATCATCACGTTGGATACGTATGCCGGCATCCGCCACGTCAACCCGTCGCTAATTGAGATGGCCCGCGTGTTCGGGGCCGGCCGTGTCCAGCTTTACACGAAGGTCCTGTTCTGGGCGGCGCTGCCGGAAATCCTGGCCGGCGTCCGCATGGGCCTGATCCGGGCCGTGAAAGGCGTCGTTATCGGGCAGTTGCTGATTTCCGTGGTCGCCCTTGGACAGATGTTCGCGCGCTACTCCCGAAGCTTCCTGTTGGAGGAGTTTTGGGCTTTGACACTAATTTTGTTCGTCTTTGCGTTGGGCCTGTCATCGGCGATCGGCTGGGTCGAACAGAAGGTGGAATACTACGCCGGCACGCGGAACTAGAACCAACTTTGACTTTCGTCGGAGCCCGAA
>CAZQPC010000373.1:0-5004 GCA_964595005.1 uncultured Magnetovibrio sp.
CACAACCGGCTGATGACGGGCCCGCCGGGGGCCGGCAAATCCATGTTGGCGGCCCGTCTGCCGGGCTTGTTGCCGCCGCTGGCCGCCGATGAAATTCTGGAAGTCAGCATGATCCAAAGCCTGGCCGGCGAATTGGACCAGGGCCGCCTGACCGATAAGCGCCCGTTCCGCGATCCGCATCATTCGGCATCGACCGCAGCGTTGGTCGGCGGCGGCCACCGGGCCCGGCCCGGCGAGGTCTCGCTGGCGCATCTCGGCGTTCTGTTCCTGGATGAACTGCCGGAGTTTCAACGCCCCGCCCTGGAGGCCCTGCGCCAGCCCGTGGAGGCCGGCCGGGCCGTCGTCGCCCGGGCCAACGCGCATGTCACCTATCCGGCCCGGTTCCAGTTGATCGGCGCCATGAACCCGTGCCGCTGTGGCCATCTGGCCGATCCGGCGCTGGCATGCTCAAAAGCGCCGGGCTGCGCGGAGGCCTATCAGAACCGCCTGTCGGGGCCGCTGTTGGACCGCTTTGATATGCATGTCGACGTGCCCGCCGTGCGCCCCGCTGATTTGGACTTGCCGGCCCCGGCGGAAGGTTCGGTCGCCGTCGCGGCGCGGGTCGCGGCGGCCCGCCAATGCCAGCGCGACCGCCTAGCGGCGCTGACGGACAACAAGCGCCTGCGCACCAATGCCGACGCCGACGGCGACGTATTGGAGGCCATCGCCACGCCCAGCGGCGACGGCCGGCGGCTGTTGTTGCAGGCCAGCGAGCGCTTTCACCTGTCGGCGCGGGGCTATCACCGGGTGTTGAAGGTGGCGCGGACCATTGCCGATCTGGCCGGCGCGGCCACCGTTGACCGACCGCACATTGCCGAAGCCCTGGCCTACCGCCGCCTCAGGCCGCCTACGCAAGCCGCCGTCATTCCCATGCGGGGAATTGCCTGAGGCGCGGCTGAATTGTCGCGGCGGCGCGAATGCCGGGCGCTGGTCTCAAGGTAGGGGTGAGCGGTGGCTCCGCCATCCCATCTACCGCCTGGCGGCCTCGGACTTTAATGAGTCAACGATGACAAAACGCCGGCGCCAGACCCCATACCAGATGAGGGCGCCGATGACGGCGGCAATGACGATGGGCAGCCGCAAGCCGATAACTTCGGCGATCAATCCAAGGATGAAGGCGCCGACGCCGGCGCCGCCAATATGGATGACCCCATAGAGGCTCAAGACGCGGCCGCGCATGGACGCGGGCGTGACAAATTGCAGCGTCGACTGCATGCCGATCCCCGACATCACCATGCCGAAACCGGCCGCGATGGTGAACGGCAACGCCACCGCGTAGGACGTTGTCGCCACCAGGCCGATCCCCGCGGCGGCCGATCCGATCACGCCCCATAAGGCGACAATTGGTTGGTCTTCCATACCGCCGCGCCGCGCCATCCAAAACCCGCCGAGAATAGCGCCGATGCCGAACGATGCCGTCAGAATGGCAAATTCGTCCGCGCCTTCGCCGAACACGTCGGAGGTCAGCCCGGGCAATAGGTCGACAACCGGCCGCAGGCATAAGGCCGCCATGGTCATGATGATGATCACCAGACGGATCGGCGGATGGTTTTTGATGAAGATGAAGCCTTCGCGAATATCGTCGACGATGGACCGCGAGCCCGCCTCCGAACCGCGGTGTGTGCGCCGTTCAATGTTGAGCGACGCAAGGGCGACGATGAGCGCCGTATAGGACACCGCATTGATGAGGAATGAATAGTCGATCGACCACAGGCTGATCACGGCGGTGGAAATCATCGGGCCGACAAACCGCGCGCCGTTAAAAACCATCGAATTGATGGCGATCGCGGTCGTCAACAGCTCGCGCGGCACCAAACTTGGCGCCAGCGCCAGCCGGGAAGCCTGGTTCAATCCCAGAGACATGCCCGTTAGAAACGTAAAAATCGCCAGATGCCACTCATTCAGGCCCCCCGAGATGGACAGGCCGAACATGGAAACGGCGCAGGCCGCGGCAACGACTTGCGACCACACCATGACCTTTATCCGGCTGTAGCGATCCGCCAATACGCCGCCCAAAGGGCCCATGAACACAACCGGAAAAAAATCGGCCATGGCGATGATGCCGAGCCAGGTTGGCGAATGGGTCAATTCCCAGGTCAACCAGCCGACGGCGATGCGCTGCATCCAAGTGCCGATAAGCGACAGCCCGTTGCCGGCGACGTAACGCCAATAATTTGGCTCCCTCATGGTTGCCCAGATGGCGTTGGTTGGATGTTTCGCGTTCATTCTCCGTGGACCATCTGTTAACGGCCACGATGTTGCAATCATTTGTGATCGGGTGATCGTTGCGGCCCGTCCGGCGAAATTCAAATTCAGCAACGGCCGCACGTGCAAAGGCTTGCGCGCTCTTGCGTGGTCGGCGTGTCCGCTCGGGTCAAAATCGATTTAATGCCCGGCTCGCACCGGAAACCGGAAAGGCGCGTTTTGGCGCCGCAAGGCGCCATCACTCAGCGATGGAATTCCACATAGAATTCGACGGCGCCAAGGGGTGTGACGCGGTGGGTCACGGTGGGCTCGACAAGGCCGGGATGTTCTGGGTCCAGGATGTGGCTCTCGTCACGTGATGGGATGTCGTATTGCAGCTCACCCGAAACCACGTGGATGACGCCCCAGACCCCTTCTTTGGTGGCGTGCGCTGACGTCAGGCCGGCGGGCACGCTTTCTCCGGTAAAGGTCGCGGTCTTCTTGTAGGGCTGGACGTGATCGGGCAAGGGGCGCATGGCCCCACCCTAAACGGCAACGTTGGCGGCACACCAGACCCTTAGCCTCAGATTAACCCCTTGTAGCTCATGTCCGTCTTCAGGATATGGTCGGTCAGCCATTCGCGCAGGTATTCGTCGACGCCGTCGATCATCAGGCCGCGGGCTTCGTGCGACAAGGTGAAGGCGTGGCGTACGGACGACACCCATTCAATGAAGTCGCGATGCTTTTTCTTGTGCGCATCAAGGCCGGGCACCTCACCCGCCTCCATCAGTTTTTCCTCCCGGGCGAAGTGGTACTTGGTGTATTCCTCCAAATTGTAGACCAGGGACCCCAGGTCCGATGCCTGGCTGCGGTAGTCGCCGATGTTGCGGATAATCTCGATCAGACGCTTGTGGTCGTTGTCCAGATCGGCGTTGCCGACACTCCATGACTCCTGCCATTCTAATGTGCTCATCATGCCCTCCATGAGTTTTCGGCTTTGCGGGTGCCGGGGCGGTTTCAAGGGGGAATTTAGGGCTCCCGCGCGGGCGGCGCCTTGACCAAGATCAAGTGAGGCACGACGCGTGAAATCCCGATGGGTCGCCAATGGGGGCCGGGGGCGATATGGTCCGCTTCGGCACGAACCGGCAAGGATGGAAGACATGCACGATGGCATCAACCTGGACATTGACGGCGAACTGGCCCTCGTCACCATTCATCGGCCAGCCGCGCGCAACGCCCTGGACCGCAAATCGGCGGACGACTTCAAGGAAGCCGTCGCCCGGATCGATGCCGATGACGCGATCAAGGCGGTGGTGCTGACCGGTGCCGGCGGGACTTTCTGTGCCGGCGCGGATTTGCGTGAGATGGCCAAGACGGGCGCCGTCTACCAGCCCTGGGCCGGTGCCGATGGGCCGCTGGCGCGGCGCTGCACGAAACCGGTGATCGCCGCCGTCGAAGGCCATGCGGTGGCCGGCGGATTGGGCGTCGCGCTGTGGGCGGATCTTCGCGTCGCCAGCGAGACCGCCGTCTTCGGGGTTTTCTGCCGGCGTTTCGGGGTGCCCATGAGCGACGGCACCCCGACCCGCCTGCCGCACGTTGTCGGCCGCGCGCGGGCCTTGGACATGCTGCTGACGGGACGTCCGGTGGATGCCGGCGAAGCCCTGAACATGTGCCTCGCCGACCGCCTCGTGCCCGCCGGCGAGGCGTTGAACGCGGCAAAAACGCTGGCCCGCGACATAGCCGGATTCCCACAACTGGCCATGCGGGCCGACCGCGAAGCCTGCTGGCAGGCCTTCGACGCGGACGAGGCCGGCGCGCTGATTGCCGAAGACCGGGGCGCCCAGGCGGCGAAGGCGAGTGAGGCGGCGGCCGGCGCGGCGCGGTTCAGGGACGGGGCGGGCCGCGGCGGCTCGTTTCAGGAATAGGCGCCGGGTTGCCGGCGGCCCGGCTGAGCGCGGCGCGCGCCAACAGACGGGTTGAATCCAGCGTCGGCAGCGAAGCGTTTTCATCACCGATGATCAGGGGAATTTCCGTGCAGCCGAGGATCACGGCCTCGCAACCCCGTTCTTTCAGCCCGTCGATGGTTGCCTGGAAATAGGCCACGGCATCGGGCGTGAAAATCCCATGTACCAGCTCATCCATGATGATGCGGTTGATCTCTGCGCGCGCCGCCGGATCGGGCCGCGAGCAAAGAATGCCCCGGGCCGTCAGCTTGTCCGGATTAACCTCGCTCGCGCCCAACCAGGCCGTGCCGGTCAGGGCGACGTTCCGAAAGCCGCGGTTGGCGGCCTCTTCGGCAACGACCTCGGCGATATGCAGCCACGGCAAGGTCGAACGCGGCGCCACATGATCGAAAGCCTGATGGATGGTGTTATCGGGACAGATCAGGAAATCCGCGCCGGTGGCGGCCAATTTCTCCGCCGACGCCAGCATCAGGTCGCCGACGCCATGCCAATCACCGGCCTCCAGGCAGGCCACGTATTTGGCCAGGGGCGGCGTATGCATGGAGACTTCGGGGTGCGTATACGGGCCTAGGAAATCAGGACCCTCCGTGCAGATAGTCCGGTAACAGAGAGCCGCGCCCTCAGCGGAGCAGGCGACGATACCGATGTGCTGGGTCACGGGCTAGAGCATCGTGCGCTATTTCGTACGCACTGAGACGGTCAGTCCGGTTTGCCGGCTAGGAAGGGATCGCGCCGTGATGCCGGCGCATCACCAGCGGACCCTGACGCCGTCCGGCGGACCGGACTGACCGCCTCCGGTCACCGTTGCGGCACCGCC
>CAZQPC010000374.1:0-4987 GCA_964595005.1 uncultured Magnetovibrio sp.
CTAGCCCGCCGGCGTGCAAATATCTTAAAGATTCCAGATTAGCAGGTTGGTCCGGCGGCGATCGCCGAGCGCCCGTGTTTCCGTCGGCGTCTCTCCCGGCACGTCGAAGGAATTGCTGATAAACCGGCTGCCCGCGGGCATCTCGGCTTTGACCTTCTTAAACAGCGCCGGCATGGGTTCGGGCGACAGGAAGGCGTAGACCACGTCACATTCGGAAAGATCGGTCTTCCACATATCGCCGAAGTGCAGCGCCGCGTTTCCCGCGCCAGCCAATTTCAACCGCAGCCAGGCGGCGGCGAACGGCAGCGGTGCAGATTCGACGCCATGGAACCGCATATCCGGCCGCGTTTTGGCCAGAAACACCAAGGTGCCGCCCAGGCCGGCGCCGACATCCATGAACTGGGCGCCTTGTTTGTCGGGCAGCAAATCGGCAATGGCCTGCCAGGTGGGGCGGTTGGTCAGATACAAGGGCACCCTGTCGCGTGTGGTATTCCAGAAAACCAACACCAGGGCCGCAAAGGCCAGCAGGTAGATCCACGACGGCACATCCAACGCCAACGCCGCGCCGGCCGCCATGGGCAGCACCAGTTGCAGCGGTATCCACCATGACGCCAAACCCCAGCGTCCGCCCAAAACAGCGGCCAGCACCCCTTGCCCGGCCAAAATGAGCGGTATCTGCAGGCCGGCAACGCCGCTCCGCGCCAGCACCCCGGCCAGCCCGAAACAGAGCACGGCGGCAACCGCCTGAGCGGTTAACGCGACGACAATCGGCGGCCGACGTGGTGGGCTGGAAGTTGGGTTTTGCTCAGGCACTTGAAAGGTTCTCCGGCAATAATCGCGCGACGATGGGAGGGTGATTCGAGGATCTGTCACGAGTTGAGCAAAATTAGCGGATTCCCGAAACGGAAAAAGTACGCTAAATCTATATGGTTAGGTGTTTCAAGACTATCGCTTGAAGTGAAATGCAAAACACGCCAGATTTGGCGTGGGTCAAAATTCGGCTGAGGTTAAGGGGCCTATATGTTCGCGATTATCGGGCTGGTCGTCGTTTTCGGGTGCGTGTTCGGGGGATACTCCATTCACGGCGACATGGGTATTCTTTGGCAGCCCATCGAATACGTGATCATTTTCGGCGCCGGTCTCGGCGCCTTTATCGTTTCCAATCCCATGCCCGTGATCAAGGGCTCGGCCGCCGGCATGGGCAAGGTATTCAAGGGGCCATCCTATAAGAAGGAGGCCTATGTCGAGGTTCTCGGCATGCTCTATGCCACCTTCAAGCTGGCCAAGGCGAAGGGTGACCTGGCCCTTGAAAGTCACGTTGAAAATCCGCACGAAAGCGCCCTTTTCGGTCATTTTCCGACCTTTCAACACGATCACCACGCGGTTGATTTCTTCTGCGACTACTTGCGGCTGCTGACCCTTGGCGCCAACAACCCGCTGGAAATCGAATCGGTCATGGACCAGGAGCTGGAAGGCCACCACAACGAACAGCATGCCGTCGTCGGCGCCATTCAGAATTTCGCCGACGCGACACCGGCCTTGGGTATTGTCGCCGCCGTTCTGGGCGTCATCGTGACCATGAGTTCGATCACCGAACCGCCGGAAATTCTTGGCGGCCTGATCGCCGCCGCCCTGGTCGGAACCTTCAGCGGAATTTTGATCTCCTACGGGTTGCTGGCCCCGATCGCGGCCTCCCTGCAGGCCATTTTCGACGCCGACAGCCACTATATGACCTGCATCAAAGTCGGTCTGGTTGGTCATATGCAGGGCTACGCCCCACAGGTATCGGTGGAATTCGCCCGCAAGACCCTGGCCACCCACGTGCGCCCCTCCTTTGCGGAGGTCGAGGAGATGACCCAGAACCTGCCGGCCATGGGTTAGCGTGGCACTTTTTTTGGCAGTATTGATGTAGGGAGTCATGGCAGAGGAAGCCGGCAAAGGCCAAACCATCGTCATCAAGAAGATCACCAAGGTTTCCGGTGGTCATGGCGGCGGCGCGTGGAAGATCGCGTATGCCGATTTCGTCACGGCCATGATGGCCTTCTTTTTGTTGTTGTGGTTGTTGAACTCCGTCACCCAGGAACAATTGGAAGGTATTTCCAACTATTTCGCGCCGGTCAGCGCGTCGACGTCGACCAGTGGTTCGGGCGATATTCTGGGTGGCAAAACGATCACCGAGGAAGGCGCATCGGAAAGCTCTACGTCACGTGATAGCGTCACCGTCGACCTGCCGCCGCCAAAAGCCGGCAAGGGCAGCGCCGACGCCCAATCGGAAGGCGAAGGTTCGGGCGGTGGTGATGGCGATGCCTCGGCGGAGGCCTTGAAAGAGGCGGAGCAGGAACAGTTCGAAAAGGCCAAGGAGGAATTGGAAGAAACCATCGAGGCCAATCCGAACATGAAGCAGCTGAAGGAAAGCCTGCTTATCGACAACACCCCCGAAGGCTTACGCATTCAGCTGGTTGATCAGGATGGTCTGGCCATGTTCCCAAGCGGCGGCGCGGACATGTTCCTGCATACCCGGCGTTTGTTGGAATTGGTGGCGTCGGCGGTGTTGGCGCTGCCGCAGAAACTGGCCGTATCGGGGCATACGGATTCGGTGCCATTCCGATCCGACAACGGTTACTCCAACTGGGAGCTTTCGTCGGACCGGGCGAACTCAACGCGGCGCGTCCTGCAACATTTCAAGGTGCCGGAAAAACGATTTTCGCGGGTCGTCGGCAAGGCGGCCACGGAACCCCTGCTGCCCGACGACCCGACGCACGCCCGCAACCGCCGGCTCTCCATCATCCTTCTGCGCGGGACCGGTGACGCCAATCCGGCATCAGAAGCCAATCTGGAGAAGGACAATGATATCCTGCCGGGTCTTGGCGATATCAAGAAGCGCCAACTTGAAGAACAGAGACCACCGGCCCAGGCTGTGGCCCCCGTGCAGACCCAACAGCCACGCTTGCAATTGCAAATTCAAACCCAGTGAATTTTCCACAATAGCGAATTTTCCGCAATTGAGTGTAAAATCTATCTGGCGTAACCTTGCGACATTGAGACCAACGGTTCGGTTTTTCGGCCCATGAAGCACAAGCCTTATCTGGATGCGCGGTTCTTTTTCTCGACGTCTCCCCTGCCCTGTCCGTACCTGCCGGGGCGGGTCGAGCGCCGCGTGGTGACGGAATTGATCGGGCGCAATGCCGCCGAAATGCATGACCAACTTTCAGACGGCGGATTCCGGCGCTCGCACTCCATTGCTTATGCGCCGGCGTGCCCGACTTGTGACGCGTGTGCCGCGGTCCGGGTTCTGGCCGGGGAATTTCGCCCAAGCCGTTCACAGCGCCGGATCTGGAAAAAGAACTGCGACATTCTGGCCATCGAAACGCCGGCCATCGCAACACAGGAACAGTACAATCTGTTCACCAAATATCAAAAGGACCGCCATGGCGACGGCGATATGTCGCGGATGGATTTTTTCGACTACCAGGCGTTAATTGAGGATACGCCGGTGGAAACAACATTGGTTGAGTTCCGCAATGCCGGCGGTCGGCTGGTCGGCGGGTGTCTCATGGACCTCATGGAAACCGGCCTCTCCGCGGTCTACAGTTTTTTCGACCCGGCGTTCAATGGGCAAAGTCTCGGCACCCACATGATCCTTTGGATGATTGAACGCGCCCGTCAGCTGGATTTGGACCACGTTTATCTTGGTTTCTGGATCGGCGAATGTTCAAAAATGGCCTACAAGACCAAATTCCATCCGATTGAAATCAAGCGGCCGGAAGGCTGGTTCCGGTTCGATGATCACGCCACCATCGAGCGTTCCCTGCCGGCTGGCGAACGACGGACAGCTTAGAACGGGTTCAGCGGCCCGTATTTCGCGCCATCGGCATCTGCGATATCGTTTTTACACCATATTGTTGGTAATATTGAGATCGGGCGCCATATCGGCGCGAACGGTGGTCGCATCGCTGTTTGGCCAGCCGGTAACCGAATGGAAATAGGGTTTGCCGGCCTTGCTGGAATACTTTGATAAATTTGTTGGATGGCACGGCGCGAACCACGAAACGCGGGTTCGCCTGCCGGAAACCTTTTGCTGATCGGTGCAGCCTGGAACCGTCGTCACGAACATGGGAACCATGATCCTGTTGGCTGCCTTGCTGTGGCGGGATTTTGACCCTCTGCCGCTGGTATTGTGGGTGCTGGCGATCACCTTGGGCGGCCTGGCAACCCGTCTCTATGTGACTGTTTGGGCGGCGCGGCCGGGATTTTTCGATCAGCCGACGCGCCGCGCTTCTGAACTGATGGTGATCGTTTTCATCTATGGGGCTTTCTGGGTGCCGGGCCGCTGCTGTTTTTTGGCGCCGCCGAGCCCTTGTCTCAGGCAGTCCTTTTGATTGTCGTCATGCTGGCATCAATTATGACCCCCTACGCAGCCGTTCCAGGTCTGCAGGTTGCCCGCTACGTGCCGGCCGCGGCCATGACCCTTTACGCCGTTGGCGTTGATCGCGGCAACATTGATCACGGTATGGCTGTTTTTGCGCATCGATGTGGCGCGAACCTATCACTCCGTGTTGCGTCAGCAGTTTGACCTGCAGGACCAGTTGCGCCAAAGGGTATCTGATGAAGAAAACCAACCACGTGGAACTGATCGACGCCATCCGTCAGGTGGCCCAGGGCCGGCAATATCTATCCAAACAGCTGGATTTTCGGGCCATCGAGAAATCCGTTCGAACCGGTGACGGCATCGATGCCTCACTGGCCAACCTGACGCCGCGCGAACGCCAGGTGTTGCAGCTGATTGCCGAGGGATTGCAAAATAAGGAAATCGCCACGGTGTTGAAGGTCGGATTGAAGACCGTCGAGACCCATCGCACCAATCTCATGCGCAAGTTGGACGTCCGCAACGCCTCCGAGATCACCGCGCTGGCGCATCGCATTGGGGTCGCCAGTTATACCAAATTGCATTAATAATGACCCATAGAGATCGTCCGTACAGCCCGCT
>CAZQPC010000375.1:0-4933 GCA_964595005.1 uncultured Magnetovibrio sp.
TGTCCGAATACATGGAAAAGCATGCCGTGGCGCGGCTGATCGGCGCGCCGCCGGGCTATGTGGGCTATGACGAAGGGGGCGCGCTGACCGAAGCGGTGCGGCGCCGGCCCTATCAGGTGATCTTGTTTGACGAAGTCGAAAAGGCCCATCCCGACGTCTTCAATGTCCTGTTGCAGGTTCTGGACGATGGACGGCTGACGGACGGGCAGGGCCGCACCGTGGATTTCCGCAACACCATGATCGTGCTGACCTCGAACCTGGGCGGCGACATCCTGGCCGCGCAAGAGGACGGCCACGATTCCGAAGAAGTGCGCGGCGAGGTCATGCAGATGGTGCGCGCCGCCTTCCGCCCGGAATTCGTCAACCGCTTGGATGAGATCATCCTGTTCCACCGCCTGTTCCGCGAACACATGGACGCCATCGTCGATATCCAGTTGGAAAATCTGCGCGGGCTGCTGGCCGAAAAGGGCATCAAGATCAGCCTCGACGCCAACGCCCGGGCGCGCCTCGCCGACGCCGGCTACGACCCGGTCTATGGGGCAAGACCATTAAAGAGGGCGATCCAGACGGACCTGCAGAACCCGCTCGCCAGCCTCTATCTGGAAGGCAAGGTCGAAGACGGCGACGCGGTCAAGGTGTCGGCCAATAAGGACGGCCTGACCTTCAATGGAGAGGCGGCGGCGGAAGCGGCTTGATGGAGGGTTTACTCTTTGCTGTCCTGTTAACGGGTTATCTTGTGTTTGAGTTTTGGATCGTCACGCGGTCCAACTCGAACTCGGGGTCACAGTTCAGCTCGCGAGCCACTAAAATCGAACGATCCTCGGCAGACATATTTCTCTATTTTGGGTTCGCTGCGAGCGCCGTTTTGTTGCTGTTTATTTATACAGCCAGCCCGCTCTCAGGTGGGTTATTTTTAATCGTCGCGGTGATCAATTTCGACATTTCAGTGGCAGCTTGGAAAAATTCATAAAAATATTACTGAATATATTAGCTAAGTTTGATAAACTAAGCTAATATATTCAGTATGTCACAGATCACCATACACGCGGCCAAGACCCATTTGTCGCGCCTGATCCAGCGGGCCTGCGATGGCGAAGAGATCGTCATCGCCAAGGGTAAGACGCCGATGGTCAAGCTTGTACCCGTGGGAACGCCGAAACCGAAACGGCAGTTCGGGGCGATGAAGGGTCAGATTGATCTCGACGAATCGTTCTTCGACCCGCTGCCCGATGAGGAACTGGACGCCTGGGACGGCAAGTGAGGCGTGCGGGCACTTCTTGATACGCATGCCTTAATCTGGTGGTTGGCGGGAAATCCTCGATTATCTGATCCCGCTCGGACTGCCATTGCCAACGATGGCAACGAAATTTTCGTCAGCGCCGCCACCGGTTGGGAGATCGCCACCAAGGTGCGGATTGGAAAGTTGCCAAGCGTAGCGCCCGTTGCCGGACGGCTGCCATCCGTCATTGCACAGCATGGGTTCAAGGAACTTCCCGTAACACTCACAGAGGGCGAGCGGGCGGGCCTACTCCCGGGCGAGCACCGCGACCCTTTCGACCGCATGCTCATTGCCCAGGCCCAGGTGCACGGGCTGGTTTTTATCAGTAACGAGAAAGTGTTCGATAATTTCGGCATCCGCCGCCTCTGGTGAGCCCCATTGTGATTGCCGTCACTGATTAATCCTTCGCCCAAGGGCATAGTCGCCCCATGACCGATCTTGCCGTCAGTGCCGCCACCCGATCTTCGTTGTTGTTGCTGCAACGCACGGCCTCGGTGCGTGCCGAGGCGTCGCAGCGCCTGTCGACGGGCTTGCGCGTCGAACGCCCGGCCGACGATCCGGCCGCCTTCTATCAGGCCCAGGGTCTGCGCGCGCGGGTCCGCGATCTGTTGCAGGCCAAGGATCAGATCGGCCAGGCGACCGCCGCCGTGGAAAGCGCGCTGGCCGGCGCCGATGCCATTGAGGAACTGGCCGGGCAATTGAAGGGCCTGGCGCTGTCGGTGCAGGGCGGCACGGCCGAGCAACGCCAGATCGCGGCCCAGCAATTCGACGTCATCCGCCAACAGATCGATGCCCTGGCCAATGATGTCTCCTACGGCGGTGCCGCGTTGCTGGCGGAGACGTCGGGCAGCCTGGAGGTGAATTTGAACGGCGACGGGCCTTATGATCTGACTGTCGATGGCCATGCCGCCGGGGCTGACGGCCTCGGAATCGGGTCCGCGGTTTCCGATCACAACGCCTTTGCCACGGACGCCGATGTCGCCAACGTGCTGTCGCAGGTCAACCTCGCGATCACCAAGGTGCGCAGTTTCGCCGCCGATTTCGGCAACGACGTGGCCGTGCTGACGGCCCGCGACGAATTCAATGAAAGCCTGGCCGGCACCTTGGAAGTGGGGGCCGCCAAATTGGTCGATGCCGATCTGAACACCGAGGCCGCCCGCCTTTTGGCGACCCAGGTCCGCGAGCAACTCGGGGTCGAGACGCTGCGCATCTCCGGCCAAAGCCAATCCATACTGGCCACGTTGATTTAGCCCACTGATAGAGCAGGAGCTCGCCATGAATGCCGCCGCCAAAGCCTACGACACCACCGGACGCACCTTGGCGACGGGCCGGGTCGCCGAAGCCCTGGCCTTTTCGAAGGCCGCGCGCGCCCTGGAGGACGCCCGCCAGCACGGCGAAGACGCCGAAAAATTGCGCGACGCCCTGCGCCTGAACCGGTTGGTCTGGACCGCCGTTCAAGCGGATATCACGGACACCAAGTCGTCGCTGCCCCGGCGCCTGAAAGCCGGCCTCATGAGCCTCAGTTTGTTCGTCGACCGGGTTTTGCAGCAAGCGCCCGTGAATTTTGATCCCAGTCAGCTTCAAGTTCTCATCGACATCAACCGCGAAATGGCATCGGGCCTGATGACCTCGAAAAGCTGATCGGACGCAACATTACGAGCCCCGGAAATCACGCTTCTTTGACTGGAAATCTCCGGCCGACGCGCCCATATTCTTGGCCACAACAAAACACACCAAGGGAGGCGTGACATGGCTTTAAGTTTGGGCAGTGAAGCCCCGGATTTCACCACGGAAACCACCGAAGGCTCCATCAGTTTTCACGACTGGATCGGCGACGGCTGGTGCCTGCTGTTTTCCCATCCAAAGAATTTCACCCCGGTCTGCACCACGGAACTGGGCGCCGTGGCGAAACTGAAACCGGAACTGGACAAGCGCGGCGTCAAGGCCATCGGGTTAAGTGTCGATTCCGTCCCCGACCATGTCGCCTGGTCGAAGGACATCGAAGAAACCCAGGGTGCGGCGGTAAACTTTCCGCTGATCGGTGATGAAAACCTCACCGTCGCCAAGCTCTACGGCATGCTGCCCGCTGATACCTCTGGCGGCGCTGAAGGCCGCACGGCCATGGACAACCTGACGGTGCGCAACGTCTACATCATCGGGCCGGACAAGCGGATCAAGCTGATGCTGACCTATCCCATGGCGACGGGCCGCAACTTCGATGAGATTTTGCGGGTTATCGATTCCGTGCAATTGACTGCCAACCATCAGGTCGCGACCCCGGCCAACTGGTCGCACGGCGACGAAGTGATCATTGTGCCCGCCGTTTCCGACGACGCGGCGAAAGAGAAGTACCCGGACGGCTGGCGCGCGGTAAAACCCTATTTGAGGTACGTGCCGCAGCCGCGTTAAACGGCATCGGAAAGAAGTGGCCATCACTGTAGGAAGAGCGGCGAACGGGGACCTTGAAAGCCGCTCGCCGCTCGTTCCCACAGATGGTTGTCCGAAAATTCCCGTTCCCCTGCGAACGATAATTCGCTACCGTTATTGCCGACTTCCGAATTTTAGGACAACTGCGTGGCCGGACCCGGTGGTTCGCCATGCCGGTATTTAGGGGATGTAGGATGCTGAACTTCTTTTCCGGAAGCTCGAACGCGGTCAATACCGCCACCGCCATGCGCGAAAGCCTGGACCTGGGCTTCGGCGAAGGCGGCGGCGGTGATGCCGATCTGTTGGTCCTGCACGCCACCATGGGGCACAATTTTCCGCAACTTTTGGCGGCGGCGCGCGAGGCCTGTCCAAAGGCCAGAATCATTGGTTGTTCGGGTAGTGGCGTCATCGCCCATGAAGGCGTCAGCGAGAATATGCGGGCGCTGGCTGCCATGGCCGTCACGGGTGAGGAGATTGCCGTCGCCACGGTGGAAGGGCTGACCGGCGGCAATTCCTTCGAGACTGCCGCGGCAGCTGCCGAAGCGTTGAAGGCGGAACGCGATGATATCCAGTTCATCTATATCCTCACCGCTGGATTGAACCTGTCGGGGAACCGCGTCATCGACGGCATCGAAAGCGTCTTCGGCAAGGAGGTGCCGCTGTTCGGCGCGACGGCCGCCGACAACGGCAAGGCGAAGCGCAGCTTCCAGATTGCCGACGACAAGATCGTCGAGGATGGCATCTTGCTGGTCGGGTTTGCCGATCCGACTCTCGAGTTGATCTGCGGTGTACATCATGGATCGATGCCCCTCGAGGGCATGACCATGGAGGTCACCAAGGCCAACGACAATGAGATCATCGAATTCGACGGCGCACCCGCCTGGCCGACACTGATGGGCAAGCTCGGTTTGACCGAAGATGCGGAACCCGGCGAAACCTTGCCCATTGCCGGTGTGGGGGAGAAATTGTCGGACGATGATCAGATGGCCTATGACAACAGCCACGTGCTGCGCGTGCCCATCGGTGTGTCCGACGATCACCAGTCGTTCTATCTGCCGATCGCACCTGAAGAGGGAACGAAATTGACCCTGGTACAGCGCGATGAGGATCACATTTTCGAAGGCCTGGACCGGCTCATGGGGCGGATCGGCGAACAACTCGGCGAACGGCGCCCGGAAGCCGTATTCCATGCGGACTGTATGGCCCGCGGGCGGCTCACTTTCGATC
>CAZQPC010000376.1:0-4929 GCA_964595005.1 uncultured Magnetovibrio sp.
CGGCTTATCGGCGTGTCGGTCGATTCACAGGGCAACCGGGCCCTTCGTATGGCCCTGCAAACCCGCGAGCAGCATATCCGCCGCGAGAAGGCGACCTCCAATATCTGTACCGCGCAAGTCCTTTTGGCCAATATCGCCGGCATGTACGCGGTCTTTCATGGCCCCGATGGCCTCAAAACAATTGCCGGAAGGGTCCACCGCCTGACGGCCATCCTGGCCGCCGGTCTGGCGGACCTTGGCATCGGGGTTGAAACCGCCGCCTACTTTGACACCATCACCGTGGCCGTCGACAACGCCGATGCGGTCCACGCCCGCGCCGTCGACGCCGGCATGAACCTGCGCCGCGTCGATGCGACCCATGTCGGGATTTCCGTCGATGAAACCACGACCCGCGCAGATTTGGCGGACTTGTGGGCGGCCGTTTCGGGACGCGACGTGTCGGGTTTGTCCGTCGAAGATCTGGACGGCGCCATCGGTGATATCTTGCCCGACGGCATGCGGCGGACATCGCCGATCCTCGAACATCCCGTGTTCAACACCCATCATTCGGAAACCGCCATGATGCGCTACATGCGGGAACTGGAAGACCGGGATCTGGCCCTCAACCGGGCGATGATCCCGTTGGGGTCGTGCACCATGAAGCTGAACGCGGCGGCGGAAATGATTCCAGTAACATGGCCCGAGTTCGGCGATCTGCATCCCTTCGCGCCGGCCGACCAGGTCGAAGGCTCGCTGGCGCTGATCCACGAACTGGAAGAAATGCTGGTCACCATCACCGGTTATGACGCCGTCTCGCTGCAGCCGAACGCCGGCTCACAGGGCGAATACGCCGGCCTGTTGTGCATCCGCAAATATCATCAAAGCAACGGTGACAACCACCGCAATATCTGCCTGATCCCGTCCAGCGCCCACGGCACCAATCCGGCCAGCGCCGTCATGGCGGGCATGAACGTGGTCGTGGTCGCCTGCGATGACGCCGGCAATATCGACATGGGTGATTTGACGGCGAAGGCCGATCAACACAGTGCCAACCTGGCGGCGATCATGATTACCTATCCATCCACCCACGGCGTTTTTGAAACCACGGTGCGCGACGTGTGCGATCTTATCCATGGCCACGGTGGCCAGGTTTATATCGACGGTGCCAACATGCAGGCCATGGTCGGCATCTGTAGGCCGGGCGACTTCGGTGGAGATGTCTCGCATCTGAACCTGCACAAGACCTTCTGCATTCCGCACGGCGGCGGCGGGCCGGGCGTCGGCCCGATCGGCGTGAAGGCCCATTTGGCGCCATTTCTGCCCAACCATCCGCTGGCGGATGAGGCCGGGCCGGAAACCGGATTGGGGGTCATTTCCGCGGCCCCGTGGGGGTCAGCATCAATCCTGCCGATCTCCTGGAGTTACATCAAACTGATGGGTGGCGACGGCCTGCGCCAGGCGACACAGGTCGCCATCCTCTCGGCCAACTACATTTCCAAGCGCCTGCAGGGGCATTACGAAACGCTCTACAAAGGCACCAACGGTTTCGTCGCCCACGAATGCATTCTCGACACCCGCCCGATCCAGGAAAACGCCGGATTGAGCGTCGATGACATCGCCAAGCGGATGATTGACTATGGCTTCCACGCGCCGACCATGTCGTGGCCGGTGGCCGGCACGTTGATGGTGGAGCCGACGGAATCGGAACCGCGCGAGGAACTGGACCGCATTTGCGACGCCATGATCGCCATTGCCGGCGAGGCCAAGCGCGTCGCCGCCGGGGAATGGCCGGCCGACGACAACCCGCTCGTCAATTCACCGCACACGGCGCCGGTGGTGACCGCCAACAAGTGGACCCACGCCTACAGCCGCGAAACCGCCGCCTATCCTGTCGACAGCCTGCGCCGTTCGAAATACTGGTCGCCGGTCGGCCGCGTCGACAATGTCCACGGCGACCGCAATTTGGTCTGTACCTGCCCGCCCCTGGAGGACTATATGGAAGCCGCAGAATAAACCACCGCGTCCCAGCGGCGCGTCCCAGGGGAGAGCCAATGAGCACCGAATTGAAATCCGCCATCGTTACCGGCGCCGGATCCGGCGTCGGCCGCGCCACCGCCATCGCATTGATGAACGCCGGCTACGGCGTCGGCTTGGCCGGTCGCCGCGCCGACGCGCTTGAAGAAACCATTGCCATGGCCGGCGCAACACCCGGCGAAGGCTTGGCCGTGCCCAGCGACGTCACCGACGAGACCGCCGTCGCCGGCCTGTTCGAAGCCGTTGGCGCGGCCTTCGGCAGGGTCGATGTGCTGTTCAACAACGCCGGTGCCAATGCGCCCGGCGTGCCCTTCGAAGAGCTGACCGTGGCGCAATGGCAGACCGTCGTCGACGTCAATCTGACCGGCTCGTTCCTGTGCGCCCGCGAAGCCTTTCGGGTGATGAAGGACCAGATCCCGCAAGGTGGGCGGATCATCAATAACGGCTCCATTTCGGCGCATGTGCCAAGACCCGATTCGGCCCCCTATACCGCCACCAAACACGCCATCACCGGCCTCACCCGGACCCTGTCGTTGGATGGCCGCAAGTATGATATCGCGGTTGGCCAGATCGATATCGGCAACGCCATGACGGAAATGGCGGCGCGCATGGCCGAAGGCGTCAAACAGGCGGACGGCACGATCGCCGTGGAAGGCATGATGGAAGCCGGTCAGGTCGCCGATGCGGTGGTCCATATGGCCGGCCTGCCTTTGCAGACCAACGTCCAGTTCATGACCATCATGGCCACCAAGATGCCGTTTATCGGGCGCGGATAGCGGCCCTAGCCGTCCTGCGGACCTTCGAAATCCGCACCCAGCGGCCCGAGCCATTTTTCATAGGTCCGCCAGCGGCCGACGGCGTTTGCATACAGGGGCTGGCGGACCTGGGCGCGCGACGCCGTTGAAACGGGCCGCGCCGTTTCATGGAAGTTGAGACACGCCGGGTCCCACTTCAAGCCGATGTGGTCGATCATCCGGCGGCTTTCCGCCTCCTGATTTTCGACCAGGGCTTCGTAGTCGATATCCAAAATCGATAGCGGCAACACCTTCCGCCAATGCGCCATCAAACGGCGGTAGGCGCGGATGAAGTGGGCGATATCCCCAAGCCCCGTGGACCAGGGATGGCTGTCGGCGAAGTTGGTGAAGAAACACGATAGCGCCACATCGCGCATATCGCGGCGGCAATGAATGATTTTGGTGTTCGGGAACAACAGCGCGATCAAGCCCAGATGCATGAAGTTGAACGGCATCTTATCGACAATGCGCCGCGCCTTCGGTGCCGCCGCGCGCAAGGCGTCCAAATACTGCCCGGCAACGTCATGACACTGCTGGCGCTGCACATTCTTCAGACAATCGGGGTAAATGCCGTCATCGCCGATCATCGCCGGCAGCCGCTCAATGCCGATCTCGGCCATGTCGCGGCGTTCGCCGGCACCATGCACATGGGCGTGGCTGGCCAGAATCTGTTCAACCAGGGTGGTCCCTGAGCGCGGCATGCCGACGACGAAGACCGGCGTCTCATCATTGCTGCCCATGTCACGCCGGGCGGCGAAGAAATCGGCGGTAAAAAGATCGACCCGGGCTTTCACGTGCCGGTCATGGACGGTCCGGTCAAAAAACGTCCCCGATGCCGCCAGGGCGGCGGCGCGAAAATCATTGGCCGTCGCGAACAGGTCGAAAGCCGCATCGTGATGGCCGCAATGACGCAGGTAGGCGGCCAGGGCGAACCCCGCCTTGGCGCGGTCATCATCGCTCAGGTGCCGGTCGGCCAACAGCCCGGCCAGACGTTCCGCCTGGGCATCGGAGATATGCCCGCCGCCTTCCGTGGCCAGATTGTTGAAGACGTCGAGATTGTCCGGGTCGGTCTGCAAGGCGCGGTAATAGAGCGAGCGCGCCACCTCGTTGTCACCGCTCGCCGAATAGATGGCGGCCATGCCCAAAATTGCCCCCAGGTCGTCCGGAGAGCGGTCCAGGGCCGCGTCGAAGGCTTGCTCCGCGGCTTCCAGATCGCCGCCGCGCCAATGGGCGATGCCGCTGTTGACCGTGGCGCCGACGATGTCCGGTTCCAACCCGGCGGCGGCGGCGAAGGCGGCGGCACTGTCGCCGAACTTCTCCATGGTCAGCAAGGCCACTCCATAGCGGTTCCAGATGTCCGCAGCCTCGGGAGCCGCTTCCAGGGCCTTCTTGAAGACCATCTCCGCCTCATCGCGCCGGCCCGTGCGTTGATAGGCCGCGCCCAGGTGGGCAAGGCTGTCCGGCGTCGCCGGTCGCGCCTTGTGGGCCGCTTCGAAAGCATCGACGGCAGCCCCGGCGCGGCCTTGGGCCAACAGGATTTGCCCCATATTGGCCAACGCGTCGGGATCGCCGGGGCGCAATTGCAAGGCCCGCCGGGCCGACGTTTCGGCTTCCTCAATTTGGTTCAGGACCACCAACGTGCCGGCCAGATTGTTGTGGCCGGCGGCGAAGTCCGGATCCAGGTCCAAGGCGCGGCGATGGTGCGCCTCGGCCTCGGCGGCGCGGCCCATCTGGCGCAGCGCCAGGCCCAGGTGGTCGTGGAACGGTGGCGCGTCGGATTTCAACCCGATGGCCCGTTCAAACAACGTCACGGCCTCGGTCAAGTCACCGGACTGCATGCCGGCGACGCCCAGGAGATGCCACGAATCGGCGTGGTTTTCGTCAATTTCGAGGGCCTTGCGGTAGTGCTTGGCGGCGCCCGCCAAACGGCCGGCCTGGTGGTCCGCCAAGCCGGCCCGAAAGGCCGCATCGGCGCCGCTCCCGGCTGGCGCGGGAACCGCTTTCGTCCGCTTGCGGCGTTTTTTACGGGCCACCGGCGCTCATCCCTTCCAGCCCACCTTCCAGCCCACCTTCCAGCCCACCTTCCAGCCCATGGGTCAGGGCGCGACGATCACCTTGCCGA
>CAZQPC010000377.1:0-4910 GCA_964595005.1 uncultured Magnetovibrio sp.
GCGACGCGCCGGCCGTCGGCGCGCAAGGCCTGGACCAACGGGTAGGACAGACAAATACTGCCCATGCCGAAAAATTTGCAGACCACGACCACCGCCCCATCACCGGCCGGTCGCGTGAACCATCCGCTGACGGCCGCCGCCAGATGGCAGAGCGGCAAGCCGGCAAGCCGGTCGATGCGGCGCATGGTGTCGGTTTTCATGGCGTTTCGCCCGGTTGAAATTATCGCTACCTCCACGATACTATTTTTCCCGCCCCGCACAAAAGCGTACCATTCGCCCGACGTCGAACATGTCTTGGAATACGCCTTGTGAGTGACGACACGCCCGCCGCCGGAAGCCGCCACCGATGTATCGTCGTGCCGTGCTTCAATGAAGTGGGCCGCATGCCGGGTGATGAATTTGTCGCCTTGGCCGACCAATCCGGTGCCCACATGATTTTCGTCGATGACGGCTCGCGGGACGGTACCGCCGACATGCTTGGCGATTTGGCCGCCCGCCTGCCCGGCCGGGCAGACGTCCTGAAACTAGGCCGCAACCAAGGCAAAGGCGAAGCCGTGCGCCAGGGTTTGATCCAGGCGTTGGCATTGGAAGCCACGGTGGTCGGCTACGTCGACGCCGACATGGCGACGCCGGTCCCGGAGATATGCCGGCTCATGCATATTCTGGAGGAACACGGGTTGGCGGCGGTGCTCGGCGCACGCCTGGCGATCCTCGGCCACGTCATCGACCGGTCGCCGGTCCGCCACTACCTGGGTCGGGTGTTCGCAACCGGCGCGTCCCTGGTCCTGGGTCTGCCCATATATGACACCCAGTGCGGCGCCAAATTCTTCCGCGTCTCGCCAATGATGCGCGGCGTCCTGGACGACCCCTTCGCCTCGCGCTGGGCCTTCGACGTCGAGCTTATCGGCCGGATCATCCAGGACATGGACGGCGCAGCCCACGGGGCCGCCTCTCCCGTCAAGGAGGTGCCCCTGCGAAATTGGCGTGATCGGGGCCGCTCAAAGATCAGACCGGCGGCCATGATCGTCGCCTTTCTGTCGCTGCTGCGCATCAATCACCCCCTCAGGTCCCGGCGGCGGGCGAAATCCCCGTGAGCGGTCAACGCCGGCGCGCGGTATTGACCGGTCTCTTGTGGCTGGCCGTGCCGGCGGTGAGCGTGGCGCCGATCCTGCGGGCCCAAGTGCCGCCGGGTGCCGACATGATCAACCATCTGGCCCGGGCCCACATTTTCCACAATATTGCCGATGATGCGGATTTGCAGCGCTTCTATGAGCCCGCGTGGCAGGTCCTGCCGAACCTGGGCTTCGACCTGCTGATGGTGCCGCTGCTACAGATCACCGATACCTATGCCGCCGGCCGCTTGTTCCTGGTGCTTTCCCTGTTGCTTCTATTCGGCGGCGTCGCGCTTTTGCGTCGGCAATTGCATGGTCACGCCGGCTGGACGCCGTTTTGCGTCGCCATCATCGCCTATACGCCGTTGGTCGCCATTGGTCTGGCGAATTTCCTGTTGGGCGCCGGCCTGCTCATGGCCGCCGTGGCCCTGTTCGGGATGACGCGGGCCTGGACCTGGCCGAAACGGCTCTTGTTGTTGAGCACCATGGCGACCCTCTTGTTTTTCACCCACGCGATGATCGCCGGTGTCTATGGATTGATCTTGATGGCCATGCGGGGCGGTGAAATTCTGCGCGGTGGCCGCGTCTCGTGGCGCGCCGACGCCCCCTGGCTTGGGCAGTTCGCGGTGCCGGCTCTGCTCTGGCTGGCGGTGAAACCGCCGAGCCACGGCACCGCGACCCTATTTGGGCCTTTGCAGACCCGCCTGGAGGCCGTGCTGTCACCGGTTCTCTACTTCCAGGACGCCGATCTGGTGATTGCCGGCTGTCTGGCGATTTTGATCGGCTGGCTGTTGGCAACGAAGCGCCTCCGTCTTGCCCCGCCGATGATCGCCCCCATTCTTGTCCTGGTTGGGATCAGCCTGCTCATGCCCATGCAGTTGTTCGGCGTTTGGCTGACCCACGTGCGCCTGCCGGTGATCACCGCCTTATTGTTCCTGGCCGCGGTCCAGATCAATCTGCCTGAGCGGGCCTTGCGGCGGGCCGTCGTTCTGGCGTTGATGGTCTTCGCCGTGATCCGGTTGGGCAAGGCCGATCAGGCGATTTCCCGTTGCGACGACAAGCGGGCCGAGGTCATCGGTGCCCTGGTCCCGCTGGAGCGCGGCGCCCGCCTGTTGCCGGTGATGGAGCCGGGTGCGGTGACCGGGGACTGCCTGTTTTCCAACTACTGGCACATGCCGGCCCTGGCGGTGATCGAGAAATCGGCGCTCTATCCGCAAATGTTCGTGCAGATGCAGCCCCTCGCGCTGGCCGCCGATTTCCGCCATCTGTCGCAGCCCCAGCAACGCCCGGCCCGGCCCGACGAACTAAACGGCAATGGCCGCTCCGGAACGCCGTGGAGCCGGATGATCAGGGACCGCTGGCGGACCGGCTTCGACTATCTTTTCTGGCTCCATCCGGGCACCCGGCCCGGCCGGGTTCCTGCCGGCCTCAGGATTGCCAATGAAGGTTCCTTCTTCACGATTTTCAAGATCGCTGCCCCGCCGTACGATCAGCCATCGGGAGCACCGGGAACCAAATGACGGCCGCAACGACCACAGCCTTCGCGCAACAGTTCGCCTTGCATTTCATTTGGGGACTGGCGGTCGTCACCGCCTTCATCGGATGGGGCGGCACCGCGCACCGCTTGGCGGCGCGTAACGTAATCGAGCAGCCCGACTGGGGCCTGTTGGCCGGCTGGGGCATGGCGGTGACGGTTTTCATCGGCGGCCTGCTCAACGTGGCGGCGCTGGTCTCGCCGGGCGCCGTCGCCGGGATCATCGTCATCGGCAATCTGTTGCTTGGCGCCGCGCTGATCCGCCGCCCGCCCGGCTGGCCCCGGGTGCGCGGCTGGGGTTTGTTACTGGCGGGGATCATCCTCATCCCGCTGATCACGCGGTACGGCGCCGCCGTTTCCTATCAGGCGCTCAGCTGCAGCGACGACGATATCGCCTATTTCCCGTTCGTCGCCCGCATGCTGGACACCGGCACCTTGCTCGATCCGTACAGCCTGCGCCGCCTCGCCGGCCATGGCGGACAGACATTCCTGCAATCGCTCAGCGTCGCCGTCGGTTCCGAGAACAACGCCTATCTGGTCGATCGCGGCACCTCCGTGATCGTCTGTTTCGCCCTGGCGGTCGGTTTCTTCCGAAGCCGCGGCGGACTTGATCCCCCGGCCCATGTGATCGCCCTGCTGTTGGTCGTCTTGCTGCCCTTGCCCATGCTCAACAGTGCCAGCCACATGACCGGCCTGGCGTTGTTTTTAACCCTCTTTCGAACCCTCGACGCCGGTGAGAACGCCGGGCATCCCGATACGCCCTATCGCTATCTCTGGCTGACCGGCTTGGTGATCGCCGCGGCGGCCAGCCTGCGGGCCCATTATGTTGCCGCCGCGGCGCTGGCCGTTGTCGCCTACTGGGGTCTTTCAGCGTTTTCAACACGGCAACGAATGCGCCAACACGCCACCGCGCTGATCCATACGGGACTTGCCGGCCTGGTTGGCTTGTTGCCTTGGATGGTTGTGCTTTGGCGTTCATCGGGGACACCGCTCTATCCCCTGCTCCGCGGCAATCACCGGCCCGAATATGAGAACTATGCCGCGCCGCTGGATCTTGGCGGGCAGTTGGAATTCCTGGGCAGCGTCTTGATCAGCCCCGGCATAGCCCTGTTCGCCGTGCCGGTCATTCTTTACGCCCTGCGCCGGCCGAGCCGGGCCGGATTGTCGCTCTATGCCAGCGCCCTGATCACCGTGCTCATTCTGGCCTGGGTGTTTACCTATTCCGATGCCGAAAACATTCACCGTTACGCCGCGCCGTTCCTCAACGCGGCCTTCATTGCGACAACGGTGGTCTTCATCCAGTCCATCCGCCAGTCCCTGCCGGCGACAGGCGCGGACGGCCGCAAGCGGCGCTGGGGCGATATCATCCTTGGCGGCGCCGTCGTTCTGCTGTTGCCGGTGATGGTCAACAAGGACGTCGCGCGGCTGGCCGAGCACTGGGGCCGCGACGCCCTGAACGACGCCAGCCGCGCCATTTACCGGACGTTCCAGGACGCCGTGCCGGCCGGCGCCGGCCTGTTCGCCGTGGTCTCCCACCCCTACGCCCTGGATTACCGCAGAAACCCCATTGCCGCCGTCGATATTCCGGGCGCCGTCAGCCCCGACCCCGGCATGCCGTTTTTTAAAGGGCCCGACGCGCTCAGGACCTATCTGAAAGCCCAGGGTTTGAGCTACATCCTGCACCGCGATTTCGCCCGGCCCGGCGGCTGCCTCTACGACCGGCGGCTGTGGACCCACAACCAAACCGGCAGCCAATACCGCGAGGGCCGCTTCCAGGCGCGTTATTACCTGGACCTGATGGACAATCTGGACGCCCTGGTGACATCGGAGATCGTGATCCGCAAGGACCAAGACCTGACGCTCCTGGAACTACGTTGATGCCACTCCCTCCGGGGGATCAATCCGCGCTATTTTGGCCCATGCCAAATGGTTGGCAATCGCGGCGACGTTAAGTCGCCACGGTCACGGATTGATTGTACCCGATGTACGCGGATGTACGCATCCGTACGCTTATGTACGCATTTTCGTTAATGAATTCGGCGGATATTCAGCGAAATCAAGCGCTTAGGCATGTCCACATCTGCGACCGTTTTGCGACCGATGTCGCATTTGTCCGCGAAAGCACGCTTTTTCCACCGACGAACCTGCGCGGCAAACCGATGCGCCCTGCCCTGCGGTAGACGATTTTCAGAGTCAACGCAGTGGACGCCGATAACCGCTGAGACCGCAAAGGCAAGAAAAGAATCAGTTTTCTACACCGCGGC
>CAZQPC010000378.1:0-4873 GCA_964595005.1 uncultured Magnetovibrio sp.
CACCGCAACAGTGATCTCAGTGCGTACGAAATAGCGCACGATGCTCTAGATGCGGCGTCTTCGGGTGCCGGTTATTGCGGCGCCCCCTGGCGGACCCGCTTCGCCGCCCCTTGGTAGGCAACGGACCGGTCGAAATCCCAGCTGCGGCCGGAGATCAGCTTTGTCAGCATGCCGCAAAAATTGGCGGCCCGGCCGACCCTACCCTGGCGCACCGACAATTCATGCGCCGCCATCAGATCGCGTTCGCGTTTGTGCAGGCCGCCGCCGCGATCGACAATGCGCTGGGCCGCCGCCAGCGTCGTCCCGTTGCGGCCTTGCCAGGCCTTGAGATGGCCTTCGTAGGCGCCGCCGCAGCGCTTCCGTTGGCGCTGCAGGATGGACTGCACCGACAATAGGTTGACGGCCTCCAGGCGAAGCCGCCGGGCCGCCAGCTTGCCGCGCCGGGGCGGTTCGGGTGCCACCACCGGGCGGGCGGTCTTGACGCCGGCGGGCGCATCGGCGCGCGGCGCCTTGAAATCATCCGGCCGATCGGCCAGGAAACGCAAGGGCAGCGCGACCAGAATGCCGATCAGCAGATATTTTTCGAGACGCGACATGATCGTGATGGTTTCCCTTTGACCATGACCATGAGGGCGGGGATCGGCTTGCGGCGGCCTGAGCGGCCTTATTCGAGGCCCTCGAACAGTCGGATATCCCGGTCCGCACCGCCGTCGAGCACCTTCAGCGCCGCTTGATAAGCATCGCTTTCAAAGGCCGCGACGGCCGCTTCGAAGCTTTCAAACTCGATCAGGATGGTCCGTTGCTCGCGGCCGTTTTCCTTGGCGACGACGCGGCCGCCGGCGGCCAGATAGGTGCCGCCCATGGATTCCAGGGCCGGTTTCGCCAAGGCCTTATAGGCTTCGCTCTTTTCCGGATCGGCGGGGCTGCGATGGGCGCTGATCATGTATCCTTTGGGCATGGTTTCCTCCTTGGTGATGATGGTGTTCGTGCTTATTCCCATTCAATGGTCCCCGGCGGCTTCGAGGTGACATCGTAGACCACCCGGTTGATGCCGCGCACCTCGTTGATGATGCGGCCCGCGACACGGCCGAGAAATTCGTGGTCGTAGGGGTAATAATCCGCCGTCATGCCGTCCGTGGAATTGACGGCGCGCAGGGCACAGACATGGTCGTAGGTGCGCGCGTCGCCCATGACGCCGACGGTCTGTACCGGCAACAGCACGGCGAAGGCCTGCCAGATGGCGTCGTAAAGTCCGGCGTTCCGGATCTCTTCCAGATAGACGGCGTCGGCCTTCCTGAGTGTTTCCAGCTTCTCCCAGGTGATCGCGCCGGGGATGCGGATGGCCAGGCCGGGGCCGGGGAAGGGGTGGCGGCCGACGAAGCTTTCGGGCAGGCCCAATTCGCGCCCCAAGGCGCGGACCTCGTCCTTGAACAGCTCACGCAGGGGCTCGACCAGGTCCATGTCCATGCGCGCGGGCAGGCCGCCCACGTTGTGGTGCGACTTGATGGTGACGGAGGGCCCGCCGGTGAACGACACGCTTTCGATGACGTCGGGATAGAGCGTCCCCTGGGCCAGGAACTTTGCCCCGCCTATGCCCTTGGCCTCTTCTTCGAAGACGTCGATGAACAGCTTGCCGATGGTCTTGCGCTTGACCTCCGGGTCCGCGACGCCGTCAAGCGCGCCGACGAACATCTCTGAGGCGTCCCGGTGGATCAGCGGGATGTTGTAATGGTCGCGGAACAGGCCGACCACTTCGTCGGCCTCGTTCATGCGCATGAGGCCGTGATCGACGAACACGCATTGCAATTGATCCCCGATGGCTTCGTGCAACAGCACCGCGACGACCGACGAATCGACCCCGCCGGACAACCCGCAGATCACCTTCCCATCACCCACCTGGGCCCGGACCTTGGCGATCGCTTCGTCCTTGAACGCCTTCATGGTCCACGCACCGCCGCAGCCGCAGACCTTATGCGTAAAGTTGGCCAACAGCTTGGCGCCGTCGGGCGTGTGCACCACTTCTGGGTGGAACTGCACCGCATAGAAGCTCAGCTCATCGTTGGCGATGGCGGCAAAGGGCGCGCTGTCGGTCTTGGCGACGCTGCGGAACCCGGCCGGCAGCACGTCGACCCGGTCGCCATGGCTCATCCACACCTGGTGCGTCTCGCCCGGCGTCCAGACGCCCTGGAACAGCACGCAATTATCGGTGATCTCGACCATGGCGCGGCCGAACTCCTGATGGTCCGACGGCGTCACGGCGCCGCCCATCTGCTGGACCATGGTCTGTTCGCCGTAACAGATGCCGAGCACGGGCAGGCCGATGTCCGCGCTGAATACGCTCTCAGGCGCGCGCGGCGTCTCCATCTCATGCACGGACGCCGGCCCGCCGGACAGGATGACGCCCTTCGGCGCGAAGGCCCGAATGGTTTCCGTGGTGACTTGCTGGAACGGGTGGATCTCGCAGTAGACCCCCGATTCGCGCACCCTGCGCGCGATCAATTGCGTCACCTGGGAGCCAAAATCGATAATGAGAATTCGATCTTCGTGCATGTTTTCCGTCATGGATTTGCTTCTACCCGAGAGCGGGAAGCGAGTCACGTCCTGACCGCCTTCTGCCTTGTCAATTCACCTTATCCACCACGTCATTCCCGCGAAAGCGGGAATCCGGGGTAATAGGCATGGTGTGCGTCGCTCTGGATTCCCGCTGTCGCGGGAATGACAGGAGAAGAACGTGCGCCTCTGGTCTCTGCGGTTGCCGCATGGCATGCTTCCGGAAAAGAGGACACCATGGCCAAGAAACCCGCCCCACCCAAATCACCCAAACCCACCAAACGGCGGGCCAAGCCGGCCCCGAAATCCACCCGCAAGGCGGCGGTGAAATCCCGCAAGGCGGCGCCGAAATCCGCTGCGAAACCCGCCGCGAAACCCGCCGCGAAATCCACCCGTGGCAAAACGAAGGCCAAGGCGACGCCGAAATCCGCCGCCAAGCCGGCACCGCGTAAAGCCACCACCAAGCCCGCCGCAATATCCGTCCCGCCCGTCCAGGGCCCGATCGCCGCCTACACCATGTACGGCGGCCCGCCGGTGCGCGCCGCCGTGCGCCGATGGTGGGCCGGCATTGCGGCGCGCCTGGCCGACGCCGGCATGACCGGCGTGCCGGCGAAACCGACCTTCACGCTTGGCGAACGCGACCAATGGACGCACCCGAACCTGCTGTTGGCCCAAACCTGCGGCTATCCGATGATGAAGGGCGTCACCGGCCCGGTGCGCCTGATCGCCACGCCGGTCTATGACGTGCCCTTTGCCGACGGCGTCAACTATTGCTCCTTGGTCATTGTCGCCAAGAAATCCAAGGCGATCAGCCTGATGGACCTCAGGGGCATGCGCGCCGCCATCACCAAGCCGACGTCCCATTCCGGCTACAACGCGTTTCGCCGCCTGATCGCCGACTACGTGGTGCAATGGGAGGCCGAGATGGGCGGCGACATCGCCGACCTGGCCGGCGGGCGGCGGTTCTTCGCAAGCGTCATCGAGACCGGCAACCACCTGAATTCGGTGAAGGCCGTGGCGGCGGGCCGCGCCGACGTCGCCGCCATCGACTGCGTCAGCTTCCACTTCATCAAGGCGTTGGCGCCCGACGCCATGAAGAAGGTGAGAATCCTCACGGCGACGCCCGAGGCGCCGGGGCTGCCGCTGATCACGGCGGGGTGGCGGTCGGATGAGGAGGTGGGGGTGTTGCGCAGCGCGGTCATGGATACGCTGGGTGATGCGGGGTTGAAGGCGGCGCTGGCGATGCTGCGGATATCGGGGTTTCAGGTGTTGCCGAGGGAGGCATACAAACTGACGCTGGAGATGGAACGCGAGGCTCAGGAGCGGAATTACCCGGCGTTGCAATGACGGCGGGCCGCGTGTTCCGAAGTGCGGTCTGGGGATGGCCTGTTGCGCCGTTCCCAACGGCAAATTCCGACGTGAGGCATGGGGATGGTTGGGTCGGCCATGCCGGTCGGGAACCGCCCAAACAGCCCATCGGCAAGTTCCGAATTGCGGCGCCGGGCCGCGTTCTGAGGTGATCCTCATGCACCAAAGGTATATCGAATTTCCCGCATACAGTTAATCCGATCCTAACCCTTCACGATTCAGCATAGGTCTGAAATTGACATTTGTTCTATTTTTGTTCTATAGTAGGAAATACCATGGCTCAAGACTCATCCATCGAGTGGACCAACCAAACTTGGAACCCGGTGACGGGATGCACCAAGATCAGTGCCGGTTGCGACCATTGCTATGCGGAACGTTTTTCGGAACGGTTTCGCGGTGTCCCGGATCATCCGTTCCAGGAAGGGTTTGATTTGACGCTGCGCCCGAAGCGGCTGGAACAACCGCTGAAAATCCGCAATTCGAAAATGATCTTCGTCAATTCCATGAGTGATCTGTTTCATAAACACGTGCCGTTCAGCTATGTGGACCAGGTCTTCGACACAATGGAAAAGGCTGATTGGCATACATTTCAGGTGTTGACCAAACGCAGTTCTCGCATGCGAGATTACGTTAATCGCCGGTATGCGGGGACCAAGGCGCCGCCGCATATTTGGCTGGGAACGTCTGTCGAGGATGGGTCAAAAGTGTCGCGCATTCGGCATATTCAGGGAATGGTGGCGCGGATTAAGTTTCTCTCAGTCGAGCCACTTATTGGGCCGATTGGGCGTGTTGATTTAGATGGCATTGATTGGGTGATTGTCGGGGGTGAAAGCGGTCCGGGACATCGGCCCATGTTGGAGGCCTGGGTGATTGAGGTGCGAGACCAGTGTATTGCGCACGGCATCCCGTTTTTCTTTAAGCAGTGGGGTGGGTTTCGGCCGAAGTCGAATGGACG
>CAZQPC010000379.1:0-4863 GCA_964595005.1 uncultured Magnetovibrio sp.
GGCCCGCCAGGTCTTGGCCCGCCAGTTGGCCGTCGGCCCGACCGCCAGAACCGGCGCGCCCACGGGGATCAGTTCGCCGGCCCGCGATTTCTGCGCGTCCGTGGCCCACAACCGGGGCGCCGGCGGATTGTCCTGGAGATCGAGCACCCGGGACAATTCCACCAGCCGGTGTTCCGGCTCGCGGCTGCGCTTGAAATGACGTTGCCGCCGGGCCGGCAGGATATACGTCACCGGCGCGTTGCGTAAATCGACCACCAGGTCCCACAGGCGCCAGGTGCAGAGCGCCCACAGGCGGGCCCAGTGCAGCGACCCGATCATCTTTTCCAACACAATGACCCGGTCCAACCCGGGCACGGCCTCAAACAGGTCCGCCGCCGCCGGCCCGCAGGCGACGGTGATCCGCGCACCGGGATGGGCATCGATCAGGTGGCCTAAAAGCCCCGTCGATAGGACGGCGTCTCCCAACCGGGTCGAGGTGATGAACAGTATCCGCATGGCGCACTTATACGACCGCCCATGCGGCTTGAAAAGCCAAGCCGGGACCGCGTCAGCCTTGAAACACGGCCCGAATATGCCCACCTTTAGCGCCAGCAAACGCGTCAACGCCGAGGGACCGGGAAATGACCGCACCACAACATACATTCTTGGAAGGCCGCGGCCTGTTGAAGGTGTCGGGCGACGACGCCCAGGACTTTCTTCAAGGGCTGATCTCCAACGACGTGACCCGCGTCGATGAAGGCCACGCCATCTACGCCGCATTACTGACCGCGCAGGGCAAGTTCCTGTTCGATTTCTTCATCACCCAGGCCGCCGACGGGCTGGTCCTGGAGACCGAGCGCGAGCGCATGGGCGATCTGATCAAGAAGCTGACCATGTATAAATTGCGGGCCCAGGTGAGTTTGCAAGACATCTCCGATGATTTCGCCGTGGCCGTCATTTGGGGCGGCGGCGCACACGAACTGGCCGCGCTGCCCGGTGAGGCCGGCGCCGCCGCGCCCTGGAACGGCGGCACCGCCATCGTCGATCCACGCCTGGCCGGGGCCGGACTGCGCGTTGTGTTGGCGGCGGAAAGCGCCGCCGAAGTTGCCGGACAATGGCCGTCAACCCCCGCCCAACCGGCCGATTACGACCTGCACCGGCTTGGCCTGGGGCTGCCCGACGGCAGCCGCGATCTGGTCTTGGAAAAATCCATCCTGTTGGAAAGCGGCTTCGATGAACTGCACGGCGTCGACTGGGAAAAGGGCTGTTACATGGGCCAGGAACTGACGGCCCGGACCAAGTACCGGGGCCTGGTCAAGAAGCGCCTGGTGCCCGTCAGCTTCGACGGCGAGGTTCCCGAGCCGGGCACGCCGGTGATGATCGACGGCAAGGAAGCCGGCGAATTGCGCTCGGGCCGCGGCGGCAAGGCCCTGGCCCTGATGCGTCTTGAGCATTTGGCAAACGCCGACGCCCGGTTCACCGTCGGCGGCGCGGCGCTGGTGGCGCACAAGCCCGACTGGGCTGATTTCTAAGCATTTCCCTCTTCCCTCGCCGGATTTCGCGCTTTAGTTTCGAACCATGGGTTGGGTTGGCGACATTCTGAGATCATCACCGCGCATGCTGACGCCGGTGGTACGGGCCTACGAACGGCGTCTCAAGCGCTATGGGCCGACGGCCCAGGGCGTGTTCTGGAAGAACCGCGAATGGCAACTGCGCCGTTATGAAGTGCTGGAAGGCATTTTCGACGACACCGCCCAGGCCGGCGGCATCACCATCCATGATTTCGGCTGCGGCTATGGGCCGCTGTTCGACTATCTGGCCGACAAACCGGTGATGCGGCGCAGCCGCTATATCGGCACCGACATGAGCCAGGCGATGATCGACGCCGCCAGGGATTCCCACGATGACCCCCGGGCAACCTTCGTGCGCGGCGTCGCCGCCAATGAGATCGCCGATTACACCTTGGTATCGGGCACCTACAATATGCACATGGGCGCCGATCCCGGAGATTGGTCGGATTATATCCAGGCCAGCCTGCAACAATTATGGCGCCACAGCCGCCGCGGCCTGGCCTTCAACATGCTGAGCCATGAAGCCGCCGAGCAATTCAGCGGCCTCTATTACGCCGACGCCAAGATGTTCGTGGCGTTCGCGCGCTCGAAGCTTTCCGCCGACACGCAAGTCGTCGTCGATCCGCCGCTGCCGGATTTCACGGTCTTTGTCCGGCGCCTGACGTCATGATGGCACCGCCGCTGAGATCCGCTCCGCCAGCGCACCGATGGCCTCCATGTCGCCGGGCACCATCTCCCAATTCATGCCGGCGCCGTCAGTTGCGCTGCGCGGGATCACGTGGATATGCAGATGAAACACCGACTGCATGGCGCCGGGGCCGTTGGCCTGCAGCAGGTTGATGCCCTCCGGCCGGACCACCTTGTTGACCGCCGTGGCGACGCGGCGCACGGTCGACATGGTCGGGCCGAACCATGCGTCGGGGGTCTCATAGAGGTTTTCGGAATGGAACTTCGGAATGATCAGCGCGTGGCCTTCGTTCAAGGGATTGATGTCCATGAAGGCGAAGGTCTGGTCGTCCTCGAAGACCTTGAAGCTGGGAATCTCGCCGCGCAGGATTTTACAGAAGATGCAGTCTTCGATGAGGTGCCCGCTTTGGGAATTCGTATCGCCGGCCATTTGCCGTCCTCCCTGATTTTTTGCCCGCCAACGCTGCCCGGCACACCATTGTCTGTCAAGGCAACCGGCCTTGCCGATTAGGTGCCAAAATGTGGGTATCTGCCATGCAATAACTGCAATTGTGAATTCCGTTCCACAAGCCTACATACCCCCCACGTTCACTTGTCAAAATCGAGACGGCAACCCGGTTTGGTTTTCCGCCTCCAAAAGCAAGGAGAAAAGCAATGGGCACGAATTGCAAGGCGCTCAAAAACGAAAGTTGGATCTACCTGGTTGGCGCGGTCACGGTATTGACCTCCGTCGGCGTCGTCCTGATCTAGACACCATTTCGGCGCTTCGTCGCGCTAACGAGGTAGCTTCAAGAAAAACGGCGGTTCTCCCGCCGATTTTTTTGTGCCTGGAGCATCGTGCGCTAACGATTGGGCCTCAATTTAAACGTCGCCGCTGTCCGCTGCGCCCGATCATCGGCACCCGGTCCAGGTTCACCGGCTTCAGGGTTTTGATGAAGGCCAGCAGATCATCGACGCTTTCCGCGCTCACCGTGAAGGGATCGGCATAAGGCGGCGCCTTCGACCATTTCGGCACGTCCGGCACGGTGACAAAGGCCGGGTGGGGGCGGCGTTCATAGAAGGTCTGAAACCGCTCGGCGCCATCGCTCATGCCGGCGATCACCTGGAACGATGGCGTCGAGCCGATGCCGCCGAACTTGTTGAAATCGCCGACCACATGACAGCGCGCGCAATGGTGTTCGGCCAAGGCCTTGCCCTTCGCCGCATCGCCGTCGGCACGCGCCGGCAGCGGGGTGCAGATGAAAGCCAGGAAAAACAGCAAATAGCGCATGCCTAAAACATAGCGATCGCTGCCGAATGATGTAAGGCCAATTCATCATTTCGGCGGATTTGCCAAAGCATCAAAATTGTCAGGCCGGGAGAAAGCGAATACAAGAAACCGGTCAGATATGCGTATCCGCTGTTGTCGGGGAAGTGCCGAATGGCCGCCGGGACACCGAACATAAAGACCACCGTCGTCGGGTCTTATCCCGTTCCCGACTGGCTTGTTGCCCTGCCGTCGGAGCACGCGCTGATCGACGCGACCCGCGCCGTCATCGGCACCCAGGAAACGGCTGGCTTGGACGTCGTCTGCGACGGCGAGCTTTACCGGTTTGACGTCAACCATCCGGAAACCAACGGCATGATCGAGTATTTCACCCGGCCCATGTCGGGGATTCGAAATGACAGCCGTTTCGACGAGATCCTGGCCTACCGGCAGCAGCCGGGCATGGCCTTCCGGGCCCAGCCGCCGGGCGTTGTCGATGGCGCCATCGGTCATGGCACGCTCGACCTCCCCTACGCCGCCATGCGGGCCGGGCGGCTGGCCCGGAAGCCGCTGAAATTCACCCTGACCGGGCCGCACATGCTGTCGAAGACGCTGATCAACAAGCACTACGGCGGCGCCCCGGACGTCGCCATGGCGATCGCGGAAGTGCTGGCCGAGCAGGTCAAACACATCGGCGCCGATGTCGTCCAATTGGACGAAGCCAATCTGCCCGGCAGCCCCGATGAGTGGCAATGGGCGGCCGACGCCATCAATCTGGTTCTCGATGCGGTGCGGGGCACACCGGCCGTCCACCTTTGCTTCGGCAACTATGGCGGCCAATCGGTGCAGCAGGGCACGTGGGCGAAGTTGATCGACTACCTGAACGCCCTGCATGTCGATCACATCGTCATGGAGAACGCCCACCGGCCGATGCAGGAATTGGCCGTGTTCAAGGACCTTCGCCCGGAGATCGGCCTGGGCCTGGGGGTCGTCGACATCAAGATCAACGGCGTCGAAACCGCCGACCAGATCGCCAAGAGTTTGGCGCACGCCGAGAAACTGCTGGGCGCCGGGCGGGTCACGTATATCAACCCCGATTGCGGCATGTGGATGCTGCCGCGAAGCGTCGCCGACGCGAAAATCCGCGCCCTGGTCGCCGGAAGGGATCTCTACGAGGGACGCTGAACGGCCGCCAACGGGCCACGTTCATGCCATCTGGCCCGTGCCCCGGCCCTTCTCCTCGGGGAGAAGGACTAGATGAGGGGGGATGAAGCAGACCTCAATCGCAAAATTCCACGCTGCCGATCTTGATGTCCGGTTTGGGGGACTAATACCAAGTTGCACTAATAATGACCCATAGAGACGGTTTTCCAGGGTTTT
>CAZQPC010000380.1:0-4845 GCA_964595005.1 uncultured Magnetovibrio sp.
GCCAATATTTATGTTCACAACGAACGCTGCCTGTTCCATCACAAGGCTTTGGAGTTGATCGCCGCGGGGCGGCCGATTGTCAGTTTTCCCGATGAAACGGATGAAACCCGCCGGCTGGCCGCGGAGGCGGGGTGCGCGCTGTTCGTCTGTGCCGACCGCGGGCAAATTGCCGATGCCTTCGATGTCATTGCGGCGGGAACCTTGCCCAACCCCGATGCCAGCGTCCTGGCGCAATATACCTGGGCGTCGCGCGGCCGTGCTTTGGAGACCATTTTCAATCAGGTGATTGGCGGCACGCCGTGAAGGTCGCGGTTTCCGTTCACGGTCGTTTCCATGGCTTCGATCTGGCGCGGGAGTTGCAAACTCACGGTCTTTTATCGGGGCTGCTGACCACCTATCCGGCTTTCGCCGTCAGGCCGCATGTCGGCACGGATGCATTTCTGGTCACGGCGCCATGGTTGGAGGCGCGGCGGCGGCTGTGCCAGCGGCTGGGCGGGATTTGCGGTGACGTCGACGGCGCCATTGCGACGGCGTTCGGAAAATTCGCGGCGGCACATTTGCCGAAGGACTGTGATTTGGTCGTCGGCTGGAGTAGTGCGGCCCGTGAAGTTATCGACGCGGCCCACGCCCGCGGCGCAATGGCGGTGGTGGAACGGGGATCGACCCACATCAATCATCAGACGGATTTGTTGACGGCGCTCTACCAACGCCACGGCAAGGTGTTCAAGGCCACGTCGTCGCGGATTATCGAACGTGAACTGGCAGAATACGAAACCGCCGATGCCGTCGCCGTGCCGTCGACGTTCGCGGCTGAAACATTTATCAAAAGCGGCGTGCCGGCAGAGAAGTTGCTGGTCAATCCCTATGGGGTCGACCTGCGCCGGTTTACGCCGCCGGATCGCCGCGATCATGAAATGCTCCGCATCGTGTTCGTCGGGCGCGTTGGTCTGCGAAAGGGAATCCCCGAACTGTTGGAGGCCTTCGCGCCCTTGGCGGGTCGCGCCGAGCTTCATCTTGTCGGACCGCTAGAGCCATCATTCAAGGTTCAGGCAACGGCACATGTCACTGTGCGGGGCCCCGTTGCCATGACGGCATTGGCGGCCGAGTACGCGGCGGGTGACATTTTTTGCCTGCCGTCGTGGGAGGAGGGGTTCCCCCTGGTCCTGTTGCAGGCCATGGCCTGCGGTCTGCCCGTCGTCGCTTCAGAGGCCACGGGGATTGGCGATATCGTGACGCCGGGCCGCGAGGGTGAGATTGTCACCGCCGGCGATGTGGCGGCGCTGACGGCGGCCTTGGAAGGTCTCATTGAGGACGCCGATCTGCGCCGTGCCATGGGGCAAGCGGCGCGCGCGCGTGTTGCCGAAGGTTTCGATTGGTCCAGCTACGGGATCCGGGCGCTCGGCCTTTATGAGAAATTGTTGTCGTCGCCGACGCGTGTTCGACAGGAACCATCGCCCAGCATGAGAGCGCCCGGATCGCGATGAAGCGGCTGGCGGAATTTCAAACTGTCGATGAGATAGTGTCTGCGCTGGGCATCGGTGCTTGAACTTGGCCGTTCAGTTTATCCAGTGTTCGTGCCAGGCGGTGAGATTGAACAAAGTCCAGATATGCAGCGCGTGGTCGGCCTGGCCGGCACGGTGTTGATTGAACAGATCACCGATATAATTAGCCTTTAGCGGTCCGTCCTTAACCAGGGTCGAAGCCAGCACGTCGCGCTCCGCCTCCGCACCGAAGTCGCCGCGCAGCCAATCGGCGACCGGTGCGGCGAAGCCCATTTTCGGGCGGTTGATGATCTGGTCGGGAATGACCCCCTTTAGCGCGTTCTTTAGCACCGCCTTTTTAATCCCGCCCCGGACCTTCGCGCCCATTGGCATGTCCATGGTGTAATCGACCAGGGCATGGTCCAGGTAAGGCACCCGGCCTTCGACGGCGGTCGACATGGTGATCTTGTCGACCCGCATCAAAAGCAGTTCGGGCAGGCGTTGGCGGAATTCCGCATAGGTCATGCGGGTCAGGAAATCGTGGTCGGGATGGTTGCGGTCCAGGGTTTCGAAATAACCGTCGACGACGGCGCCGCTGTCGGCATTGTCCAGGCCGGTGACGTCGAAACCGATGGCGGCCAATTCCTCCCACGGTCCACCAACTCCGGCGGGCTCCAGAACCCGGTCCTTATGAACGTTCCAAAAGGCGTTGGCGCCGCTCCAGAACAGTTCCCGCCCGTTGCCGGCGCGCACCATCGCTTCGGCAACCTGTGCGCCTTTGGCCCGTGCCATTGGCGCCGCCTTGCCGGCAATACTTCCAAGGATACTGCGAAGCGGGCCCGGGAGGCAGCGGTTGTAGGGTTCCCAGAACCGCTGCTGGGTTTTCAGATAGGTCATCCAACTGTCGTAACCGCAAAACTGTTCGTCGGCGCCTTCGCCGACCTGAACAACCGTAACGCCCGATTCCTTGGCCAACTTGGAGACGAAATAAAGCGGCACACAAACCCAGTCGGCGATCGGCTCGTCCTGATGATGGATCAGGTCGTGCAGATATCCCTGCATGTCCGACGAACTGACCAGAACCTCGTGGTGGTTGGTTTTGAACTGTTCGGCGACCAGGCGGGCATAGTTCATCTCATTGAGCTGCGTGTGGTCGCTGAAGCCGACGGTGAAGGTTTCCACCGGTTGTGATGAGACCCGGTCCATGAGCGCCACATTGGCCGACGAATCGATGCCGCCGGAAAGAAATACCCCGAACGGCACGTCGGACATCATGCGCTTCTCAATGGCGGCCTCAAGGCGCTCCAAAACACCTTGGGTCAGGTCATCGTCGGTGGCACCGGGGCCGGCACCCTTGCCCGGCACGGCATCCCAATACCGACGTGCTGCGACGGCGCCGTCGGCGGACACCTCCATGATGTGGGCTGCCGGCATCTTGAAGACGTCCTTGAACAGGGTCAGCGGCGCCGGCGCGACCATGAAGCTGAGATAATGCCCAAGGGCGTGCGGTTCCGGTTCGCGGCGCAGGGCCAGGTCGGCGAACAGGGACTTGATCTCGGAGGCGAACCGAAACACCCCGCCGGCACGCGAGAAGTAGATCGGCTTGATACCGATGCGGTCGCGTACCAGCGACAGAATCTGGCGGTCCATGTCCCAAAGCGCGAAGCCGAACATGCCGTCCAGTCGATTGGCCAAACCTTCGATACCCCAGGCACGGTAGCCATGGATCAGGACTTCGGTATCGGAATGGTCGGTTCGGAACTGATGGCCAGCGGCTTCCAACTCCCGGCGGAGCGCCATGTGATTATAGATCTCGCCATTGAAGGTCACCCAGATGCGATCATCAGCGCTGGTCATCGGTTGGGCCGCTTCCGGCGACAGGTCGATGATCGCCAGGCGGCGATGCGCCAATCCGACGCGGGCGTCGGGGCTGTGCCACAGTCCGTCACCGTCTGGGCCGCGGTGCGCAATGGCGGCGGCCATGGCGTGGAGCCTGGATTTCATATCCACCGGCGCGGTGACGGACGCCGGAAAGAGCAGGCCCGCTATGCCGCACATCGGCAAATATCAGTGATCGGCAGGCGCAGGTTATGAATATGCCGGTTCAAGGCGTGACCTTTCGCCCGTCAGGGGGCCGTTGAAATCGGAGATCGTCGACATGTTTAATTCCGCCCCATGGCTGCGTTCAAGTAAAAAGCAATAATTCCATGCATGAGTCCTTTCTTTCCCTTTGAAGGCCATGTTACGGTTCCACCACAATATGTCGTTTATACGACAACTTCTTGCGTCCGGTGGCTTAGATTGCCGGGGACGTAAATCTTTAAGAGGCCGGCTAATCGGCCCAATGAAGAACAACAGGGTGGTGAATTTTATGGCTGATGTTACCGACGCTCTCGTTCGCTTTATCGAGGTGCAGAAAAGCTACGACGGCGAATCATTGGTCGTCAAAAATCTCAATCTCGATGTGGCGCGCGGCGAGTTTCTGACGATGCTTGGTCCGTCGGGCTCGGGAAAAACGACGTGTCTGATGATGTTGGCCGGGTTCGAGCCGGCGACACACGGTGAAATTACCCTCGATGGGGAACCCATCAATAACGTACCGCCGCACAAGCGCGGCATTGGCATGGTGTTCCAGAACTATGCGCTGTTCCCGCATATGACGGTCGCTGAAAATCTGGCATTCCCGCTGCATGTCCGAAAAATGGACAAGCCGGAAATTGAGAGCCGGGTCAACCGGGCCCTCGACATGGTGCGTTTGGGCGGATTTGGCGGACGCCGGCCGGCGCAGCTTTCCGGCGGCCAGCAACAACGTGTCGCGGTGTCCCGCGCCCTGGTTTTCGACCCTCAGCTGGTGCTGATGGATGAACCGCTTGGCGCGCTGGACAAGCAACTGCGCGAAGAGATGCAATACGAGATCAAGCATATCCATGAAGACCTGGGCGTCACCATGGTCTACGTCACCCATGACCAATCTGAAGCCTTGACCATGTCCGACCGTATCGCCGTGTTCAACGACGGCGTCATCCAGCAGCTGGCGCCGCCCGATGATCTTTATGAACGCCCCGACAATGCTTTCGTTGCCCAGTTCATTGGCGAGAACAACACGCTTTCCGGCACCGTCAAGGAGGCCGGGGATGCGACGTGTGTTGTCGAGGTCGATGGCGGCGGCACGGTTCAGGCGAAAACCATCAATATTGACGGCGTCGGATCGCGTTCGACGCTGTCGCTGCGGCCGGAACGTGTGGAAGTGAACCCCGAGCCAGGCAGCCTGCCGAACATGTTCGAGGCACGCATTGAGGAGTTGATTTATCTTGGCGATCATATACGGACCCGAGCCAGCGTCTGCGGCCAGGATGACTTTATC
>CAZQPC010000381.1:0-4834 GCA_964595005.1 uncultured Magnetovibrio sp.
TGCGAGGATCGCCGCGAACACCGGCACCAGGTTCACGAACACCCCGGCCCGGCCTGGCCCGATCATGCCGACGCCCTGCATGAAGGTTACCTGCGCCAGAAACGACGGGAACACGGCAACCAGCGCAATCACCCCCCATCCGGTCATGGTCGGCCACTGGAAGCCGCCCCAGGCGAACTCCGACACGGCTAGCGGCAGCGACGAGATGAACGCCACCATGGCCATCAGGGAAAACAGTCCCAGCGGTGAGACCGGCGGCCGGTTGCGCAAGGCCACCGTATAGCCCGAATAAAGTACGCAGGCTAAGAACATCAAGGCATCGCCGGGATTGATGGCCAGCGCCGCCAACTGGCCCAGATCGCCCCGGATAGCCACCACGCCAACGCCGCCCATGGTTACCAGAACCCCCGCCGCCTGCATCTTCGTCACGGCCGTGCGGTAGGCAATGAAGGCGCCGGTCAGCACGATACCTGGAACGGCCCCTTGGATGATACCCAGGTTGACCGCCGTCGTGTGGTGGGCGGCGATGTAAAACAATCCATTGAAGAAGGTGAAGCCGAACACTGCGGCGGCGATCACGAAGCCCAGCCGTTCGCGCAACACGGGCCAATCGCGGCGCAGATGCCGGCGCGCGAAGATCACCACCAGAACGACGACCGCCAGCCAGCGGAAGGCCACCATTGCCATGGGCGAGACCTCGCCGACCGCCAGGCGTCCGAAAATCGCGTTGGCGGCCCAGCACATGGCCGTGATGGTCAGCAGTAGATAGGCGCGGCCCGCGCTCACAACGGGTGGCTGCTCGCTCATGGCTTTCCTCAATGAACCCGGCAGCACGGAGTCTTCACGCAATGCTTTCACCGGCACCCGCCAAATTCCTATACTCCGGAGCCGCTGCGGGCAAGTGCCCGGGCACAAACAATACGAAAGGAACTCAAGGGTGTTCGATCAACAGGTAACGTTCGTTTATACGCAAGACCTGGACGCCAGCGCCGCCTTCTACGGCGAGATTCTGGCCCTGCCGATGATCCTTGACCAGGGCAGCTGCCGCATTTACCAAAGCAGCCCCGGTGCTTTCATCGGCGTTTGCCGGTGCCACGCCGAACGGCCGATCTCGCCCGCCGGCGTGATCCTCACCCTGGTGACGGATTACGTCGACGGTTGGTATCGGCGTCTGCGCGACAAAGGTGTCGCCTTCGACAAGAAACCCGCCGAAAACGACACCTACAACATTTACCATTGCTTCCTAAAGGACCCGGACGGCTACCAGATCGAGATTCAACAGTTTCGCGATCCTGCCTGGCCAAAACCCAACGCCAAATAACACCGTCAATGGGCCGGAAACCACGCCGTTCCCCTTGCCCGACGTGAGGCCGGGCGGCTACATTCCGGGTATGTCGTTTCAAGACATCCAAATGCGCGGCCGGGCGCTTGCCGAAGACCTGATCAGGGACACCGATCCCATGCTGGCGGCGGCTGTCGCGGCGGCCGTCGCGGCCCTGCTGTTCCTGCTTATGTATCTCTCGAAACGCAACCGGGTGCGCCGTTTGGAGGTCGAACGCGAGCGTCTGACCGCCGTCGCCACGCGGGCCAAGGAGATATTGGCGACGGCCCCCGATGGATTGTTCCTGTGGGATCATATCCTGGGCGGCATCACGTGTTCGCGGCGCTTGGCCGTATTGCTCAACCTGGAGGGCGGCACCCATTCCCGTTACGACGATATCCGGGCCTGCTTTGAAGGCGAAACCCTGAAGGCCTTGGAACGCAGCGTTTCATCCCTGCGCGGCAATGGTTCGCCCTTCGGCATCCTGTTGAGCTACGGCCAGCGCACCCTGGAAGCCGTCGGTGCGCGGGCCGAAACGGACGCCGGCCAGCCCGTTGCCGACATGGTCTGGGTCCGCGCCGTGACGGATATTGCGGCCGCTGGTTCGGACGCCGCCGACGCCCCGCCAACGCATGATCTGGCCAATGCATCGGGCCTGGACGACCGGCACCTGACGGCCTTGTTGAACGCCATGCCGATCCCCATCTGGCTGCGCGATTCCGGATTGAAGCTGGCCTTCGCCAACGAGGCCGCCGAAGGCATCGTCGATCCGCATCCGAAGATGGCGGAAACGGCGCGCACCCGGGGCGACGGCTTCACCGAACGCCGGCTCTTGGATGTCGCGGGGAAAGCCCGCCTCATGGACGTCACGGAAATTGCACTGGGCGCCACCGGCGAGGCCCTGGCGGCCGGTGAAAAGCCCGGCGGGTCGGTCGGTTTCGCCGTTGATCGCACGGAGCGCGAACAGGCGGAAGGTGAACTGAAGCGGCAAACCCAGGCACGCGACGCGGTTCTGGAAACGCTGGGCAACGCCATCGCCATTTTCGATGCCGACAAACGTTTGGATTTTTCTAATTCGGCCTTCGCCGCGCTATGGGAACTGGACGCGGGCTGGCTGGCCGATAAGCCCATGTTCGGTGACGTCCTGGACAAGCAACGCGACGCCCGCAAACTCCCTGAGGTTGCCGATTTTCAGGCTTTCAAAGCCGGCCAGGCGGCCCAATTCATGGCCGTCACGGAACCACTCACCGATCTCATGCATCTGCCCGACGGCCGCACCGTCAAACGCACTGTGGCGCCGCACGCCGATGGCGGCCTGGTTTTCGCCTTTGACGACGTATCCCAGCAATTGGGGCTGGAACGCTCCATGAAAGAAGCCGGCGCCGTGCAGCGCGAAACGCTGGACAACCTGAGCGAAGGCGTCGCCGTGTTCGGCTCTGACGGCCGCCTGAAACTATCCAACCCGGTATACGCCCGCCTGTGGGAATTGGACGCCGCCTTCCTCGCCGACGAGCCCCACATTTCCGACGTCATCGACCAGACCCGCCGCCTTGTGGTGCCACCTGAGGACGCGGAAACCTGGAAAGATGAGGACTGGTCGAAACAGCGCGACCTGTTGAGCGCCCAGATGCTGTCCCGGGCCGCCACCTCGAGGCAAACGCGGCTGACCAACGGCACTGTCGTCGATCAGGCCAATGTGCCGCTGCCCGATGGCGCCGTGCTATTGTCTTATCTGGACGTTACCGACAGCGCCCGGGTGGAATCGGCGCTTCGCCAGCGGGCCGAAGCTTTCCAGGAGGCTGACCGCCTAAAAACGGAGTTCATCGCCAACGTCTCCTATGAAGTGCGCACGCCTTTGAACACGGTCATCGGTTTCGCCGACATGCTATCGCAGAACCTGTTCGGTGAGTTAAACACACGCCAATCGGAATACGCCAAGGGTATCCTGAGCACGTCACGCGCTCTGGTCTCGATCCTGGGCGATATTCTGGACTTGGCCTCCATTGAGGCCGGGCGCATGGAGTTGGACAAGGACACCTTCGACACCCACGCCTTCCTGGTCGCCAGCCTCAACCTGGTTCAAGAACGGGCGCGCCGCAAAAACCTGAAATTGGACTTCGACTGCAAGCCTGATATCGGCTGGATGATCGGCGATGAACGGCGCCTTAAGCAGGTGATCTTCAACCTCATGAGCAACGCCATCAGCTTCACGCCGCCGCAAGGCGAGATCAGGCTGAAGGCACGGCGAAGAAAGACCGAAATGGAATTCTCGGTCCGCGACACGGGGCTTGGCATGCCTGCCGACGGCCGCGAACGTCTGTTCCGGCCTTTCGAACGAGGTGACGCGAAGCCGACCGGAGACGACGACGGGGCGGAAACGTCCGGGACCGGTCTCGGTCTCTCCATCGCCAGGAATTTCATCGAATTGCACGGCGGCACCATTGAGATCAAATCCCAGCCCGGGCGCGGCACCAAGGTGACCTGCCGGATGCCGGCCGGCAATGTCGGCGGCGCCGCGGCCGCGGCCAAGGAAAGTGATGCGAAAGCGAAACCGAAGGCGACCGAAAATCCGGAAAAGGAACTGGTCGATGTGCGGGTCTTGCTGGGTGACGATCACCCCCCGGAGGACAGCTGAATGGGCGCGCCTGCCGTCGGCGCCCGATCATTGGGTGCCGGGAAGGCCTTTCGTTGTCGAATATTCGAAATGCAGCGCCTTCCCCGGATAGACCCGTTCGTAGGCGGCGTGAGCGGCAAAGGCGGCCTCGGAAAAGCCGCTCAGGATAAGTTTCAACTTGTTCGGATAGGTGGCGATATCGCCGACGGCGTAGACACCGCCCAAGTTGGTTTGCGATGTCGTCGGGTCTGTCTCAATTCGGTTCCGATCAAGGCCCAAGCCCCAACCGGTGATCGGACCGAGGCTTTGCGAAAGACCGAAAAACGCCAACATCACATCCGCGTCGAGGCGCCGTTCCGCGTCGCCCTGGCGCACCAAAATCGCGCCCAAAGCGCCGTCGCGCCCGTCCAGACCCTGCAATTGACCCGGCACAACCAGCTCCACGGACCCGGCGGCGGCCAACTCGCGCAGCCGCGCCACACTGCCGGGCTGGGCCCGGAACCGGTCGCGGCGATGGACAATCTGCACCGACGCCGCGCGGTCCGCCAATTCAACGGCCCAGTCGACGGCCGAGTCACCACCACCGGCGATCACAACCCGGCGGCCGCGGTAGGCGTCCGCGTCAAACACGGCGTAGTGGACACCCGCGCCCTCCGGCTGGTTTTCAAAGGCTTCAATGCCGGCCAGCGGCGGCCGTTTCGGGGCGAACGCACCGACGCCGCCGGCAATGATCACGGCCCGTGCGTGCACGACCGTTGCCGACGCCGTCACCACCTGCCAAGCGGTATCGTCAATCGTTTTCAGGCCGCTCACGTGCTGGCCCAAATGGTAGGTTGCGTCGAAGGGCGCTGCCTGTTCAACAAGGCGGTCGACCAATTCCTGGCCCGACGCCGCCGGCA
>CAZQPC010000382.1:0-4816 GCA_964595005.1 uncultured Magnetovibrio sp.
CCGTCAGCGTGACCGTGTTCCCTTGTCTCGATATTCCCACCACAGGCGGCGAATGAAGCGCAGTCCGGTGGGGATCGACGGCGCCCCCGTTTCACCAGCCGCGCGCGCACCTTCGTAGGTCGGAAATTCAACGATGTTAAGACCCGCATCGAGCGCACGGATGGTCATTTGGTACTCGATGGTATAATCGCAGGCATCCAGTTGCAGGCGGGCGGCGGCGGTCTTGGCGATGGCGCGGTATCCGTTGATAGAATTGGCGACATACGGCCCGGTCCGGCGGAATAGGGTGTTGGCAAGCCAATTGAATGCGTTGTTGGCCCACTTGCGCGGCCGCAGCAGCTGGTCGTCTTCTTCGTTGTGCGATTCGGGCATCATCCGAGACGCAATGACGATGTCGGCACCGTCCGCCAGCAGCGGGCGAAAGCGCGGAAGATCGGCAATTGCCTCGTTGCCGTCGGGCGAAAAGAACAGGTAGGCATCGGCGTCGACTTTCTCGAATGCGTGCAAGAATGCCTCACCGCGTCCGCGCTTGCTCTGTGACACGATGTCGACACCGTGATCTTGCAAAAACTCAACGGTGCCGTCGCTCGACATGCCATCGACGGCAACCATCATGTCATATCCGCTGTCGGGACCGGGTGCGGGGATCTTGTCGAACAACAGCTCCAGACACGGGCGTTCGTTGCGGACCAGCAAGATCAGCGCGATCTTCATCGGTTCAGGTGCCATTTAATGGTCTTTCTCAGCCCGTCCTTGAGGGGCTCACGGGTTACATCGTCAAGTACAGCGCGGGCTTTGGTTGTATCGCAATTGCGCCGGGGTTGGCCCGTCGGCGCACTAGGATCGAAGACCGGCCTGGGTTGTTTGCCCGTAAGCTCGAAGGTCAAATCGGCAATCATCTCCGCCAGGTGCCGGATGGTGACTTCCTCGTCGGCGCCAATATTAACCGGGTCCGCCTTCGGGTGGCGGGCCGCGACCTCAATCAGGCCGCGGGCAAAATCATCCACATAGACGAAGGCACGGGAGGCCTCGCCGTTTCCCCAAACGGGAAATTCACCGCCGCCGGAATCAACCGCCTTTCTGATCAGGGCCGGAATAACGTGCGAACGTTCCGGGTCAAACTGGTCGCGTGGCCCATAGGCGTTGTAGGGGCGGGCGATGGCCACCGATAAACCGAATTCCTGCTCATACTGCATGCCCAGAAACTCGAGCATACGCTTGGCCCAGCCGTAACCTGCGTTTGTCGGCTCGGGGGTATCTTAGAATCCTTCGTCTTCCGGTGTCGGCACGGTGCAAAAACGCGGGTAGACACAGGCCGAACTACATAACATTACACGCCCTACCGAATTCTCGCGCACAGCGTCGAGCACATTCATGCCGATGCGCATATTGTGATCATAGATCGAAGCGGGATGATCCATATTGTAGGTCAATCCGCCGATATCGGCGGCAAGATGCAATACGATGTCGGCACCTTTCGTGACGGCGTGGGCATCGGCTCGTTCGGTAAGATCGCAGACCACGCTCTCGACGGATGCCTGGAGGGGGCGCAGGAATTCTGAAAGACCATTGCGCGACGGCACAACCACCTGGCCGCCCAAAGCCAAAATCTGTTCAACGACGTGTGATCCGATGAAGCCGCCGCCGCCGGTGACGACCACCCGTTTTCCCTTGAAATACGTCTGGGTGTCGGGGTTGAAATCGGCGGCGGTGAGCGGACTGAAATAGGCGGTCATGTGGCGAACTTTTCTGCGACGCCGTAGGCCTCGAGATCTGACTTAAGCATCATATGGACCAGGTCCTTGAAACCGGTCTTGGGTGTCCAGCCAAGCTTCTCCCGCGCCTTCGAGGCGTCACCTATCAAGGCATTGACCTCGCTGGGCCGGAAATAGCGGGGATCGATCTCGACGTAGTCCTGCCAGTCCAAACCGACCGCAAGAAAGGTTTCGGCAAGGAAGTCTTTTACGGAATAGGACTCGCCAGTAGCGATGACGTAGTCGTCCGGTTCGTCTTGTTGCAGCATCAGCCACATGGCCTCGACGTAATCCCCGGCGAAGCCCCAGTCGCGGCTGGCATCGAGGTTCCCCAGGTACAGCTTGTCATCCAGTCCAGCCAGAATTCGCGCCAGACCGCGGGTGATTTTGCGGGTGACGAAGGTCTCGCCGCGGCGCGGGCTTTCATGATTGAATAAGATGCCGTTGGACGCATGTATACCGTAAGCCTTGCGGTAATTGTTGATGATATGATGGCAGAACACTTTGCCGCAGGCATAGGGGCTCATGGGATTGAAGGGTGTTGTCTCGGATTGCGGCGTGGCCAGGACATCGCCGAACATTTCCGAACTGGACGCCTGATAGAGCCGCGCGGTGTTTTCCAACTCAACGTTGCGGAACGCCTCAAGCAAACGCAAGACGCCCATGGCCACAACTTCAACAGTGTAGATGGGTTGGTCGAACGATACCCTGACGTGACTTTGAGCCGCCAGATTATAAATTTCATCGGGACGCGTGCGATCGAGCAGGCGCTCGAGCCCCAACTCGTCCGTCATGTCACCGTAATGCAGGTGCAGTTTGGCATCCGGTTTGTGAATGTCCTCAATGATGTGTTGGATGCGAACGGTGTTGAAGGACGATGAACGGCGGATCACGCCATGCACTTCGTAGCCTTTGGCCAGCAAAAATTCCGCCAGATAGGATCCGTCTTGGCCTGTTATGCCCGTGATCAGCGCTATTTTTATTGCCACGCGAAGTCTCCTACAACTTTCGTGATGTATTCAATTTCGGCATCTTTGAAGTTCGGATGCGTTCCCCAATAAAGCCCCCGGTCCATCACAGCATCGGCGCCATCCAGCTTGCCGAAAATCCTGTGCGGAACATGTTCCATGGCCGGTTGCCGGGCCATGTTGCCGCAGATGATGGGGCGGGTTTCAATGCCGTTGTCCTCCAAATAGTCGGCCAAGGCATCGCGCTCTTTTCGGTTTCGGCAAAGGACCGGAAAGCCGAAGTAGGCAGCCTCAACTTTGCTGTCGATCCGCATGTGAATCAGCCGTTCGGCCTCAATGTGGGGTGCAAGGCTGGTCAGCAGTGACTCGGTCGCTTCAATCCGCTGCGCGTTGAAAAAATCGAGCTTGGAAAGTTGATGCAAGCCAAAGGCCGCATTGATGTCGGAAGGACGTACGTTAAAGCCGGAAGTGACGAAACGGTAGCGCTGATCAAAGGGAACCTCGTTGGCCGCTTGCTCTTGGCGCGACCATCCGTGGCTACTCAGTATGCGTAGCAGGTTGGCCAATTCATCATCGTCGGTGATGATCATTCCACCTTCCACGGTGGTGATATGGTGGGAGAAATAAAAACTATAGGTTCCCATCAGGCCAAAGCGTCCGGCCAGTGTTCCGTCGTACCGGGACCCCAGGGCTTCACACGTGTCTTCGACCAACACCAGACCGTGGCGTTCGCACAAGTCCGTCAATGCGGCCATATGACAGACGTTACCGAGGGGGTGCACCGGGCATACGGCAACAGTCATATCGGATATCGCCGCTTCAACGGCGGAAATGTCGATGGTCAGGTCGGTCGGGTCACAATCGACAAGCACCGGCATGCCGCCCGCCTGAACGATCGGCCAGATGGTCGTCGACCAAGCGACCGCCGGGACGATAACCTCGAAACCCGGGGCGAAGGGCGCTTTCCAGGTCGGGTTGGTCAGTGCGAACCAGGCAAGCAAATTGGCCGACGAACCGGAGTTAACGAACACCGCGTGGCGGGCGCCGCAGTATTCGGCGAAGGCAGCCTCGAAGGCACGGCTCTTTGCGCCCATGGTCACTTGGCCAGAGCGCAAACAATCGATGACCTCCTCGATCTCCCGGTCGTCAAATGTGATACTGAACAAACTTAGGTCCAAGCAATTTCTCCTGTTATCGGGGCTTCCTGTCACGTTGCATTAATGCCTGCCCGTGATCATCCTTTCGGGCACGGTTGCGGCTGCTTCGTAACAGGTTTTCGTATGTTCGGAAAATACTCCAAATCATTTTTGTAATTCGGCCATTGGCGAACCGGCATGGAGTAGCGAAATCTCTACAGTCGATCAAGGTTCAACGGCGACGGTGTTCGGCTTTTCGCTTAAGCAAAATGCCATTGCGGTCACCAGAAGGTACGCCACTTGCCACCAGGCAGACCAGAAAGAATAGTTGAATAAACCCGAACTCCAATAAGCTAACCCCACCAAGATGACGGTCAATGGTGCGGCCCCTCCATTAGCCATGTAGGCACGCGTGATGCCACGGAAAAAGAAAATCAGTGCCAATAACAGGGCCGCGAAGCCGGGAATGCCGGTTTCCGCGAGCACTTCCAACGGCCAATCATGAGGATGGCCCGGGATAAAGGTTATGCCGGCACCGGGCACCGGCACGTGGGCGCCGGCAATAAAGTTGATGGTATTAATGCCGTGGCCTAGCCAGGGCGCCTCGAAGACCTTATCGAAAACAAAGCTCCAAATAATCTGGCGCTGGAAATCAATCAGAGCGATCGGAATAAAACCTTCGAACCCTTCCGGCGGGGGCCCGGCCATGGCGCGGTTTTCCGCAAGCCAGGATATTCCAAAACTAAGTACGCCCACACAGATGATCAGGAAACCGAAGATTTCGAGCGGCCGCCGCCGCCGCCATACCACCAGTGCGCCGCCGCCCAGCAGCATGGCGAGATAACCGGCCAGCGCCGCCCGGTTGGGGATGGCGACGACAAGACAAATATGCGTTGCGGTTGTGACTAATACCAAGTTGCACTAATAATGACCCATAGAGACGGTTTTCCAGGGTTTT
>CAZQPC010000383.1:0-4803 GCA_964595005.1 uncultured Magnetovibrio sp.
CAGCCCGCGCGCCGTCCAAATCGCCGGCCCGGTTGAACACCACCAGGGCGCGCGCCACGGCACAGGCGTTCAACATCTCATTGGCGGCGAAGGACAGCCATTCGGCAACGTGTGCGAGGCCTTCCGCATCAACGGGCAGCCAGGCGCCATCACCGTACTTGCGCGCCAAATAACACAGGATGGCTTGCGAATCGCGGATGATTTCACCGTCGTCATCCAGCACGGGCACCTTACCAAGCGGGTTCATGGCCAGATACGCCGGTGTCTTGCTTTCCCCGTCGGCGAGGCTGACGGGCAAAGTTTCGTAGGGCAGGTCCATAAACGACAACAGCATGCGGACCTTGTGGCAATTTCCGGAAAGCGGCACATCGTACAATTTGATCATCAAGGAACTCCGTCAATTCATCGGCAGCCGGAAACACTCAGGCCGGAACCTGCCGCCGCCCTATTCGACCCAGGCTATACGCAGGATATTGGTCGCCCCGGGGGTGCCGAACGGAACGCCTGCGGTAATCGCCAGGGCATCGCCAACGCCGGCCAGTTCCTGGTTTTTGGCGACCCGAATGGCGGTCACCACCATGTCGCCGAAGGAATGCAGGTCTTCGGTCTCGACCGCGTGCACGCCCCAGGCCAGGACCAGTCGCCGCGCCGTTTCGGTTCGGGGCGTCAACCCCAGGATCGGCACCAAGGGCCGTTCGCGGGATGCACGAAGGGTTGTCGATCCGGTCGATGTAAAGGTCACGATCAAGGCCGCGGAAATGGTTTGCGCGACCTGGCGGGCCGACGTGGTGATGGCGTCGGCGGCGGTGGCTTCAGGCGGCAGGCGCGTCGCGTCCAACTGCTGGCCGTAGAAAGGATCGCGTTCAACCCGGGCGATGATCCGGTCCATCATGGCGACGGCTTCCGGGGCGAAATCGCCGACCGCGGTTTCCGCCGACAGCATCACCGCATCGGCGCCGTCGTAAACGGCGGTCGCCACGTCGGAGGCCTCGGCCCGGGTCGGGCTGGGCGCATGGACCATGGAATCCAGCATTTGCGTCGCGACGATGACCGGCTTGCCGGCCGACCGGCAGGCGGCGACGATGCGTTTTTGCTGGATCGGCACTTCCTCGGTCGGCATTTCAACGCCCAGATCGCCGCGCGCCACCATGATGGCATCGCAAAGACTAACGATCTCATCGAGACTGTTCAGCGCCATGGGTTTTTCCAATTTCGCCATCACCGCGGCGCGCCCGGCGATCAACTTGCGGGCTTCGGCGATGTCTTCGGGCCGCTGGACAAAGGAAAGCGCGATCCAGTCGACCCCGACCTGCAGGGCAAAGCGAAGGTCCTCGCGGTCCTTGGCGGTCAAGGGTGACAATTCCAACACCGCATCGGGCACATTGACGCCCTTGTGGTTCGACAACTCGCCGCCGGTGACGATCTTGGTCTCGGCGAAATCGGCGCCGATCTCCGTTACTTCGAGACGAATACGCCCGTCGTCCATGAGCAACCCCATGCCCGGCTCCAGGGCCGCGAACACCTCCGGGTGAGGCAATGGCGCACGGCGCGCATCGCCCAGCGCCTGGTCAAGATCAAGGCGGAAATTCTCACCGGTTTCCAGGCGAACGGATCCGGCGGCGAATTCTCCGACCCGCAGTTTCGGGCCTTGCAAATCGGCAATGATGCCGATGGGACGCTCGAATTTCTGCTCCAACCCGCGAATGATTCGGATGCGATCCGCGTGGTCCTCGTGGGCACCATGGCTGAAGTTCATGCGGAAGACATCGGCACCGGCCTCAAACAGGCCGCCAATGGCCGTCTCATCCGACGTGGCGGGACCCAACGTCGCGACGATTTTTGCGTTTCTAAATCTTTTCATGAACCGGACCTTAAGCGTAAGGGTTTGAAAAGGCCAACCAAATCCCCGTGAACGCTCTTACAAGGAAGTTCTGGTGACAACCGGTTGACGGCCATTCCCTGTTGTATCCAGAGTGTGTTACAAGGTTGTTAAGGGGTGCATGATATGACTTATGCCGCCCCGGGAATACCATCATGCGGTGAAGCCACGATGATCAAGAAATTCTTCTCCAACGCCCTGTTGTCCGTGGTCATGGACAAGAAAGCCCGTGACAAGATCAATGCGTTGCAGGATTCCAAGAGCCAACCCGCGCCAGCGGAGACGGAGGCCGCGTCGGATATGGATATTCCGCGCTTTCTGCCGGACAAAGGCGACCAACCAAAGGCCGCAAAACACAACCGCCCGCCCCATATCCCCCCCCATCGCCCGCCGGCCGTCGAAGAAGAAGACCCGGGGCTGCTGATCCGCGAGGCGCTGGAAACGGCCGAGCGGGAATTGGCGCAAAAACTCAACCCGACACACAAGGGCAAACCGGTCACGCCGGAACGCCAGGCACTGATCGATCAGGCCATGGCCATCCACCAGTCGAAATCCCACATTCTCGACGACTTGGATCAAGATCAGCGCGACAAGCTTTATGTCATGGCCATGCAGGCCTTGAACGAACAGATCAAATCCTGATGACCGGCCGGCCGGACGAACAGGCGCCGGCCTCTTCCGGCGCCATGGCAACGATGGCGTCTGAGGTCCGCGATGGCGACCGGCGCGCCCTGGCCCGGGCGATCACGCTGATCGAATCGACCCGGCCCGACCACCGTGCCCAAGCCGAAACCCTGCTGGCCAAATTGCTGCCCGATGCCGGAAATTCCTTCCGTCTGGGCATATCGGGTGTGCCCGGGGTCGGCAAGTCGACCTTTATCGAAGCCCTTGGCCTGCATCTCCTGGACCAGGGCCACCGGGTCTCGGTGCTGGCCGTCGACCCGTCCAGCCCGAAGACCGGGGGATCGATCCTCGGCGACAAAACCCGCATGGAAGAGCTGTCGCGCCACCCGGACGCCTTCATCCGGCCATCGCCGTCCGGCGGCACGCTTGGCGGCGTGGCGCGGCGGACCCGCGAAGCCATGCTGGTCACGGAGGCCGCGGGCTTCGATGTGGTGGTGGTGGAAACGGTCGGCGTCGGCCAATCGGAAACCGCCGTCGCCGGCCTGACGGATATGTTCTTGCTGTTGTTGGCTCCCGGCGCCGGTGATGATTTGCAGGGCATTAAAAAGGGCATTGTTGAACTGGCCGACCTGATTGTCGTCAACAAGGCCGACGGCGATCTGATGCCGGCGGCGGAACGGGCCCGGCGGGACTACGCGGCGGCGCTGCATCTGCTGCGCCCGCCGGCCGGCGATTGGCAACCGAAGGTGATGAGTTGTTCTTCGATGGAAAATCACGGCATCGCGGACGTCTGGGATGCCGTCGGCAGCTTTCGCGAGATCGCCACCACCGCCGGCCGGTTCGAAGCACGGCGCAGCGAACAGGCGGCGGCCTGGATGTGGGACGAGGTCACTGAAAATCTGTTGGACAGGTTGCACAATGACCCGCACTTGAAAGCGCGCATCGAGAACTTGGAGGCGGCTGTCCGCGACGGTCAAATAAGCGCCGCCGCGGCCGCCCGAAACATCCTGCAAGACTTTGAAGGCAACTGACATATTCAGCGGGCTCGATTCGCTGGTAATCTTTTACAATTATGCGATATTATATATATGGCCTTTAGGTAGGCCCGAAAGATTCAGTTCTGGTTGCGGCGGATGACAAGGAAACGTCTCGTGGAAAACGATTATCTCAAGGGCGAACTGACCGGCCTGCTGCGCTATATCCATAAGGTCCGCGGTGAAATCGCCGCCATCAATAATCCGGCCGACGAACAGCATCATTTCGAAAGCATGGGCGAACAGCTTGACGCCATCGTCAAGGCCACGGAACAGGCAACGGACCGGATCATGGAAGCGGTCGAGCGCAACACCGAGATGGTCGAGAACATCCGCAACAATCCGTCGGTCGATGAGGTCGGCAAACTGCTCGACAAGATCATCGACAACAACAATGAGGTTTTCGAGGCCTGCTCCTTCCAGGACATCACCGGGCAGCGGGTCAACAAGGTCGTCAAATCCATCACCTACGTCGAAGACCGGGTCAATTCACTGGTCGATATCTGGGGCAAGGAAGAACTGGACAAGGTGGTTGTCGAAGTCCAGGAAAAGACCGAAGACGAAAAACTTCTGGACGGCCCGCAGCTCGAAGGTGGCGCCGGGCTGTCCCAAGACGAAGTCGACGCGCTTTTCGATTAGGCGCTGGCGCCGTCACTGAACCGCGTTCCCTTCCGTTTTCCCTGGCCCCCTTGCCCTGACCCTTGTCGATGGTTGACCGCCCATGTTAAGAGACCGACCGCACACATGCATCATTCAACTCTCGGAGCCCTGTTCATGCGCCGGTTTCTATTCTCTTTTCTTGTTCTCCTTTCCGTTGCCGGCATGACCGCCGGCACCCCTGAGCCGGCCGCCGCGGCGGATCCGGAAAACACTCTCTATATGGACCTGGAATACGGCCGGGTGGTGATTGATATGCGCCCCGACCTGGCGCCGAAGACCGTTGCCCGGATAAAGGAACTGGTGCGCCAGAAATTTTATGACGGCCTCACCTTCCACCGCGTGATCGGCGGCTTCATGGCCCAGGGCGGCGACCCGGACGGCAACGGCACGGGCGGGTCCGGGGTCAATCTGCCGGCGGAGTTTTCCGCCGAAGAACATGTTCGCGGCACCGTTTCCATGGCCCGGTCGCGTCATCCCGACAGCGCCGATTCACAATTCTTTATCGTCTTCGCGCGCTCCCAATGGCTGGACGGTCAGTACACGATCTGGGGACAGGTCAGCGACGGCATGGAATTCGTCGGCAAACTGAAGCGCGGTTCGCAAGCC
>CAZQPC010000384.1:0-4780 GCA_964595005.1 uncultured Magnetovibrio sp.
GATGATGAAGCCCATGGAGACTTCGTAGGAGACCATCTGGGCGGCCGAACGCATGGCGCCCAGGAAGGCGTAGCGTGAATTTGACGCCCACCCGGCCATCAGAATGCCGTAGACGCCCAACGATGAGATCGCGAACAGATATAGGATGCCGACGTTGATATCGGCCAGAACCATCTGTTCATCGAAGGGGATGACCGACCAGGCGACCAGGGCCAGAACAAAGGTCACGCAGGGCGCCAGGACGAACACACCGCGGTTGGCGCCCGACGGAATGATGGTTTCCTTGAGAAACAGTTTCAGTCCGTCGGCGATCGGCTGCAAAAGGCCGAAGGGCCCGACCACGTTGGGGCCGCGGCGCAAATGCATGGCCCCGATGACCTTGCGTTCAAAATAGGTCAAATAGGCCACTGACAGCATGACGGGAATGACAATCGCCACAATTTTGATGACGATCCAGGCCGTTGGCCAGATATAGGCGTCCCAAAGCTCAGCCATCGGTCCCGGTCATCCTCTCGTCGCCGCCGCCGAAGGCGTCCACGCAGCGCGCCATGGTCTCCGAGGCGCGGCTGATGGGATCGGTCATATAAAAATTGCTGATCGGTGAGGCCAGCGGCGTGTCGTCAACGGCGCCGTCGGCGCCGAATTCAGCCCACTCCGCAGCCGCCGTCTGATCGACGTTGAGAAAATTGGCGTTCACCTCAACAAGCCGCGCGCGCACCGCCCGCAGATCATCATAGGGCAACACGTGGCCGAGGACCGATGACAGCGCCCTGACGATGGCCCAGTCTTCGCGGGCGTCGCCCGGCGGGAAGATGGCGCGGCGGCCCAACTGAACGCGGCCTTCCGTGTTGACGTAGGTGGCGTTCTTTTCCGTATAGGCGGCGCCCGGCAAGATCACGTCGGCGCGGTGCGCGCCGGCGTCGCCATGATGTCCCTGATAGACCACGAAGGCGTCACCCAAGGCGTCGACGTCGATTTCATCGGCACCCAGCAAATAGACGACCTTGACGTCGCCGTTGCCCGCACCGTCCAAAATTCCGGCGACATCGCGGCCGCCGTCACCCGGCGTAAAGCCCAAATCCAGTCCGCCGACACGGGCCGCCGCCGTATGCAGAACGTTGAAGCCGTTCCAGCCGGCGCTGATCATGCCGCGGTTTTCCGCAACGCGCCGGGCCAGTCCAAGGATGTCAGCGCCATCGGGCCGCGTCAGGGCGCCCTGTCCGACGATGATCATCGGCTTTTCAACATCCTTCAGATGTTTGGCGAAATCAGTTCGGCCGCCGGCGATGGCTTCTAAGTCTTTGGCGCCGTCACCCAGATGTTCGCAGGCATAGGTCAAATCTTCATCGGCACCAATGACCCCGACGCGGAACCCGCCTCCGACCCAGCGCTTGCGGATGCGGGTGTTGAGAACCGGCGCTTCGAAGCGCGGATTGCAGCCGACCAGCAACAAGGCGTCGGCATCCTCGATTCCGGCGATGGTGGTGTTGAAGAGATAGGAGGCGCGCACATTGGCATCCAATTTGGCGCCGTCCTGACGGCAATCGATGTTGTTCGATCCCAACGCCGTCATCAGGTCTTTCAGGGCCAGCATGGATTCGCAATCGGCCAGGTCGCCGGCGATCGCGGCGATGGCGTTGCCCGCGACACCCTTGGTCGCGCCGGCGATGGCGTCGAAGGCCTGATCCCAGCTTGCCGGCTGCAGTTTGCCGTCCTGGCGCACATAGGGCTGATCCAGCCGCTGGCGGCGCAGGCCGTCACAGGCAAAGCGCGATTTGTCGGAAATCCACTCTTCATTCACATCGTCATTGAGGCGCGGCAGCACGCGAAGCACTTCGGGCCCCCGGGCATCAACGCGGATGTTGGCGCCGACGGCGTCCATGACGTCGATCGTTTCGGTCTTTTTCAATTCCCAGGACCGTGCCGCGAAGGCATAGGGACCCGACGTCAAGGCACCCACCGGGCACAGATCAATCATGTTTCCCGACAGCTCAGAGGCGATGGCCTGTTCGACGTAGGTGCCGATTTCCACGTGCTCGCCACGGCCCGTGGCACCCAGTTCCGGCACCCCGGCGATCTCCGTGGCGAAGCGCACGCAGCGGGTGCAGTGGATGCAACGCGTCATGATGGTCTTGATCAGCGGGCCGAAATCCTTGTTCTTCACGGCCCGTTTGTTCTCATGATAACGGCTGTGATCGATGCCGTATCCCATGGCCTGGTCCTGCAGGTCACATTCGCCGCCCTGGTCGCAGATCGGGCAATCCAGGGGATGGTTGATCAACAGGAATTCCATCACGCCCTTGCGCATCTTCTGGACTTCCGGCGTGTTGGTTCTGACCACCATGCCGTCGGCAATGGGCATGGCGCACGACGCCACCGGTTTCGGTGAACGCTCCATTTCGACCAGACACATGCGGCAGTTGCCGGCAATGGACAGCCGTTCGTGATAGCAGAACCGGGGAATCTCAATGCCCACCTGCTCACAGGCCTGCAACACGGTCATGCCGGGATCGACTTCGTGTTCGTTGCCGTCAATGGTGATTTTGACCATGCGATATTCCTCAGGCAACCTTGCCGGCCTTCGACGAAGGCTGCGTGATCCGACGTTCCATTTCCGGCCGGAAGGTGCGGATCAATCCTTGAATGGGCCAAGCCGCGGCGTCACCAAGGGCGCAGATGGTATGGCCCTCGACTTGCCGGGTGACTTCCTCCAGCAGATCGATTTCGTCTAGGCGCGCGTCGCCGGCACAAATGCGTTCCATCATCCGCCACATCCAGCCGGTACCTTCGCGGCATGGCGTGCACTGGCCACAACTTTCATGCTTATAGAAAGCCGACAGTCGGGTAATGGCGCGGACGATATCCGTGGACGTATCCATGACCATGACGGCGGCGGTGCCGAGACCCGAGCGCAATTCGCGAAGCGCATCAAAATCCATGGTCACGGTGGTGCATTGTTCCTTGTTGAGAACCGGCACCGAGGCGCCGCCCGGAATAACCGCCAACAAATTGTCCCAGCCGCCGCGCACACCGCCGGCATGCTTTTCGATGAGCTCCTTCAACGGAATCCCCATCTCTTCTTCGACCGTGCACGGCGTGTTCACGTGGCCGGAAATATTAAACAGCTTGGTGCCCGTGTTGTTGGGCTTGCCGAGGCCGGCGAACCATTCCGGTCCGCGGCGCAAAATCTCCGGCGCGACGGCGATTGATTCGACGTTGTTCACCGTCGTCGGGCAACCGAACACCCCGACGTTGGCCGGGAACGGCGGCTTCAGGCGCGGTTGGCCCTTCTTACCCTCCAGGCTTTCGATCAGCGCGGTTTCCTCGCCGCAGATGTAGGCGCCGGCGCCCCGGTGGATATAGAAATCGAACTTGTAGCCCGACCCGCACGCGTCATCGCCGATTAGGCCCGCTTCGTAGGCTTCGTCGACGGCGCGCTGCAGGGCTTCGGTTTCGCGGAAGAACTCACCGCGCACGTAGCAATACGCGGCGTGCGCGCCCATGGCAAAGGATGCGATCAACGCCCCTTCGATCAGCTTGTGCGGATCGTGACGCATGATTTCCCGGTCCTTGCAGGTGCCGGGCTCACCCTCATCGGCATTGATCACCAGATAATGCGCCCGATCGCCGACTTCCTTCGGCATGAAGGACCATTTCATGCCGGTCGAGAAGCCGGCGCCGCCGCGGCCGCGCAACCCTGAGTTTTTAACCTCGTCAACGATTTGTGCGCGGCCCTTCTCAAGCAACGTCTTGGTGCCGTCCCAGTCGCCGCGCTTTTGGGCGCCGGCCAGGAACGGATCATCGATGCCGTAAATATTGGTGAAGATGCGATCCGAATCGTGCAACATCACTCGCCCCCCACCTTGGCCGCCCGCGTCGCGGTCTGAGTTTCCAGGCTGGTCAATCCGCTTTCCGGCTCACAGGTGAACCGTTTGATCTGCGAGCCTGATTTCGGGGTATTTCCGGCCTTCAATTCCGACAGAATCGCGAGGGTCGATTCTTCGTCCAAATCTTCATAGTAGTCGTCGCCGATCTGCATCATCGGTGCGTTGACGCAGGCACCAAGGCATTCGACCTCAAGCAAGGTGAAATTGCCGTCTTCCGTGGTCTGGCCATTGTCGACACCAAGGAATTTCTTGCACGCCGCCATGATGTCATCTGAGCCGCGCAGCCAACAGGGAAGATTGGTGCAGACCTGCACGTGGTGCTTCCCGATCGGTTTCAGGTTGTACATGGTGTAGAAGGTCGCGACCTCGTAGACGCGGATGCGCGGCATATCCAGTATTTCCGCCACATGGTCCATGGCGGCTTGCGAAAGAAACCCGTCGGCCTGGCGCTGCGCCAGATCCAGCAACGGCATCACCGCACTGGCCTGCCAGCCGTCCGGGTACTTGGCAATCGCGGCGTCCGCGGCCGCGCGGTTTTCCGCGGTAAAGGCGAAGCTGTCGGGTTGTTGATTGTCTTCCATCACCGTCATTACCGATCTATTTCACCAAACACCACGTCGATCGACCCGATATTCGCGACAACATCGGCCAACATATGGCCTTTCGACAGAAAATCCATGGCCTGAAGGTGCGCGAACCCCGGCGCCCTGATTTTGCAGCGGTACGGTTTGTTGGTGCCGTCGGCGACCAGATAAACGCCGAATTCACCCTTCGGGGCCTCAACGGCCGTGTAGGTTTCCCCGGCCGGCACCCGGACACCTTCCGTGAACAGCTTGAAGTGATGGATCAACGCTTCCATGGATTGTTTCATATCACCGCGCGATGGCGGCGTG
>CAZQPC010000385.1:0-4775 GCA_964595005.1 uncultured Magnetovibrio sp.
CACCTGCATCTCTTCGACGATGATCGCCGCCGCGCGAGACGACCGGTTGAAGGCACGGGCTAAGCCGGCAGGCGGCGCATCATAGGTGCGCCCAGGGGAGGCGGCAACCCGGGAATGATGTGGGGCTTGCTGTCTATGATACAAGCCAGGCCCACAACGGCGGCACAATGGTTTTCAGTGATATACGTATCCTTGATAACGCGCGCGATGGCCAACCGGGCCATCCCCATCACCCATGAGTTCGCTGAGGAGGTTATTTATTCCGCCGCCAGCGCCTGACCGCTCATCCAGGCCTTTAACGCGCCACCAAAGACCTCAAACAACGGTTTTGAGACCGGATCGGCGGCAGCCTGATATTCCGGATGCCATTGCACCGCCATGGCAAAGCCCGGCGCGTCCTTGATAGTGATCGCCTCGGCCGTTCCATCGGGCGCGGTGCCATCAACGACGACCCGTGGTCCCGGGTCCTCAATCCCTTGGCCGTGCAGGGAATTCACCAGCACTTCGTCGGCGCCGAAAATCCCGATAAACGGGCTGTCGGGCACCAGATGAACCATGTGGCGGTGGGCGAATTTTTCCTCGATGGTGCCGTCCGGCGGCATGCGGTGGTTCATGCGCCCGGGCAGGTCACGGATCTCCGGATGCAGGGTGCCGCCCATGGCGACGTTGAATTCTTGAAAGCCGCGGCAGACGCCCAACACCGGCTGCCCGCTTTCGACACAGGCGCGGATCAAAGGCAGGGCAATGCTGTCGCGGCCGCGGTCGAAGGTGCCGTGCGCCTCCGTCGGCTCATGGCCGTATTCTTCGGGATGCACGTTGGGCCGCCCGCCGCCCAACAGGAAGCCATCGCAGATCGCCACGATTTCCGGGACGTCGAGGCAATGGGGCAGGGAAGGAATAACCAGGGGCGTCGCGCCGGTCACCGCGGCGATCGCTTCAATATTCAGGTTGCCCGACGCCTGCACCCAATACTGATCATTGATCAGGTGCGAATTGGCAAGGATACCGACGACGGGTTTTCTCATGATTTTGGCCGATGCGGCATTTTCCAGACTTCCATTGCTCGACGGACAAAAATCTATCGAGTATTGCCGTCCCATACAATATTTGCCTGCGCACGACATTTTCAACCCAATGGAAAAGACTACGACCGCCGGCAAAATTGACCCGCCCTGGCGTTTCCCCGATAACAGGGGAAGAACAGGGAAAGAGGCCGCCGCCCATGACAGACCCTTCGACCCAGCCAATGCTGTTCACCCCCTGGACATGCCGTGACGTGACACTGAAAAACCGTGTCGTTATCGCCCCCATGCACCAATATGCGGCCGAGAAGGGTTATCCGACCGATTGGCATCTGATGAATGTCGGCAAGTACGCGGTCGGCGGGGCTGGTTTGGTTTTTGTCGAATCGACCAAGGTCGAACGGCGCGGTTGCGGCACGGTCGGCGACACCGGACTTTGGCACGACGATTTCATCCCGCACTTCAAGCGGTTGGCGGATTTTATCCGCGCCCACAATGCCGTACCTGGCATTCAGTTGGGCCACAGCGGCCGCAAGGCCAGACGCTTCCGGCCCTGGGAGGGCCGGGGGCCATTGGAGGAAGCCTCCGCCGGCGTTGATGATTGGCCCGCCTGGGAACTGGTGGCGCCCAGCGCCGTGGCCGGAAAGGGCGAGGGTGAGCCTGTGCCGCGTGCGCTGGCCCGCGATGAACTGTCCGGCTTGGTCGAAAGATGGGGTGCCGCGGCGGCGCGGGCCGATGCCGCGGGTTTCGACGTGTTGGAAATTCACAGCGCGCACGGCTACCTGCTGCACCAGTTCCTGTCGCCCATGTCGAACCTGCGCAATGACGACTACGGCGGGTCATTGGAGAACCGAATGCGCCTGGTCATTGAAGTGGTGGACTGCGTGCGCGCCAACTGGCCGGACCACAAACCCTTGTTCCTGCGCCTGTCGGTGCAGGACGACGCCGGCTGGGGGCCCGATGAAAGCGTGCAACTGGCGCGTATCGTCAAAGCGAGGGGCGTTGATGTCGTTGATTGTTCGTCCGGCGGCATGGCCGGCGGCGTCGGCATGGGGAAAACACCCTTGGACTATGGTTATCAGGTGCCCTACGCGGAAAAATTACGGGCGGAAGCTGGCGTGGCATCCATGGCGGTGGGGTTAATCGTTCACGCCGACCATGCCGAGGAAATTTTGCAGGACGGCCGGGCCGATCTGATCGCCTTGGCCCGGGAAGTCATCCACAACCCCAATTGGCCCCTGGACGCGGCATTGAAGCTCGGCGTTGATGATGCTTATGATTTGATGCCGCCCGCCTACAGTTACTGGCTGTCGAAGCGGGCCCAATCGATGGAAAATTTCGAGCCGTCAACGCAGCGGGCCAGGCCCGGCGCGCACGGATGATACGCCGAAACTTGCGTCCGGCAGCAATGTGCGCAACTGTGCGGCATTGTCGACGAGGTGGAGCGAGACGATGCAACGCCAGCGGTTGGAGGCCTATCTGAAGCGGCTTTTCGGCTACGCCCTCAGCCTGACCCGCGACCATCACCAGGCCGAAGACCTTGTCCAGGTTTGCGCTTTGAAGGCGCTCGGCGCGAAGAAAACACCCGAAACCGAGGAGGCCTATCGGGCCTGGCTGTTTCGCATTTTGCGCAACGCGTTTATCGATCAGTTGCGGCGCGAGAAAACCGCCGCGGACGCCATCGATGAAGAAAAATTCTCTGCATCGACGGAATATTGGCACGGCGACGAACGTTATATTACCGTCCTGAACGTCAAGATCGAGATGGCCAGGCTGCCGCGCCGGCATCGCGAAATCATCGCCTTGATCGATATCGCCGGATTGAGCTACGCGGAAGCGGCCAACTTGCTTGACGTTCCGACGGGTACGATTATGAGTCGCATCAGCCGCGCCCGGCGGATGCTTTTGGAAGCGATCGGGTCCAGCAACGTGCACGAACTGCCGCAGAAAAAGACCAAGAGAATGCAATGAGCAAGCGCCAAATCAGCTTCGAAATGTTGAACGGCTATGTCGACGGCGAACTTAGTTCGACCGCCTCCGCCGAAGTTGCACAGGCCGTCGCCGACGATCCGGCACTGGCCCGCGAAGTGGCGGCGCTCAGCCTCTTGCGATCATCGACGGCCGAAAGCATCGAGGCACCGCCCTTGTCGCTTCCGGAACCCAAATCGGCGCCGCGCTATCGCCGGGCCGTCGCCGCCAGTATCGTCTTCGCGTTGTTGGCCGCAGGATCGTTGCTGATGTGGCGCAATACGGAGAACCCGGGATCGGCATGGCAGGCAAACGCCTGGCAGATACATCATGGCTGGTCGCTGGAAAGCTCGGTGGCGGCCGGTCCCGCCGAGATCGCAAAGATCAGTGTCGTCGACACCTTACCGGGCGCCTACGTGCCCGATTTATCGGCTTCGCAGTTGACCCTCGTGCAAATCAAGACGGCCACGTTGACACCAGAACGGCGCACCTTGGTTGCCGGGTTCCGCGGCTCGCGCGGCTGCAAGATCAGCCTGTTGGTGTTTCCCTCCGCTGGCAAACTTGGCGAAAAGCTGAACCAATTCCGCGATGGTAAGAGCGAAGCCTACGGCTGGCGGGCCGGCGCCTTAAGTTATCTCATCGTCTCCGATGGCATGGACCCGGATCGCTTTGGATTGCTCGCACGCAGCGTCCGCAGCGCCAGTCTTCACCATGTCCCCTTCGACGAGCGGACACGCATGGCACTGCACGACAGCCGCGAAAAAAGTGCGCCCTGCGCCGCCTGACACGGTCTCACATTTAAATAATTCGAAAAAAGTTTTGGCGCGGCTGGAATAATTCAGCCGGGTGATCCGTTTTTTTGTGTACCGGCTGATGCGATCAGCCGGACGATCATTGGAAAAAACGGGGAATTTCATGCCAAAAGACAATCCACAGCCTGCAGAGAACAGCACCGATCTTTTCGAAATCTACGCCAAGGATCCGGAAACTGCCGACGAGCTTGTGTTCGGCCGGGTTGCCAACAAAAACCGCCGGGGGTTTCTGAAGGGTGCCGGTTTGGCGACCATGGGCGCGCTTATCGGCACCGCCATTCCGTTCCACCGGAATATGCCGTCGGGATTCATTCCCGAAGCCATGGCCACGACGGGGATAAAGATCGACGGCAAGAACGGTGTCACGGTCCTCAACGACCGGCCCGTTAACGCCGAGACGCCGGCGCACCTCCTTGACGATGACGTAACGCCAACATCGCGGCATTTCATCCGCAACAACGGCGTTCCTCCCGAGGATGTAAATCCGGACACCTGGATGCTGACGATTGACGGCCTTGTCGATAAGCCGCTGAAGCTTTCCATTGCCGAGTTGAAGAGCAAGTTCGAGGTCGTCAGCCGGCAAATTTGCATCGAATGCGGCGGCAATGGCCGCGCCTACTTCGACCCCAAGGCGAAAGGCAACCAATGGAGCCTGGGTGCCGTTGGCTGCGCCGAGTGGACCGGCGTTCGCCTGGCCGACGTTTTAAAGATGGCCGGCGTCAAGAAAGAAGCCATTTACACCGCCCACTACGGCGCCGACACGCATCTGTCTGGCAAGGAGGGGAAACTGCCCATTTCAAGGGGCGTACCGATCCAGAAAGCCTTGGACGAGAATAACCTGATCACCTGGGCGATGAACGGCGAGCCCATCCACCCCATGAACGGCGCCCCCCTGCGGCTGCACATTCCCGGTTGGCCCGGCTCGTTCTCACACAAATGGTTCAACCGAATGGAACTGCGCGACATCGTTCAT
>CAZQPC010000386.1:0-4768 GCA_964595005.1 uncultured Magnetovibrio sp.
CTTCCTGAATCAGATCGGCAACGGAATTGAAAGAACCGAGTGTATTCTTTAATGCGGCCTGCTGGGTCGGCTCAACGTCGTCCCATTTGGCTTCAATAGACGCATTTACCCCGCTGGAGAGCACGCTGATGAAAGTGCCACGCTTGAAGGGCCTTTCGACCAGAAACACACGGTCATAAGACGTCGCTTCCGCGATCATCTCGGCGTTCTTGCGATCAGCCGTGAAAACGATCGGGACAGCTTGCGTTTGCGCATTGTTTCGGACTTTGGCCACGAAACCCGCACCACCCATAGGCGGCAGAATTTCATCAACAATTATCGCCGTCGGAACTGATGTTGATAAGCGCTCGGTAATTTCCGTTTCATTGTCAAACAGTTCAAACATGTAGAAAGATTGTAGATTTTGCGCGATTTCTTTTCGTTGAATTGGCGATCCGCCAACCACAAAGATAAGAGACTTTTGGACGTGATTGTTGGGTGGGGGCATATTCAATCTGATTGCGGCACGTCAGGTCGAATGTGGTGGCTTCGAGGTACTCGACAAACAGCTCACCCAATTTCTCCAAAGTGTCGTCAATTGCGTCCTAATTTCAGTTCACGATGACCGATTCGCGCTCCGCGCCAACAACTAACCTTTGGTCAGAAGTTTGGATAACCTTTGGTCAGAAGTTCGGAGCGATTCTACCAAAAAAAGTCGGAACGGACTACTTAGCAAACGGATACAATGGGGGGCCAAAAGGATACGCATGGTTTGCGGACGATGCCCATATGGATGACCGATTGACGGTCGTCTAGGGCGCATTGCCATTGTTAAACATAAACATTATCGGTTGTTATTCGCATCCGAGCCGCACTCCGGTAGAATTATCGATACGAAATGATTGTCCCTGCGTTATTATTTGGACGTTTTGAATTGCGTCGGAATCACAACCGGTAGTGCAGGGCAAAGCGAAAGCCCCGGCAAACAAATTCTGGAGTTTGTTCGGGGCAGTGGCGGCATACTGCCGACCAAGAGATATTGTTTTCTGATGACCCGTTACGGACTTTATGATGGCCCTACGGGCGCAACAGAAGTTCCGGTTGTTCATTTTTCCATATGGGTTGACGAACAACCGACAAACTGTTCATTGGAAAATCTAGAGGCCCCCTCAACAAGCCTCGCATAAATCCAACTGCGCCTTCAGCATGAGTTTTAGTACGCCAGGTGAAACCCCTTTTCTAATGTAATTTTGGGCACCCGCATCAGCACACCAGTTTGCGACCTTCAATTCACTGGTAGCCGTCACAATAACCACATGAGCGGTTGGATCTTTCTCGATAATCTCCCTTAAAACGTCCTTGCCATTCTTGACCGGCATCTCGAGGTCCAAAAATGTTAAGTCGGGTTTGCACTCGTGGAAAACCCGAACGGCCTCTTCGCCATCTGCTGCTTCCCCAACAATTTTTGCCCCAAACCCTTGCAAAAACGTCTTCAGCAATTTCCTAGTCGGCTCGTTATCATCTACGACAAGAACCCGGCATTGATAATCATTGTTCCCCATAGAAGACCCCAAGGCCATATCCATCTTTATCACCCGTCCTGTATACCACGAACGCGACGATTGCCCATAATTAGTTTGTGGGTACCATGGCCCGATAAACAGTTCCATGTTTCTTCACGATATTTTGTAGACTGTTTCACAGCTTTCAAAAATGTCCGTTATTGGCTAATAGGCGAATAGAGCGAAGCACTTGTCGTTCGTCCGCTCGGCGACGGAAATCGGACCCAATTCTAATCTCTCCAACCCGTTCTGCTCATCTTCAAATTTGCATGCCAAGACAAGTTCAAAATAATTTCCATGAATGGGTTGGACCGCGAAAACGGGGACAGCCGCGAAAACGGGGACACCGCGAAAACGGGCGCGAAAACGGGGACAGCGGGCGCGAAAACGGGGACAGTTACGAAAACGGGGACAGTTACCTTTTTCCTCTACGAAAACGGGGACAGTTACCTTTTTCCTCCGCAGTTAACGTTTCAGCACGAAATCCGAAGGTTGGCGCCTCCGCCTGATTGGTCCCCCGCCCTGTGACGGGGACACCATCCGCCAGCGCCGAATGTGCCGGTCCGCGTGGCGCCTGATGGTGTCCCCGGCACCTCGCGCCGTGCCGGGGCAAACACAAGGCGCGATCAGGGGCGGAAAAAATTTTCCACGAATGGGTTGAAATTCATATATTGCCTGCCTATCTCCCTGTCATGCGCTGCGGAAGACCGGCAGTTGCACGCTATTTGACCTTGTGAAGATGACTCTGTGCCGGCGAATTTGGCCCATGCCAAATGGTTGGCAATGCTGGCGCGGAGACCCGCCGGGACTGATGTGCCAAAGTAATTCAGGGGCGTTGGGCCGGGCGGTTGATGGTAACGTTGCGCGGTTTTCGGCGCGGCGTTGGCGTTGGCGTGTGAAGACACATCGGTCCCGCCGATGACCGCGCATGGGAGATGCGCGATCCGCTCCCGGGGCCATCCCGGGATCTCACGCCGATCGGCGTTGAGAGGCCGCGACAGCGGTGGAAAATGTGTACTTTTGCGAATTTATGCGAACGTTTTGGCAAAAGAATACACAAAAATACACGCCTCTAACCGATTGAAATCATGAGATATGCCGGCCATTTCTCAATCAAAATGTGTACTTTCGTGTACAAATGCTGACTTTTGGATACGAAACGTACGGAACGGGGCGACCCATCGGCAAAGAAAAAGGCGGCCCACGGGGGCCGCCTCAATCAATTCGGATGTCATCCGATTTACTGCGGATCGTAATCCGCCGACGGCCAATCCGTGGCCGAGCCTTCCGGGTTGTGGTGATCGACGACCTGGCCGCGGGCCGGGTAGTCTTTTTCCAGCACGAACTTGACGCCGTTCAGGATGTCGGCGAAACCGGGGCGCGAGAACGGCATGGTCTGCACCGAGCCGAAGTAAAGCGTGCCGTCCGGGCGGATCAGATAGAGGCCGGGCTCGCTGAACAGCCGCGTTTCCTCAACGCCCGATGACGTCGGGCCGCGGCCCGAGGAAATGTAGAGACCCCACTGGCGGGCCGTGTCCAGATCCAGGCCGTAACCCAGCGTCAGTTCGTCGATCTTCCAGTCCTCCGCCGACTTTTCGGCGCGGTCCTTGCTGTCGGGGCTGACGGCGATGACGTTGACGCCCAACTCGGCGAAGTCGCCCAGCTTGCGTTGCAAGTCGCGCAGGTAGTTCGAACAGATCGGGCAGTGCAGGCCGCGGTAGAAGACCACCAGGGTAAAGTTCTGCGGTGATTGGCCGGACATTTTCCAGTTGCCGCCGCCGACCGTGGCAACGTCCAGTTCGGGCACCGGCTGGCGCGGGATGAGGGGGGTGATTTGGGACATGTTAAAGCTCCTGCTTTTGGGGTTTCCCTTGGGCTTGAAATTCGATGGTCCGCATATTGGCCGTATGGCGGCCCGCGTCAATCCTCTCCGGGGGCACTCTCGGATTTGTGACCGCCGCTCGCTTGTTGGGCGGCGGCATGCCCTTGCAGGCTTTGCACCTCGATAAACAGCCGCTTTACTTCCGGGTAGGAATCCTTGATCTCGGCTTCCATGGAGGAAATGGCCGCCTCGACGGCCTCGGATGAAATGCCGTCGTCGAAGTCGAGACTGAGATTGACCAGGATGTCTTCCGGGCCCAGGTGCATGGTCAGAAGTTCGTTCACCGCCTTGACGCCGTCACGCGATTCGGCAATTGCCCGGATACCCCGGACGACCGGTTTGCGGGCGGCCTCGCCGACCAAAAGGCCCTTGCATTCATAGGCCAGCACGGCGGCGACGACGGCCAATATGACGCCGATCATCACCGATGCGATGCCGTCGAAGATGGGCATGTTCAGGTATTCGCCAAGGGCGATGCCGACAAAGGCGATGATCAGGCCCAGCATGGCGGCGGTGTCTTCAAACAGCACGGTGAACAGGGCCGGGTCCTTGCTTTCGTGGACCGCGGAAATATAGCTGCGATGGCCCTTGCGGCCGCGGAATTCCTTGAATGCCAGCCACCAGGCGCCCGCCTCGAAAACCATCGCCGCGCTCAATACGATGTAGTTGATGAAGGCGCTGCCGACCGGCCGCGGATGCAAAATTTTCTCCACCCCTTCGTACAAAGCGACGCCGGCGCCGACCGCGAAAATCAGGATCGCGACGACGAAGGTCCAGAAATAAAGCTCCATGCCGTAGCCGAAGGGATGGGTCTCATCGGCGGGCTTTTTTGACTGGCGGATGCCGAACAGGATCAGCGCCTGGTTGCCCGTGTCGACCACCGAGTGGATGGCCTCGCTGAGCATCGCCGACGACCCCGTATAGGCGGCGGCGGCGAATTTTGTGATGGCGATCAAGCCGTTGCCGATCAATGCGGCGATGACGACCTTGGTCGAGCCTGCGGCCATGATGGATCCTCTCGATCTCGTGTCCGGAGGCCAATTTAAGGTAGCTTGAACGGTGTGAAAACCTTCGATCGGCATTGGCGATCAAGATACTTGGTCCGGTGGCTCATCAGTGTTCTGCCTCCGGTGACGAAATATTTTGAACGGGTTCAAGTCATGCCGACGGCTTGAAGTCCTTCGAACACATCCGTCATGCCCGGACTTGATCCGGGCATCCACGACTTACGTCGCAGATCGCTGAAACGTTAAAGACGTGGATCACCGGATCAAGTCCGGTGATGACGTGAATTCGAAAGGTGAATGAAATTTTGGACGGCTTGAATAGGAGGAAACCAACTATA
>CAZQPC010000387.1:0-4688 GCA_964595005.1 uncultured Magnetovibrio sp.
CCTTCCTAGCCGGCAAACCGGACTGACCGTCTCAGTGCGTATGAAATAGCGCACGGTGCTCTAAGGCTTTCGTCAGTTTTGATCGCGCCGCGCTCTGGCACGACGGTCCAGGCGTCGGCGTTCGTCGTCGGCGCGCCGTTCGTCGCCGGTCCGGGGCGGAATATCAAAGCCCTCGATAAGCTCTTCGACGTTCTTTAACAGCAACGCGGCAATTTCGGCGTTGGCCCGCAGGTGTTCCTGTTCGGCCTTGGTAAAATCGAACCGGTTGAGGACGTCATCCCACATGATCAATTCCTTGGGATCGTAATAGCGGTCCGTATTGGCGAGGATCATCAATTCCATGGCAACGGCCAACTGCGAACGCCGATCGTCGTAAATGCCGAGATCAACCGGCTTGCCCTTGTCACGCAACGGCTGCTTGCCGGCCAAACCCGATTCGGCAACCAACGCGTTCAGGTAATCAACCTCCGTCTCCGAAACGACCTTGTCGGCGGCGATCATCCGCGAAGCCAGCGCAAACAGACCACGTTTTTGAGCTTCGTTCAGCATGTGAAGAAACATGATCTTTAAATCCAGATTGATCCCCAAGGGAAGTTTAAGCTGAATTCCTTAATAAAACCATCAACCTTGCGCGGCTTCCATGTCGCGCCGGTATAGCCTCCGGGCACCGGCTCGCGTATTGTTTGCGGCGGAGGCGCCATGGAGAAATACCTCGACCTGGAATATCTGCAAGCCCAACTGGCGCTGGTCTCCGGTTGGGCCCAGGACAACGTTTTTGTCCTGAGCGCCGGCACCCAGGCCGTGGTGGTGTTGGCGGCGTTTCTGGTGGCCTGGCCGTTGGCTGCGAAATGCCGCGGTTGGCTGGAAACGCCGTCGCAACTCGGTTGGTACGAACGATTCGGCCGGCCCGTGACCTCCGCGTTGGCGCCGCTGACGCTGCCGGTGCTTTGGCTCATTGGTCAATGGTTCTCCGTGTTCGCCGCCGAATATGCCAAATGGCCGCATCATTTGATCACCATTGTCGTCAGTCTGCTGACCGCATGGGTGGTCATCCGCCTGGCCGCGACGTTGATCCGCAACAGAACCTGGTCAAGCGCGATCACCATCGTCGCCTGGGTGTTCGCGGCGCTCTCCATCACCGGTCTGCTGGATCCGACCATGGAAGTCCTGGACGCCATGGCCCTGCAGGTCGGCGAGGTTCGGCTGTCGGTACTGGGCTTTATCAAGGCGCTCATTGCACTGGGAGTGTTGTTGTGGCTGGCCAGTTTCGCCTCGACCCTGGTGGAGCGCCGCATGCGGGCCATGCCGGGCATACCGCTGGCCACCGGTGTCTTGTTCGGCAAGCTGTTCCGCATTGCCGTCTATGCCATCGCCGTCATCGTCGGCCTGGAAAGCGTCGGCATCGATTTGACCGCTTTTGCCGTGTTCTCCGGTGCCATTGGCCTGGGTATCGGTTTCGGCCTGCAGCGGGTGTTCTCCAACCTGATCAGCGGCCTGATCTTGCTCATGGACCGCTCCGTCAAGCCCGGTGACGTGATCGCCATCGGCGATACCTACGGGTCGATCAATTCCCTGGGCGCGCGTTGTGTTTCGGTGATTACCCGCGACGGCACGGAACACCTTATTCCGAACGAGGAACTGATCTCCCAGCGGGTCGAGAACTGGTCCTATTCGCACCGCATGGTGCGTCAGAAACTGCCCATCGGCATTTCCTACGATGCGGATGTTCGCAAGGCCATGGAATTGGCCGTCGAGGCGGCGCGCCAGGTGAAGCGTGTTCTTGGCGACCCGGGACCGGTTTGCCAATTGAAGGGGTTTGGCGATAATGCCATCGACATCGAATTGCGCCTGTGGGTCGACGATCCGCAAAACGGCCTGGGCAATGTCACCAGCGCCGTGTTGCTGGAGGTTTGGGATAGCTTTACGGCCCAGGGCATCGATTTCCCCTATCCGCAGCGCGACATCCACATCCGCACCTTACCGGCGGCGCTCATGCGCGATGACGAAGAAGACGAAGCAGATAATAAAATACCCGATGCGGCGGATATTGCGGGTCCGGACGAGACAGGGTAGGAAACCTCATGTTCATCGACTTCTTCCTGAAACTCCGCGACGCCCGGGTTCCCGTATCCCTGCGTGAATACCTGACCCTGGTCGAGGCCGTCGATGCGGGTCTGGCCAACTTCGACGTGCTGGACTTCTACTATCTGTCGCGCGCCACCATGGTCAAGGATGAGCGCAACTTGGATAAGTTCGACCGGGTCTTTGGCGAGGTCTTCAAGGGCATTGAGGTGCCGGAAGGCGAGACCAAGGAAATTCCCGAAGAATGGCTGCGCAAGCTGGCCGAGAAGACGTTGACGGATGAAGAAAAGGCCGAGATTGAGGCCCTGGGCGGTTGGGAGAAGCTCATGGAAACCTTGAAGCAGCGCATGGAAGAACAGAAAAAACGCCACCAGGGCGGCTCCAAGTGGATCGGCACCGCCGGCACGTCACCCTTCGGCGCCTATGGTTACAACCCGGAAGGGGTGCGCATCGGCCAGGACGACAACCGCAACTTCTCCGCCGTCAAGGTTTGGGACAAACGCGAATACAAGAACCTGGACGGCGACGTCGTGCTGGGCACCCGCAACATCAAGGTGGCGCTGCGCCGGCTCCGTAAGTTCGCCCGCCAAGGCGCCGAAGAGGAACTGGACCTGGACGACACGATCCGGGCGACGGCGAAGAAGGGCTGGCTGGACATCAAGATGATCCCGGAACGCCACAACGCCGTGAAGGTGTTGATTTTCTTCGATGTCGGCGGTTCCATGAACCCCCACGTCAAGACCTTGGAAGAGATGTTTTCGGCGGCGAAGGCCGAATTCAAGCATCTGGAATATTTCTACTTCCACAATTGCCTGTATGAGAAAGTCTGGAAAGACAATCGGCGGCGCCACACGGATACCACGTCGACCTGGGAGGTGCTGCACACCTATCCCCACGACTACAAGGTGATCTTCGTCGGCGACGCCTCCATGAGCCCCTACGAAATCGTCTATCCCGGCGGCAGCGTCGAACATTGGAACGAGGAAGCCGGGGCCATCTGGATGGAGCGTGTGACCCGCATCTATGAGCACGCGGTCTGGCTGAACCCGGTGAAGCAGGCCTGGTGGGGCAACACGCAAAGCGTCGGCATGGTGAGCCAGATCATGGGCGATCGCATGTTTCCCCTGACCCTCGACGGCCTTGATGGGGCGATGCGGGAATTGAGCCGCTAGGGCCGGCGTCGTCACCGAGGAACTGACGCCCTGTGCGGCGCCCATTCATTTCCGTTGATCCAGCGACGTATAGCTTCGACGTGGCGTTCTCCGGGCCCGGCGATTATGCCCAAAGCCGCGCCTATCTTTGTCATTTTGGCGCCGCGGCCGGGCTGGATCATTTGGAAAATCGGATCATGAACGACCGCATGATGCCGTGGTTCCGGGGCGCCTTTCAGGTGCCGGACTGATTAAAGCCCGATCAAGGACCGATCAAGCGGCACTGGAGACAACCGATCAACGGGACTATCATCCGGTCGATATAAATCAGCGCTTTGATATCTGAGGTGACGGCCATGAAAAGCTATCGTATCGGCAACTACGCGGCGCCCTTGGTTGAACAGGACGACCCGACGCCTGAGCCCGCTGACGGCGAGGTGCTGATCGAGGTTGGCGGTTGCGGCGTCTGTCATTCCGACGTCCATATCTGGGAGGGCCATTTCGACATGGGCGGCGGCAAGAAGGCCGACCTGTCGCGGGCCCACCAGCTGCCGTTCACGCTGGGTCATGAAATTGCCGGCACAGTGGCCGCCGCCGGCGCCGGGGCGGCCGCGCGGCTTGGCGATCAGGTCGTCGTCTACCCCTGGATTGGCTGCGGGACGTGCGGCGTCTGCCGGGCTGGCGATGAAAATCTATGCGCCGCGCCACGCAACCTGGGCGTCCATCTGAACGGCGGCTACGCCACCCACGTCATCGTCCCCGATGCTCGCTACCTGTTCCCCATCGGCGCCCTGCCCATGGAACTGGCGGCGACCTATGCGTGCTCGGGCATCACGGCCTTCGGGGCGCTGAAGAAAGTCCGCGCCAAGGCGGAGGGAAAGCATCTGTTGATCATCGGCGCCGGCGGCGTCGGCCTGGCCGCCGTGATGATTGCGCAGGCGATGATGGAGACCGAGATTATCGTCGCCGATATCGACCCGGCGAAGCGCGATGCCGCCATCACCGCCGGGGCCGCCCACGCCATTGATCCGGCCGATAAGGAAACCCGCAAGGCGCTCTATAAGCTGACCGGTGGCGGCGCCGTGGCGGCGGTCGATTTCGTCGGCTCGGACAAGACGGTTGCGTTTGGGTTCGGCGCCCTGGCGACGGCCGGGCAATTGGCCGTCGTCGGCCTGTTCGGCGGCGCCGTCGAGTTGTCGGTGCCCATGTTCCCCCTGAAAAGCCTGTCCATCATGGGCTCCTACGTGGGCAATCTGGCCGACATGGGGGAATTGATGGACCTGGTCGGCAGCGGCCGTGTCGCGCCACTGCCGGTTGCCACGCGCCCCTTGGGCGAAGCCGCCGCCACGCTGGCGGACTTGGCGGCAGGGAAAATTGTCGGCCGCGTGGTGCTGACGCCGTAGAGCATCGTGCGCTATTTCGTACGCACTGAGACGGTCAGTCCGGTTTGCCGGC
>CAZQPC010000388.1:0-4594 GCA_964595005.1 uncultured Magnetovibrio sp.
ACGAACAGCCGCGCATGGTGCTGGCCGATGAGATCAGCCCCGACAACTGCCGCCTTTGGGACATCCAGACCAACGAGAAGATGGACAAGGACCGCTTCCGCCAAGATCTGGGCAAGGTCGAAGAGGCCTATCAGGAGGTCGCCCGGCGCTTAGGGATTCTGCCACTAAGCGGCCCCGCCGACATGCCTGGCCCGGACTCCATGCAATGAAAGCCAAGGTCCACGTCACCCTTAAGCATGGCGTCTTGGACCCGCAGGGCAAGGCCGTGCAACACGCCTTGGGCGCGCTTGGCTTCGATGGCGTCGACGACGTCCGCCAGGGCAAGTTCATCGAACTTGAGTTGACCGAGACCGACACCGCCGCCGCCCACGCCCACGTCACCGACATGTGCGAGAAGCTGCTGGCCAACACGGTGATCGAGAATTACGCCATTGAGATTGCCGAGGCGTGATGACGGTAACACAACGTGCGAGGAAAGCTTCGTTTGTTTCCGCCCACTAAAATTCCAATCAATCGTCATTCCCGCGAAAGCGGGAACCCAGAACCGCAGTCGCCGAGGTTCCCATCCTGGATTCCGGCTTTCGCGGGAATGACGATCAGTTTCAAATCCTGTTCGTAGGAGCCCCGCCCATGAAAGCCGCCGTCATCGTTTTCCCGGGATCGAACTGCGACCGCGACATGAAAGTGGCGCTCAGCAATGTCATGGGAGACGAACCGGAAATGGTCTGGCATGGGGATACGGAAATGCCCGACGTCGATCTTATCGCCGTCCCCGGCGGCTTTTCCTACGGCGATTACCTGCGCGCCGGCTGCATGGCAGCGAAATCACCAATCATGAACGAGGTCGTCGCCCGGGCCGCCCGTGGCGTGCCGGTCTTGGGCGTCTGCAACGGCTTCCAGGTGCTGACCGAGGCGGGCCTGTTGCCCGGCGTTTTGATGCGCAACGCGGCGCTGAAATACGTCTGCAAGGACGTCTATCTGAAGGTTGCGGCGAATGACACGATGTTCACCGGGAAATACCAAAAAGACCAGGTGATCCGCATCCCCATCGCCCACCACGACGGCAATTTCTTCGCCGATGAAGATACCTTGAAGGAACTTAATGACGCGGACCGCGTCGCGTTTCGCTATTGCGACACGAACGGCGCGATCACCGACGCGGCAAACCCGAACGGTTCACAGTCCGGCATCGCCGGCATCTATAACAGGCGCAAAACGGTGCTCGGCATGATGCCGCATCCCGAACGCCTGGCCGACCCCACGCTCGGCGGCGCCGACGGCAAGCCCATGTTCGAAGGTCTGGTCGCGGCATTGAGTTGACCATCTAATACCTGAGCCCGAACTCGCGGTCGTATTGCGGCCGGATCACCGACAGTTTGCCCCGCAAATTGGCGCGCTTCACGGCCAGCCTGGAAATGCGCAGCCGCAGCGCACCGATCTCTTCCGACAGATGCTGCAGTTCCATGACCGCGCGGCGGCGCTGGCGGCGCTTCAGCTTGTTCGACGTGGCGCGGGATTCCAGTTCGGGGATGTGCGCCTCGGCGGTGCGCAGGTCCCTCTCGGCCCCGTTCATGCGACCGCTCAAGCGGCGGATGGCGGCGTTGAAGGCGTGAATGCGCTTGCCCGCCTCATAGGCGTACAGGAAACCGGGCTCCATGCGGCTTGGGCAGACGCCGCGGTAGGCCTCGCCGCGGATGGCGGCCCGGTAGGCCTGTTTCGGCCGGCAATAGTTCCGAATACCCTCGCGGTGGCCGGCATTATAGGCCGCCAAGTCAGGCGCCACGCGGGCTTCCGCGCAATTTTTGCGGTGTACCGCCAAGCGACCGGGCCCATAGCCCCGCGCACCATCCTGGAACCCGACGGCCTGCCAATCCGTGGCCAGGCACTGCTCGCGGCTCATGGTGGTGACGCAGGCGCTGAGGGTCATCGCCGCGAGCGCCATGGATAAAACGATCGATAACCGGTTCATCTTCATGGTCCAGACCTCCCGGCGGCCATTATCCGCCGACCGAATGCATTCTGTCCAGGCTGGCGGGCGACCCGGAATGCGCTAAACTAGGGCCATGGCCATCCTGCCCCTCAGCGACGACGCGCCGCTCAAGCATATCCGCTACCCGTACGTGACCAACGCGTTGATCGGCGTCTGCGTGGTGGTGTTCCTCTATCAGCTGAGCCTGCCCGAACGCGCCGGGGAAATTTTCGTGTTCGCCTACGGTGCCATCCCCAGCGTTGTCTTCGGCATCGACGACTTACCGCCCGAGATCGCGCGGGTGCCAGCCTGGGCGACCCTGGTCAGTTCCATGTTCCTGCACGGCGGCTTCATGCACATCATCGGCAACATGCTGTTTCTGTGGGTGCTGGGCGACAACGTCGAGGATGGTATGGGCCACGGACGGTATCTGGCCTTCTATCTGGTCTGCGGGGTGCTGGCGGCGCTGGCCCACGCCGTCACCGGCGCGGCCTCGCAGGTTCCCATGATCGGCGCCTCGGGCGCCATCTCGGGCGTCATCGGCGCCTATCTGGTGCTGCACCCGCGCGCGCCGATCCGCACCCTGGTTTGGTTTTTCATCGTCTGGCTGCCGGCCTGGGTGGTGCTGGGGTTCTGGATCGGCTTTCAAATGCTCAGCGCCGCCTTGGATACGGGCGGTGCCGGCGGCGGTGTCGCCTGGTGGGCCCACATCGGCGGCTTCTTCGCCGGCGCCGTGCTGGTCGTCTTCATGCGCCGGAAGGACGTGCCGATCCTGGACCGGAACTACGTCCGTGTGGATCACCGCATGCTGTCGACCCGGCCCCGCAAGGACCGCCATGGCGGCCCCTAAACCCTAGCGCGCGGCCTTGATCAGCCGGGCAATGGCATCACCGCCGCCTCGGCGCAGGGCATAGATCAACGCCGTGCGGTTCCATTGGTCGCGGACCGAGACATCGGCGCCGGCATCCAGCAGCAGTTTGACGACCGCCGGATGGTTCTTGAAACTGGCGATGATCAGCGGGCTCACCAATTCGCCGTCCTGCCAGTTCACCGATGCGCCCGCCGCCAGCAGCATACGGGCAATCTCCTCCCGGCCGTCGCGGGCGGCGAAGATCAGAGCCGTGTTGCGCGCACTGTCGTGGCTGTCGGGCTCCGCGCCGGCGTTGAGCAGTGCCGCGACACGGGCCGAATCGCCGGCCTTTGCGGCAGTCACCAAGGGCGGGTCGGCCCCGGCCCGAACACCCACCGGCAGCCCCAAGGTCAGCAAAAGCCCAATGATCGCAAGCGCTTTTAAGCTCATGGTTGACCAGTCTACACCACGGGCCTGAGTCCCGTTGTCAAACGCGCGTGATCTGCTATGAAAGCGGCCATGAACGACGCGGTCGAATACGCCCCTGACATCACTCCGGAAATTGTCGCCGAGCATGGCCTGTCGCCGGCTGAATACGGCAAGGTTTTGGAGATCATGGGCCGCGCCCCGAACATCACGGAACTCGGCATCTTCTCCGTCATGTGGTCGGAACACTGCTCCTACAAATCGTCGAAATACTGGCTCAAGACCCTGCCCACGGAGGCGCCGTGGGTGATCTGCGGGCCCGGTGAAAACGCCGGCATCATCGATATCGGCGACGGCCAAGCGGCGATCTTCAAGATGGAAAGCCACAACCACCCGTCCTATATCGAGCCCTACCAGGGTGCGGCGACCGGCGTCGGCGGCATCCTGCGCGATGTTTTCACCATGGGGGCGCGTCCCGTCGCCAACATGAACGCGCTGCGCTTCGGCCAGCCTGAACATGCGAAAACCAAACACCTGGTCGACGGCGTCGTTGCCGGCATCGGCGGCTATGGCAATTGCGTTGGCGTGCCCACCGTCGGCGGTGAGTGCACGTTCCACGCCGCCTACGACGGCAACATTCTGGTCAACGCCATGACCGTGGGCATTGCGGACACGGACAAGATTTTCTATTCCGCCGCGTCCGGGGTCGGCAACCCGGTGATCTATGTGGGCTCGAAAACCGGCCGCGACGGCATCCACGGCGCGACCATGGCGTCGGCGGAGTTCTCCGAGGGCACGGAAGAAAAGCGCCCGACCGTGCAGGTCGGCGATCCGTTCACGGAAAAGCTTTTGATCGAAGCCTGCCTGGAACTGATGCAGACCGACTGCATCGTCGGCATCCAGGACATGGGCGCCGCCGGCCTGACCTCATCGGCCTTTGAGATGGCGTCAAAAGGCGGCATGGGGGTGGAACTGGATCTGGACCACGTGCCGCAGCGCGAAGAAAACATGACGGCCTATGAGATGATGCTATCGGAGAGCCAGGAACGCATGCTGATGGTGTTGAAACCGGGCAGCGAGGACCAGGCACGCACCATCTTCGAAAAATGGGAGCTGGATTTCGCCATTGTGGGCACCCTGACCGATACGGGCCGCATGGTGCTCATGCACGAAGGCGCCATGGTCGCCGACCTGCCCATCGACCCCCTGGCCCTGGCCTCGCCGGAATACGACGAGATCGATCGCCCCTGGACGCCGACCCCGCAGCCGGCGGCCATCGATGCGGAAAGCGTGCCGGCCCCCAACGACCCTCTGGCGGCCCTGAAAAAGCTCATGGGCGCGCCGGATAT
>CAZQPC010000389.1:0-4577 GCA_964595005.1 uncultured Magnetovibrio sp.
CGTCAAGCACCCAGCCGAAGGAGCGCGCCGTCCATTTAAAATCAGACTTTTCTTTATTAGAATCGGGCACATGTAACGCCCAAAGAACGGGATCGCCGGAACTTGCCGAGGCCAAGCGCACATCGCGCGATGTCTTCTTACGTTGTTCTTTGTACCACGCCTGCTCCCAGGCGAGAAATTCCGAGATCAGCTCGTAGTTGAAGGCGTGGAGCTTAGCTTCATTCGATTTGAGGCTTTTATACTTTTGCCGATTTTGTTTCGTATTGATTTTCTTGAGGAGCTCGGCCGCTTTTTTGAACAGCGGTATGTACTGTTTCCGAAGCTTCTTCGTTTTATTTTTGGCCCATTTGACGAATCCCGGGTTCTTCCGTGCGACGCAAATATCTTCATCGGCAAGGTGTTCGGCGTCGCATTTATTACCGAGCTTCGGTATGCAGGCTTTGGCCGAGTCAATCTTGGCACCAGGTTTGCGCAAGTAACCGCCCGGACAGGACCAGTAGGCCTTGGTCTTCAGGTTATAAAAGGAACCCGGCGGTTGAGCGTTCTCGGCCGGTCCATGATTTTTCGCCTTCGTTCTTTTCGTCGTCTTCTGCCCACAGGCCTTGTCCGAGTCCCACTGGCGTTGGACGACCTTTTTCCAACCGGACGGACAGGACCAATATCGGCCCTTGGCCATCTTCGTGCCCGATGGCTGCGTGCGGAATTTATTGACCAACCGCTTCGCCTTGCTCGGCAAGCAGTGTTTCTCAAAGTTGCCGCCGCAATCGGGCGTTGGGTCGGTGGCCGCCGGCGCCGCAGATGGCGTCAGGGCCAGCCCCAGGGCAACGGCGCTGGTGATGAGAACGGACTTTAAACGAATGGAATGATAACCGGACATGAAAACCCCCTGTTTACCAAATATCCACCGGTTGGACTGTTTGTCCCTGACCGGAGAAATAAGAAACTTAGGTCGGCCTTATAATGCTGGTCGATTTCCTGCTGTATATTATACACTTACTTGAGAGAGTTACCAAATTAGAGACGCGCGATTAAAGACACGTGGCGGCTAACCGCAGCCATTTCCCATCGCGATGATCTCGTTCCGCAAAGGCCCCGAAAGCAGTCATCCATACACTGCCTAAATGATCTTACGCGACTTATGCTATACTCCACTCCGGAGACCCACATGCCGAGCGGGATCGTCATTGGCCTGATGCTGATCTGGATGATCGCCAGGGGCGCATGGCACAATGTCATCGTCTTGCTGGCGTTGCTGGTTTATGTCGCCACGATTGGGGCCGATAATCAGACCTTTTCATTGCTTATTGTGGCCAGCGTCTCGGTAGTGATGATCGCCATGGAGTTCTATGGCCCGGATCGCCGGGAAGCGGATGATGAGGGCGTTGATGAGGAATGACACCGGCACCCTGACGTGTCGCCGCAGACCCTGGAACAACCCGGCCATCCCCATCGCGCTTGAGTCTGTCGCTGGCTTGATTCTACTCCGCGGCCGCCTTTTCTCCGCCGCCTGACTTGAAGGCATTCATCAGGCTGGCCCGGCGTTTCGCCGCCGCCGCGTGGTTTGCCGCCCAGACATGGCCGAAGCCGCGCACGCCCAGCGGCAGCTTGGCGATATCCACGGCGATTTCATGGTTGGCTGCCGTCAACCCGCCCGCGAGGATCCCGAGCGTATCGGTGAAGCCTGCCCGGTGGGCGCGCTCGGCCTTGCGTTCATCGCTGCGCCCGAAGATATCGAAGGCCGTGCCGCGCAGGCCCTTCAGGCCGGCCAGGATGCGCAGCGCGGTGAACACCCAGGCGCCGTATTCCTTCTTGCGCAGCCGGCCCGTATTGGGGTCGCGTTCGGCCAGCAGGGGCGGCGCCAGATGGAAGGTCAGCTTGGCGCCGTCTTCGAATTGTTGATAGACGGATTTCTCGAACCGCCCGTCCGTATACAGCCGCGCCACTTCGTATTCGTCCTTGATGGCCATCACCTTGAACAGGGACTTCGCGGCGGCCTCGGTCAGTTCCCGTGCGCCGGGCATGCAGGCCTCTTCGGCCGTCGCCACGTCGGCGATCAGGTCCGTGTATTGTTTGGCGTAGGTGGTGTCCTGATAGGCGCTCAGATCGGCGGCGCGGCGTTCGATGAAGGCGTCCAGGTCGAAGGTCTCGGCAGGCGCGGCGGCGGTGGCGCTGTTGTTTAGGATCGCATTGACCGCGCCCAGATCGTGGGCGGCGCGGCGGCCCCACAGGAAGGCGCGCTTGTTGAAGTCCGGCGCGACGCCGTTCAGCTCGATGGCCGCATGCAGGGCGTCTTCGGTGAACGGCAACAGGCCCTTCTGGAAGGCGTAGCCGACGACGAACAGATTGGCGCCGATGGTGTCGCCCATGAGATCGCGGGCCAACTGGGTGGCTTCGACGAAATCCACGGCGCTGTCGGCCGGCACGGATTCCGAGCCGTCGATGGCCACATGCAGGGCCTTGTGCAGGCGGCGTTCCGGGAAGGTCATGTCCGGGTCGCGGGTGAAGTCGGCGGTCATCGTCTGCTGGCCGTTGACCACCGCCCGGGTGCGCCCGTCCTGAAGCTTCGAAAGCGTCTCATAGCTGCCGCTTACGACCATGTCGCAGCCCAGCAACAGATCGGTGCCGCCGGCGGCGATGCGCACGGCGTGCAGTTTTTCCGGGTCGTCGCAGATCCGCACGTGGGCGTAGACGGCGCCGTTCTTCTGCGCCAGGCCGGCCATGTCGAGGACGGTGACGCCCTTCTCCGACATATGCGCCGCCATCGCCAGCAACGCCGAGACCGTGACCACGCCGGTGCCGCCGACGCCGGCGACAACGATGGCGTAGGGGTCGGACGCATCCGCCGGTACCGGGTCGGGCAGGGCGGGGAAGGGGACCTCACTGGTGCCCGGCGCCGCGGCTTTCGGTCTGCGCGGTTCGGCGCCGTGCACGGTGACGAAGCTCGGGCAGAAGCCGTCGACACAGGTGAAGTCCTTGTTGCACGACGATTGGTCGATGACCCGCTTGCGGCCGAGATCGGTTTCCTTCGGCGCGATCGAGACACAGTTCGACGCGGTGCCGCAATCGCCGCAGCCTTCGCAGACCCACTCGTTGATGAAGGCCCGCTTCGCCGGATTGGGGAACGTGCCGCGCTTGCGCCGCCGGCGTTTCTCCGCCGCACAGGTCTGGTCGTAGACGATCACCGAGACGCCGGGGCGTTCGCGGAAATCGCGTTGCAGGGCGTCCAGGTCGCGGCGGTGATGGAACGTCACGCCCGAAGCCCACTGGGTGCCCATGGGGTATTTGTCGGGCTCGTCCGAGGCGAGCGCGATGTGGCTGACGCCTTCCGCCGCCACCTGGCGGGTGATGATCGCCGGGTCCAGGGGGCCGTCCATGGGCTGGCCGCCGGTCATCGCCACGGCATCGTTGTAAAGGATCTTGTAGGTGATGTTGACGCCCGCGGCGACGGCGGCGCGGATCGCCAGCAGGCCGGAATGGAAATAGGTGCCGTCGCCGATGTTGACGAACATGTGGCCGCGATTGGTGAACGGTGCCTGGCCGATCCAGTTGGTGCCCTCGGCGCCCATGTGGGTGAAGGTCTCGGTTTCCCGGTCCATCCAAATGGCCATGTAATGACAGCCGATGCCGGCGGCGGCCTTCGACCCGTCCGGGACCTTGGTCGATGTGTTGTGCGGACACCCCGAGCAGAAATAGGGGATGCGGGTGATGTCCGTATCCAGCTTTTCCAGGTCGCCTTCCTTGTCGTTGAGAAAGGCCAGCCGGTTGACGATGGTGTCGGCCGATCCATAGGACCGGAGCCTGCTGGCGATGACCCGGGCGATGCGCGCCGGCGTCAGTTCGCCGGCGCTCGGCAGGATCCATTCACCCGTATCATCGAACTTGCCGATCACCCGGGGCCGCACATCGGCGCGCCAGTTGTACAGCTGTTCCTTGACCTGGTTCTCGATCACCGCGCGCTTTTCCTCGATCACCAGAATCTCATCCAGGCCCTCGCAGAACTGGCGCACGATGTCTTTCTCCAGGGGCCAGGGCATGCCGATCTTCAACAGGCGGAACCCCAGGCGTTCGGCTTCGTCGTCATCGATGCCCAGGTCGTCCAGGGCCTGCAGGGTATCCAGATAGGATTTGCCGGTCGAGATAATGCCGATGCGCGGCGTCGATGAGTTCATGGTAATCCGGTTGATGCCGTTGGCGCGGGCGAAGGCCAGGGCCGCATATACCTTGTATTTATGCAGCCGCATTTCCTGGTCCATGGGCTGGTCCGGCCAGCGGATATGCAGGCCGTCCGGCGGCATGTCGAAATCCGTCGGGGTGACGATCTGGATGCGGTTCGGATCGACGGCCACCGACGCCGAGCTGTCGACGTTGTCGGTGATGCACTTGATGCCGACCCAGCAGGCGGAATAGCGCGACATGGCCCACCCCAGGATGCCGAAGTCCAGAACCTCCTGGGTGTCGGCCGGATGGAGAACGGGCATTTGCGCATCGATCAGGGCATGTTCCGACTGGCTGGGCACGGTCGAGGACTTGCACGCGGGATCATCACCGACCAGCGCCAGGACGCCGCCGTGGGGCGA
>CAZQPC010000390.1:0-4556 GCA_964595005.1 uncultured Magnetovibrio sp.
GCCATTCATGGGGGTAATGTAGCGCTCAGTTCCGCCCATGACGAGGGTCCAGACCTTGAGCGACGAAACACCATCGAAACCCGACGAAGCGCCGGACGTTGAAGGCGCGGCGCCCGACGTTGACGGCGCGGCGGGGGAAACCGATAGCCCGCCGGGCGGCGGCCGGCTGACGTGGATTTCCTTGGTCCTGGTGATCGTCGGCGCCGCCGTGCTGTTGTACGCCAGCGGATTTCAGTTGTCGAAAAACCAGGAAGCAGGGTCGAGCGCCAGCCCCGCCAAGCCCGCTGATGCGCCGGCCATCGGCGGCCCGTTCGCCTTGATCGACCAGGACGGCAAGGCGGTCACCGACAAGGATTACCGGGGCAAGTTCCTGTTGATCTATTTCGGCTACACCTTCTGTCCCGATGTCTGCCCGACGACCCTGACGGAAATGTCCGACGCCCTGGATCTGCTGGGCGACGATGGCGACAAGGTGACGCCCATGCTGATCACCATCGATCCGGCCCGCGACACGGCCGAACATCTGAAGGAATACGCCACCTACTTCCACCCCCGGCTCAGGGCCCTGACCGGCACCGCCGAACAGATCGCCGCGGCGGCCAAGGCCTACCGGGTGTATTTCGCCAAGGCCAAGATGGAAGAGGGCGGTGATCCCGAGGACTATCTCATGGATCATAGCTCGGTGACCTATCTGATGGGCCCCGACGGGGCGTTCCGCATCCACTTCGGCCACGGCACGGACGCCGAAACCATGGCGGCGCGCATCCGCGAACAACTCTGAGCGGGCCCCTTCATGGCCGCCAACGTTGACGGACTGATCGTGGCGGCGCCGGCGTCGGGCAGCGGCAAGACCGTGGTCACGCTGGGCCTGTTGCGCAGCCTGAGCCGCGCCGGCGTCAATGTGACCTCGGCGAAGGTCGGGCCCGACTACATCGATCCGGCCTTCCACACGGCGGCCAGCGGGCGCCCTTGCCGCAATCTGGATACCTGGGCGATGCGCCCCGAAACCCTGCATGGCGCCATTGACGCGCTTGCGGCGGACGGCGCGATGATTCTTTGCGAGGGCGTCATGGGCCTTTTCGACGGGGCCAGCGGCAATCCCGGCGGCGCCGACGGATCGACGGCCAGCCTGGCGAAGGTGACCGGCTGGCCGGTGCTGTTGGTGGTCGATGCCGCCGCCCAGGCGGGCTCGGCGGCCGCCGTGGTGCGCGGCTTCGCAACCCACGATCCCGACGTGCCGATCGCCGGGGTATTGTTCAACCGGGTCGGCAGCGAAGCCCACGCGGCGATCTTGCGCGACGCCTGCCAGGCCGCCCTGCCGGATGTCCCGGTGCTTGGCTGTCTGCCCCGGCGCGATGATCTCAGCGTGCCGTCGCGCCACCTGGGCCTGGTGCAGGCGCTGGAACACGACGACTTGCCGGTGTTGCTCGACCGGGCCGCCGACTGGATCGATGAACATGTGGATTTGGACCGGCTGCGCGCCCTATTTCAACCAACCGGTGTTGTCGGCGGTGTGCACGCGTCATCGGTGCTGCCCTTGCTTGGTCAGCGTATCGCCGTGGCCCGCGACGCCGCCTTCGCCTTCGCCTACACCGGCGTCCTGGAGGGCTGGCGCCAGGCCGGCGCGGCGCTGACGTTTTTCTCACCGCTGGCCGACGAGGCGCCGGACGCGGCCGCCGACGCGGTCTATCTGCCGGGCGGCTATCCGGAACTTCATGCCGGCGTGCTGGCCGCCAACGACGGCTTCCGGAGCGGCCTGGCAGCGGCCGATGGGCGCGGCGCGGCGATCTTCGGTGAATGCGGCGGCTACATGGTGTTGGGCGATATGCTGACGGACGCCGAAGGCACGCCGCACCGCATGCTCGGCCTGCTGGGGGTGACAACGTCCTTTGCCGAACGCCGGCTGCATCTCGGCTACCGCGACATCCGTCTCGAAACCGACAGCGTTCTCGGCCCCGCCGGGGCACGCTTCCGGGGCCATGAGTTTCATTATGCCGCGCTTATCGACGAGGCCGGGGCGGCACCCCTGTTTTCCGTCAGCAACGCCGGCGGCGAGGATATGGGCCCCGCCGGGCTGGTCCGCGGGCGTGTCGCCGGGTCCTTCATTCACTTGATCGACCGTTGCGATATGAGATGAAAGGGCGTACGACACTAACGTGTTCGGACCGTTCAAAAAACCGAAGATCGATGAGCTGCCCTACTGGCGCAGCAAGACCCTGGCCGAGATGTCGAAGGCCGAATGGGAGGGGCTGTGCGACGGCTGCGGGCGCTGCTGCCTGAACAAGCTGGAGCACGAGACGTCGGGGGAAATTTTTCACACGGACATCGCGTGCCGCCTGTTGGACCTGGAAACCTGCCGCTGTACCAGCTATGAAGACCGCAAGCGGTTCGTCCCGGAATGTCAGATCCTGACGCCCAGCAATTTGAAGAAGTATTCCTGGTTGCCGTCGACCTGCGCCTACCGGCTGATCGCCGAGGGCAAGGATCTGGCCTGGTGGCATCCGCTGGTTTCCGGCAATTCGGAAACCGTGCACGAAGCGGGGATTTCCGTGCGCCACCGGGTGATTTCGGAGCGCGAATGCGATGATTTGGAAAACCACGTGGTCAGTTGGCCCGCTTGATCGACAAGCAAGACCGAGACACGTGACAGAGACAAGACATGAAAGCTGAGGAGACAACAACGTGACGACACCCAAACATGATTTCAGCGGCGTCAACACCGCCGTGCTGACCCCCGTAACCGCCGATCTGATCCCCGACGACGCCCTCATGGTGGCGTATTCGAAGTGGCTGTTGGCGAACGGCAGCGACGGCCTGGCGGTCCTCGGCACCACCGGCGAAGCCAACAGCTTTTCCCTGAAGGAGCGCATCCGGATCATCGAAAGCCTGGTCGATGGCGGCATTCCGGCGGAAAAGCTGATGCCCGGCACCGGCAGTTGCGCCTTGACCGACGCCGTCGAATTGACCCGCGCGGCCTTGAACGCCGGGGTCGGCGGGGTGCTCATGCTGCCGCCTTTCTATTACAAGAACCCCAGCGACGCCGGCTTGCACCGCTTCTTCTCGGAGGTGATCCAGCGGGTCGCCGACGAACGGTTGCGGATCTATCTCTATCATTTCCCGCAGATGTCGGCGACGCCGTTCAGCTATGACCTGATCGAGATGCTGTTGAAGGATTACCCGGGCACGGTGGTCGGCATGAAGGACAGCTCGGGCGATCTCGAAAACATGGCCGGCGCGGCCGAACGGTTTCCCGGCTTCGACGTCTTCGCCGGCGCCGAGGACTGTTTGTTGCCGCTGCTTGAGCGCGGTGGTGCGGGCTGCATCACGGCGTGCAACAACGTCTCTTCGCAGTTGGCGCAGACTGTCTACGGCGGTTTCAAGAACGGCACCGACGTGGCCGCAGCCAACGACCAGTTGACGCAGATCCGCGGTGTCATTCAACAATATCCCCTGTCATCGGCCCTGAAGCAGTTGATCGCGCGTCATACGGGCAATACGGCCTGGCATCACATTCGCCCGCCGTTCACGGTCATGGACGACGTCACCCGCCAGAAGCTGTTCAATGAGTTCGACGCCATCGGCTACGACCTGCCCGTCGCCGCCTGAACGGCGGGTAGCCGGGCGTGAGCGCCGCCAGACCGGCCACCGTTCTTGACATCGCCGGCCGGTCCGTGCCGGTGCGCCTGAGGCGCAACGGCCGGGCCCGGCGGATTGTCCTGCGCATCGAAAAAGACGGCGACGGCGTCGTCGTCACCCTGCCGAAGCGCGTGCCCGAGGCGGAAGGCATTGCCTGGGCCCACAAACAACGCGACTGGATCGCCGAACGGCTGGCCCAGATCCCTGTCCGCACGGCTTTCGCCGACGGTGCCGTCATCCCCTTTGCCGGCACCGACCACGTGATCCGCCACGTGCCCGGGGCCAGGCGCGGCGTTTGGCCCGAAGATGGCGAGATTTATGTCAGCGGCCGGCCCGAACACCTGGCCCGGCGGGTCACGGACTGGTTGCGCCGTGAGGCCCGCGCACGGCTCACGGCTCAGACCGCGCGGGCTTCCGAACGCCTGGGCATGAAACACGGCCGCATCACCGTCCGCGACACCCGCTCGCGCTGGGGGTCGTGCGCGTCCAGCGGCAACCTGAACTTTTCGTGGCGGCTGATTATGGCGCCGGCCTTTGTCCTCGATTACGTCGTCGCCCATGAGGTCGCGCACCTGAAGGAGCCCCATCACGGCCCGGCCTTTTGGCGGACCGTCGCCGAACTGGATCCGGACGCCGAGCGCGGCCGAACATGGCTCAGCAAGCACGGCGAGGCGCTACATTTTATCGGCTGAGATTGAGACTAAGCAATCGCACGGTTTGATGCCCCGCCCGATGTCCGTTAACGGGGCATCACCAGACGGTAACCTGAGAACGTTAATTGGGCCGTTGTTGATGCCGTGGACGGCTCCCACCCGCCGGCATCGCAATGTGCCAAAGTGTGGTTTTCATTAACCACAGGGAAATAGGAGCCGTTCTCTAATCGCATCTCCGTTGTCAATGTTTTGTTGCCCAGAGGATCA
>CAZQPC010000391.1:0-4555 GCA_964595005.1 uncultured Magnetovibrio sp.
GTCAGGACCGTTTTCGGCGCACTCAAACAGTCTTTGAGATCGTGAAAAAAGCCGGAGAATGCACACAGGTGTTGGTACTGTCGCACGACACCGATTTCCTGAACAAAATATGGGAGAAATGCCCGCGGGGGCAGCGCAAGGCATTGCAAATCGCTGACCAGAGATCTCAAGGGATGAAGCTGATGCCCCTCGATATGGCCGATGCATGTAAAGGTCGAGCCGCTACCGAAACTGACGATTTGATGGCGTTTATTTCGACCGGTGCGGGGAAAAATCACGACATCATCAAGAAGATTCGAGTCGTTTTGGAAACCTATTGCCGATCCATTTATCCTGGTTGTTTTGAGAACGACGACATGTTGGGCGGCATCGTTGGAAAAATACGGGCCGGCGGTGATGAACACCCGGCAGCGCCTATTTTAGAGGAATTAGATCAAATTAATGATTACAGTCGAGAACATCATCACGGTGAAGACCCAGCAACTGGAGATGCTGATGATTATATTGATCCTGACGAACTGACGGGTTTCATTCGGCGGACATTGCGCATCGTCAACGCCATGCCCTCGTAGCTGAACTCAGAGCACAAATAATTTCGAATTACGGTGCAGGAATTACGGTGACAGAGGAATTAAGATTACGGTGACAGTATACTATTTCTGAGATTACGGTGACAGTATACTATTTAAGATCAACCCCCGTTCTCCATTCGCCAGGATACTTCTCAATGTCCTCTACCGCGATTCGCTGGAGGTCTAGGGCCAGACTTGGGCGGAGGGCAAACGGCCGCTCCACATCAAGGAAGTACTCAATGACCTCTTGGGCGAAGTCAAACTGACGTAGGCCATTGTCGACCTCGCGCCGTCGTTTTTCTTCGTTGGTTAATCCTGCGATTTCGGGCATTTCAGCGCCCCTTGGATTCGGGGCGCGTTAAATCATTGCGCGGCCAGCACGTTGGCCCGCTCATCGACCATCTCCCGAGTGATGGTGTCTGTTTCATCCTCAAGGGCAACATTGCCGTACACGAAGCTGCGACGTTGCTCCTCTTTTTGCTCATCAGTCATCCGGACAGATTTCGCCATTTCGACCAGCGTGGAGATGCTTTTCTTGCCGTCCATAATATCCTGTCCCTCAACTGTCATTTCGCCAAGTATGCACCAAAGATCTGCTCTATTCAAAGGGAGACGGTATATAGGGTCGCCGACTCTATTTAACAAGTCATTGACAGGCCTCATTTCTCGGGGTCGCGAAGGCGCATCCAGGATCCCGACCTGTTGGGCTCCACGAACACAACGCCGGCGCCTTTCAGGACTTTCTGAGTGGAAAAGAAAGGGGGGTTGGTTCTTTAATCGCGTTCATGTGGTCAAGCTCTCCAGCCGTTGTCCTTGCCGGGATCAGGGCTCTCTCCGTGGCCAGCGCCGGGCGTTTCATGGCGGGCCGCCACATGATGGCTTCGCAGGCCCCGGCGCCATCCCTACGCCCTTTCGTATGAGCCGGAAACCCCATAGGGTCGCGGCGTTTCCTCAGCAGGGATAGGGAGGGAGAGCAGCGCATGACGGCGCCCGCGGCCAATCCATCACCAGCCACCTGGACCGGCTACGCCAGCGGCCTCGGCGTTGTCGGAATCTGGTCGGGGTTCATCGTTTTTTCGCGCGTTGGCATCACCGGCAACCTGAGCGCCTATGACATGACGGCGCTGCGCTTCCTGGTCGGGGGCCTGATCACCCTGCCCTTCGTCATGGCGCACTGGCCGCGCCACATCCCGCTGATGAAAATTCTGTTTCTGGCGGCCTGCGGGCCGGGCGCGGTCTATTCGCTGCTGATGTTCACCGGGCTGAAGGCGGCACCGGCGGCCTACGCAGGCGTGTTCGCCAACGGCACGCTGCCCATATTCACCGCCGCCATCGCCTACTTCGTGATCGGCGAGCAGCTGGGCCGGATGGGTCTCATAGGCATCGCCGTGATCTTCGCCGGCGGGGTCGCGGTCGGCTATAAGGGCATGCAGGCGGGCGGCGCGGACGCCATCGGCGGCATCGCGCTTTTCTTGACGGCGTCGGCGACGCTGGCCGTTTACGTCGCCGCCATCCGCCGGTGGAACCTGACGCCGAAACAGACCCTGGTGGTGATCAATATCCCGACGGCCGCGCTTTTCGTGCCGCTCTGGTTTTTCGTTCTGCCCTCAAGCATGGATCAGGCGGGCCCGGGCGAGATCGCCTTTCAGGCCCTGTTCCAGGGGTTCGGCCCGAGCTTCCTGGCGGTGCTGCTGATGACCCACGCGGTGCACCGGTTGGGGCCGACCCTGATGGCCGGGTTCGCGGCCTCCGTGCCGACGACGGCGGCCTTGCTGGCGGTGCCGGTGCTGGGTGAGGCATTGGGGCTGATCGAATGGTCGGGGGTTGTCGTGGTCACGGCCGGCCTGTTGATGCTCATGTGGCGGCGTTAGGGCTCTCAGTCGTCGATGGCCAGCATCCGCCGGGCCGCGAAAAAGCCGCCGCTCAGGATCGCCGTCCAGCCCAGCACCGCGCCCGCCGAAAGGGTCGAGATGCCCGACAGCCCGTTGCCGATGGAGCACCCGAAGGCCAGCACGCCGCCCATGCCCATCAGCGCGCCGCCGGCCATGGCGTTGACGTAATCGCGGTCGCCGTCCACGTACTGCCAGTGAAACTCGCGGCGCGCCACGGCCATGCCGGCGGCGCCCAGGAATACGCCGAGCACCGTGGCGATGCCGAAATTGATGCTCGCGCCGGTGAAGGTCATGGCGTACTGCAGCGTATTGGCGACCGGTGCGACGAAGGTCAGCGAGGCCACCGGGGCCGGGTCAAAATCATCGGCACCGACGTGGCCCGTAACCACCCAGCCCGCCGTCACCACGGCACCGATCAACAGGCCGGACGCGATGTGATCGGGCGAGGCGCGGAACGCCCGGTCGCGAAACACGTAGACGAGAACGGCCGCCGCGCCGGCCAAAGACACGGGCCATCGTAGATCATCGGCAGCGCCCGGCACGACGGCCGCGGCCAGGTGCTCGATGCCCTGGGACCTCAGCCCAAACGCCGTCAGGTCGATGTCCAACAGCTGTTCAAGCGCCACCCTTGGCATGCCGGTGATGCCGCGCAGGGTCATATAGCCGAACAGCGCGATGAACATCAGCACGATGATGGCGCGCAGGTCGCCGCCGCCCAGTTTGACCAGGCTGCCGGCGCCGCAGCCGCTGCCCAAAATCATCCCGTAGCCGAAGATGAAGCCGCCGAAGATCGCGCCGGCCCAATGCAGGGTGGGCGTGCGGTAAATGGATTTGTCCGTATCAATCAACCCGGCGGCATCAAGACCCTGGGTCAGCAGCACGGCCGTCGCCATGGCCAGGAAGATCGCCCTGAGGCCGCGCCGGTCCTCGGCGGCGACGGCGGAAAACACCGATCCGGCGATACAGAACCGGGTCCGCCAGGCGACGGCGCCGAACACCATGCCGACAACCAGCCCCAATCCGCTGACGACAAGATGGACGGGCAGGTTATCGAACATGGCGTCTAATTCCGTTGCCGTTTGGCCGCCTCAGTGGACCGTATCGTCGGGGCGCATGACATCGCTCAGGTCCATCATCGCCGCCATCAGCCGTTTCCAGCGCGCCACCCCGTCGCCGTCGCCGATCAACTTCATCTGGTCGATGCGCTCGGCCGCATATTGGCACCCGGCGACGACGCCATGATCATCAAGCAGGCCCCGGGCCATGTCGAGGGTCTTGCGGTTGTAGGTCATTTTCATCCGGACATGGCCATCAACAAGGCGGGCAGCGTGTCGGCGATCATCGGCTCAGCCGCCTGTCATGTCACGTATTGGGCCTTGGCCTGGCGCGCCTTGACGGCATCTTCCGGCGCGTAGGCCGACCCGGACCACAGCTGTTCGTAGGCAATCTCCTCATTGCCGTTCTCGCAGATCTCGATGACCTGTTGGAACAGGGGCTGGAAGGTGTCGCTCCGGTGCGAGGCTTCGTGCTCTTCGAAGCTGCGCCAAAAGGTGACGATCAGGGCTTCGCGGTCCTTCAGGGGCGAGGCCACTGCCTGGCCCGTGGTGCTGCCTTCGTTGGAGACTTGGCCTGAGTTCAGCAATACCATGCCGCCGACGAAGCCGGTGTCCGAATGGTAGGTCTTGACGTTCTCGCAGAGCATGGCGACCCGTTCCTCCAGATCATCCATGCCGTAGCCGGGTTTCAGCACGATGCGGTTGACGGTGACCACACCATCGCCCGGAAACCCCTCGATCAATCCGCTCATCGCCGCCAACCTCCCGGACACGATACAGTTTATAAAAATGGAATATGAAATATTGGGTTAATGCCATGCCTTTGCAACTTGTTTCGTGGCTGGCGCCGCGCGGTTATGATGGCCCGGTGACGATGGCAACAGGCGGACAGCACGATGATCCCAGCGAACGAGACTTTCGACGGCACCTGGCCTTACGCGCCGCATTTTTTCGACGGCAATGGTTTCCGCATGCACTACGTGGACGAAGGCGATGGCGATCCCATTATCTGCCTGCACGGCGAGCCGACATGGGG
>CAZQPC010000392.1:0-4521 GCA_964595005.1 uncultured Magnetovibrio sp.
TGGGACAGGTGATTTTGAAACTGGTCTCCAATGCCCACGATTCCGTCCAGGCACGGTCGGAACAACTGAAGGCAACGGAAGGCGAATTTCGCGGCAACATCACCGTTGAACTGGTCGATGACGAAGCCCGCGAAAAAGTCATGATTTCCGTCGTCGACAACGGTGGCGGTATCGAGCAAAGCGCCTTGAAAAATATTTTTGATCCGTTTTTTACGACCAAGGAAGTCGGCCAGGGGACCGGTCTTGGATTGTCGGTCAGCCATTCCATTATCGAATCCATGGGCGGAAAACTTGCCGCCGGCAATGAACCTGCCGGGGCGTGTTTCCAAATCACTTTGCCCCGTCAGCGCGGCAACCCGGAGGCCCGGCAGCAGCCGGATCAAATGTCCTAAACCCGCGGTTGCGACAGACGCAGTTTCGCAACAACTGAATGTCTTCGATTTACCGCGGGCGACGGGCCCCGCCATCGTTACGGCCGCGCCGCTTGGGTTGCCACCGCGCCCTATTCGACGCAACATCCTGGCTCAGACAAACAACGCGCCGCCGCAGCAATCTGGAGACCAACAATGTCCACGATTTCGGGGGTTATCCCGCCCGCCACGACGCCGTTCGATGCGGCCGGCGATATCGATTTCAATGCCGCCGCCCGGCAGGTCGATTGGCTGATCAACGCCGGCGCCAACGGCGTTGCGGTCGGCGGATCAACCGGCGAAGGCCATACGCTGGACGCCGATGAAACCCGCGATATTGTTGCCGCCGCCATTGATGCCGCCGCCGGCAGGGTGCCGGTGATCGCCGGGATCATCTGCGACAGTACGCGCGAAGCCGTGCGCCGCGGCAAACTGGTGGCGGCGCTGGGCCCGGCGGCTTTGCAGGTGACGCCGGTGCACTATCTGTTCCGGCCCTCGGACGACGACATGGTCGAACACTTCCAGACCATGGCTGAAGACACCGGCCAGAAGATCATCATTTACAACGTGGTACCCTGGACATATCTGTCGCCGGCCCTTTTACTGCGGATTATGGACGAGGTGTCGGCCGTCATCGGCGTCAAGCAATCGGCCGGTGACTTGAAGCTGTTCGCCGACCTGATGATGGCGGTGAAACCCGGCAAGGTGATCATGAGCGCCGTCGATGCGTTGATGTACCCGTCCTATGTCTTGGGGGCACACGGATCCATCGCGGCCATTCTGGCCGCCGTACCCGGACCGTCGGTGAAGCTTTGGGACCTGGTACAGGCCGGCGATCACGCGGCGGCCCTGGATCTACATGGGAAACTGCTGCGCACCTGGAATGCCATGCTGCCGCACGACAACCTGCCGGCCGCGACCAAATACGCCCAACACCTGCAGGGCGTGCCGTCGGGCCTGCCGCGCCAGCCCATGGCGCCGGTCGATGCCGATCAGGCGGCGGCCATCGAAGCGGCGCTCAAGGGCCTTGATGTCATTTAGGGTAAAAGGCGAAAGGTCATGAACCGACGCGAACTCAAACCAACATCCGATTTCGAGGCCCGGGCAACGCAGGAGATGAATGCCCATCTCAAGGCCCGTCCGGATTGGTCTGTGACCCAGAAACTAGCCCTTGCGGCGCGTTTCCTGGCCGACGACGGTCACAGCTCAGGCATCGCCGGTCAGATCACGGCCCGCGGACCTGTGCCCAATACCATGTGGACGGCCCGGTTCGGCCTGGGCTTCGATGAGATTTGCGCTGGCGATTTCTTGTTGGTCGATGATGATCTCAAGGTGCTTGAAGGCGACGGCATGGCGAACCCATCGAACCGCTTTCACTTGTGGATTTACCGGGCCCGCGATGATGTCGCCTGCGTTGTCCACACCCACCCGCCGCACACATCGGCGCTGTCCATGTTGGGTGTGCCGCTAATCGCCTCGCACATGGATACGGCCATGTTCTTCGAGGATTGCGCCTGGCTTGCCGATTGGCCGGGGCCGCCGATCGGCGACGAGGAAGGCGATTTAATCTCAGGCGCGCTGGGCGACAAGCACGCGATCTTGCTGGCCCACCATGGTCAGTTGTCGGCCGGCGAGACCATTGAGCAGGCCGCTGTCCTGGCTTTTCATTTTGAGCGCGCCGCGGCCATGCAGCTGGCCGCCATGGCGGCCGGAGAGATCAAGCCCCTGCCCCCGGAAGCCGGCCGCCTGGCGCATGATTACCGGCTGAAAACGGCGCCATTGAACGCCACCTTTGACTATTATGCGCGCCGCGTGCTGGCGCTGGACGGCGATGCTGTCCTGAATTAGGCCGCGGGTTAAGCTCCTGATTAAGCTACCGGCGTGCCGCAGTTCATCTCAATTACGACGCGGCGGTTCTTTTCGTTATCCGCGCCGTCGAACGTGTGAATTTTCAGGCGCCGCTCACCCCAGCCTTGAACGTTGCCGATGGCGATCCCGCCAGCCTTTAATCTGGCGGCGACATAATCAGCGCGTCTTTGCGACAGCTTCAAATTGGCGCCGTCATTGCCCAGGGTGTCGGAGAACCCGGAGACGTCGGTCCTGCATTGCCGCTTGCCGGCGTGTTTTGTCAGGCCAGGAAGAACGTTCGCCACTTGGGTGTCAATTTTCGGTCCTTTGGCCACACCCAGCGGGAAATAAAATGTCCGCGTTACTTCGGCTTCCGGCATCATCATCGGGCGTGGCGCCGGCGCGGCGACGGGCGCCGGCAAAGTAGGCTTGGCGGCGGCAACGGTGCGCCGTTCATCAAGGCGGGTCAGGCGTTGGACGATGGTCTTCTGTTCGGCCTGCAGGGACTGAACGGCTTTCGTCAGGTCGGTCAACGCCGCGGCTTGGCCATTATTGCCGGCACCTTTCGCCACGTCGGCCCGCAGTAACTTGATTTCATCGATCGCAGCCGTCTTGGCGGCGCGGATTTCGGCGATGGTCTCATCCTTCAGGGCGATGAAAACGGTTTGCGCCGGCGCTTGCTGTGCCCCGCCAGTATCGCGGAGGATGGTGAAGCCGTAGTAGCCCGCCGGGCCCAATCCCGCGAGCACGATCACCGAGACCAACAGCGCATTGACGAAGGGGTTGGGTTGTTCGCTCATGTTGCCCACTCTGTCTTCCGGTTTTTGAGGACCCTATCATAACCGGGTGATGGTGCTTTTTGGGTGTAAAAATTCACCGACAGTTGGATATTTGATGCTGACCCTCGCTTTTCGGCCCGCATTAAGAGAAAGCCTGCGGCACCGGAGGCCGCCGCAGGCTTTGCAAGGTGGATGGGAAGCGATTCGCCTAAGCGTGCAGATCGCCCTTGATAACCGTCCCGTCGGGGACCTGTTCCTCTTCCGGTTCGGGTGCCGCGCCGGGGTCTTCCTTCAGCGATTTGCAGATGCCGCAGGTCATCATCAACATGATCACGCTGACCGGCAAGGCCGCAGCGATGGAAGCAGTCTGCAGGGCCTTCAGGCCACCGGCCATCAACAACACGGCGGCGACGAAGCCCTCGCCCATGCCCCAGATGATGCGGAACTTCTGCGGTGGGTTGTCGTCACCCATGGACAGCATAGTAGTAATCACCAAGGTGCCGGAATCTGACGATGTGATGAACCACGTCGCCCGCAGGAACGTCGCCAACGCCGACATGGCCCAGGTCAGCCAGCCGACATCTGTCATCCGTTCGATGGTACCGTAAAGGGCGGCCGGCAAGCTCCAATTGCGGATCAGGTCCAGAATGCCCGCAGTGCCGACGCCGCCCGACGCATTGAGTTCCATGTGGAGCGCATTGCCGCCGAAGATACAGAGCCAGATAAACGCGATGGTGGTCGGCACGAACATCACGCCGACCATGAATTCGCGAATCGGCCGGCCACGCGAGATGCGCGCGATGAACATGCCGACGAAGGGTGCCCAGGAAATCCACCAGCCCCAGTAGAAGATGGTCCAGCCGCCCTGCCAGGCCCGGTCGCCGGCTTCCCCGGCGGTCCAGAACCCCATCCGCACGACGTTCCACAAATAGTCGCCGATGGAGGTGACGAAGAAGCCCAACAGCCACTTCGTCGGGCCGCCGAACAGGAAGAAGGCGACCAGCACGATACTGAGGTAGATGTTCCATTCGGAAATGATCCGGATACCATTGCCGACGCCGGAAACCGCCGACATGGTGGCGACAATAGAAATGATGACGATTAATATGACCTGGGTGGTCAACCCCGGATCGCCGCCAAACAGCACATTTAACCCTGTCGCCATCTGGCTGACGCCAAGGCCTAATGAGGTGGCGACGCCGAACACGGTGCCGAACACCGCCAGCAAATCGGCCGCATGACCGATGGGTCCGTAAATTTTATCGCCAATGATCGGATAGAGCGCCGAACGCAAGGTAAACGGCAGTTTCTTGCGATAGCCGAAATAGGCCAGGCAAAGGCCAATATCCACGTAGACCGACCAGCCGTGGAACCCCCAGTGGTATTAGGTGACCCGCATGGCATGTATAGCGCGTTGTTCGGTAAGCTGGATCACCCCGGCATGGTCGGCAAACGGATTGTTCGGATATTTCCAGGGTGCCGTG
>CAZQPC010000393.1:0-4513 GCA_964595005.1 uncultured Magnetovibrio sp.
GAATCAAATGATCGGGCCGAGGAACGTATCGCCGGTGCGAAAGCGGCGATGACGGCGAAAGATTTGCGCTTGGCTCCGGAACACCTTCTTGAGAGGCACTACGAAATGGCGGCCGGCCGGGATGGTCTGCGCAATTTAATGGCCCTGCCAAGCCGACCGACCGCCGTGCTCTGCGGAAATGACGTCCTGGCAATCGGTGCGCTTGTTGAGGCAGCAAGCCTCGGACTTGGCGTGCCGTCGGACATTTCGATCATCGGTTTCGATGATCTCGACTTGGCCAAGGAGATTCCTCCGGGGCTAACCACAATCCACGCGCCATTGGAGGACATGGGCCGGATTACTGCCCAATTTCTCATTGAAAGAGAGAGCCTGGACGGCAAGTCTCCCCACATCAAACTGCCAACCGAACTCGTCGTCCGTGGCTCCACCGGCCCGGCACCCCGAAAATAGGATGGCGGTACAATGACGGATTTTGGCTATTCGCGGCATCTACCGTTAGCTTGAGATATCGCCGGTCATCCAGCGTAACACGGAGGTGCCAGTGATCGACCGGCCTACAAACGCAATGGCTCACGGAAATGGTGGGCACGGCTGGGATTGAACCAGCGACCTCTCCGGTGTGAACGGAGCGCTCTCCCGCTGAGCTACGCGCCCTGGAATACCCATGGGATGACCATGGGACCCGTCATGATGGCCGGTGATATAGCGCTTGGGCGCGGTTCAGGCAAGCCCGTCCAGCGCCGCGAACAGGTCATCAAACCGGTCGATCACGGCGTCCGCGCGAAGCGCCGCCACGGGGCCGCGCGGATAGCCGAACGACACGGCGATGGCCGGCACCCCCAGGGCCTTTGCCGTGTTCACATCGTTGGCGTTGTCGCCAACCATGACGGCGCGCGCGGGTGTTGCCCCAAGCGCGTCCAAGACGGCGCCCAAATGACGGGGATCGGGCTTGCGCACGCCGGCCACGGTGTCGCCGCCGACCACGGCGTCAAAATACTTGGCGATGCCGAAAATCTCGAGGATGTCGCGCGCCGGCTTTTCCGGCTTGTTCGTGCAAAGGCCCATCCGGGCACCTTCGGCCTGTAACTTGGCAAGCATCTCGGTGACACCGGGAAACAATACCGAGAGGTCCGCCGGGGCCCGCTCATAGAAAATCGAGTAGCGTGTGATCGCCGGTTGCAAACCGTCACCGATGGGCCCGCCGGTGGCTTCCAGGGCCCGTTCCACCAGTTTCGGGATGCCGTCGCCGATCATCATGACGACCTCGTCGCGGCGCACCAGCCGGCGCCCCATCTCTTCGAGCAGCCGGTTCAAGGCGGCCCGCAGGTCCGGCTCGGAATCGATCAGCGTGCCATCCAAATCGAAGACCACGGCATCAAGGCTGGGCGGGAACGCGATGGGCATTGCAAGAATCCGAAACAATCTTTGACTTGGCCCGATTCCATGCCTGTGGCAATGTCGCCGCGCCGGTTGATACCGGTGCTCTTGTAACCGACTGACCATCCATGTCCAAGCATCCGAACGAAAAAACACCTGCCGCCGCCATCGTCCTCGCCGCCGGGATGGGCACCCGCATGAAATCGGCACTGGCGAAGGTGCTGCATCCCATTGCCGGCCGGCCGATGATCCAACACCTTCTGGCGACCCTGGACGAGCTCAATCTTGAGAAAATCGTCGTCGTCACCAGCGCCGGCGCCGATGAGGTCAAAGCCGCCGTCGCGCCGCACCCGAGCGCCGTGCAGGCCGAACAGTTGGGGACCGGTCACGCCGTATTGCAGGCGGCCGGCGCGCTGCCCGGTTTTGATGGTGATGTGCTGATTGTGTTCGGCGGCGATCCTTTGATCACAGGTGAAACCATCTCGCGCCTGTTGGCGAGGCGCCGTGAAGCCGACGATCCGGCGGTCGTCGTGCTGGGGTTTCGGCCCCCCGATCCTGGTCTCTATGGGCGCCTGATCGTCGATGCGGATGGCACCCTGACAGAGATTGTTGAAGCCCGCGACGCGACCCCCGATCAACTGGCCAGCAATCTTTGCAATTCCGGCGTCATGGCCGTCGACGGTGCTCGCCTGTTCGATCTGTTGGGCCGCGTCGGCAATGACAACGCCAAGGGTGAATATTATCTCACCGACATTGTCAGGCTGGCGCGTGCCGACGGTGCCGGGTGTGTCGTCATCGAAGCCGCCGACCCGGAAGAACTGACGGGCATCGACACCCGCGCCGATCTGGCCCGGGCGGAAGCCATCGTGCAAGACCGGTTGCGCGCACGGGCCATGGACGGCGGCGCCACCCTGATTGCGCCGGAAACCGTGTTCCTGTCCCATGACACGGTCCTCGGCCAGGATGTCACCGTCGGCCCCAACGTTGTCTTCGCGCCCGGTGTGCGGGTCGGGAACAACGTCACCATCCGGCCGTTTTGCCACCTGGAAGGCGCGACCATCGCCGACGGCGCGGTGATCGGGCCCTTCGCCCGTATCCGGCCCGGTGCCGACATCGGCCGGGATGTCCGGGTCGGCAACTTCGTCGAGGTGAAGAATGCGAAACTGGAGACCGGCGCCAAGGTCAACCACCTGAGTTATGTGGGCGACGCCCGCGTCGGGCCGGGCGCCAACGTCGGCGCCGGCACCATCACGTGCAACTACGACGGTTTCGGCAAACATTTCACGGATATCGGCGCCGGCGCCTTCATCGGCTCCAACACCGCCCTGGTGGCACCCGTCACCATCGGCGACGGCGCCATTGTCGGCGCCGGCAGCGTGATCTCAAAAGACGTCGCGGCGGACGCCCTGGCTGTGACCCGCGCCGCCCAGAAACAGGCCGATGGCTGGGCGACATCCTTCCGCGACAAAAAAACCGCAGAGAAATCAAGAAACAAAAAGGCGTAAAAAAACATGTGCGGCATTATCGGCATTATCGGCAAGAACGACGTCGCCCCGCTTTTGCTGGACGGGCTAAAGCGGTTGGAATACCGCGGTTACGATTCGGCCGGCATCGCGACCATCCAGAACGGCGGCATCGACCGGCGCCGGGCGGAAGGCAAACTGGTTAACCTGGACAGCCGCCTGCGCGCCGAACCCTTGGCCGGCACCACCGGCATCGGCCACACCCGCTGGGCGACCCACGGCGTGCCCAATGAGGTGAACGCACATCCCCATGCCACCAAGCGCGTCGCCGTCGTCCACAACGGCATCATCGAGAATTTTCAGGAACTGCGCGCCGAACTGGTGGATGCCGGCCACACCTTGGCGTCGGATACGGACACGGAGGTCCTGGTTCACTTGATCGATCGCTATCTGGACGACGGTAAAACCCCCCACGACGCGACGTCGACGGCCTTGAAACGATTACAGGGCGCCTTCGCCCTGGGCATCGTCTTTGCCGGCGAAAGCAAGCTGATGATCGCCGCCAGGCGGGGCAGTCCGCTGGCCATCGGCGTCGGCGAGGGTGAGATGTTTCTGGGTTCCGATGCCATCGCCCTGGCGCCCCTGACCAAGGTTATCATCTATTTGGAGGATGGCGATTGGGCCGCGCTGACCGACAAGGATTATACCATCTATGATGAAAACGACAAGGAGGTGCAACGCGAGGTCCGCCACACGGAACTGACCGGGGCTGCCATCGGCAAGGGCGGCTATCGGCATTTCATGCTGAAAGAGATTTACGAACAGCCACAGGTTATCGGCGATACGCTGCATTCCTATGTTAATCCGGTCAGCCGCGCCGTCACCCTGCCGCCATTGGGGTTTGATCCGGCCGAGGTGACGAAGCTGACATTGATCGCCTGCGGCACATCGTACTATGCCTGTCTGACCGCCAAGTACTGGCTGGAAACCATCGCCCGGGTGCCCGTCGAGATCGATATCGCGTCGGAATTCCGCTACCGCGAAGCCCCCATGCCGGCCGGTGGCGCGGCGCTGGTGATCTCGCAGTCGGGGGAGACCATCGATACCCTGGCGGCGCTGCGCTATGCGCGGTCGCAAGACCAGAAGATTTTGTCGGTTGTCAATGTGCCGGAAAGCGCCATCGCGCGTGAATCCGACGCCGTCCTGCAGACCTACGCCGGGCCGGAAATCGGCGTCGCCTCAACCAAGGCCTTCACAACGCAATTGACGGTACTGGCCTGTCTGACCATCGCCATTGCGCACGCCCGCGGTGCCATCGACGACGGCGAACGCGGCCGGCTGGTCGGCGCCCTGACCGAAGTGCCGGCGCGGGCCGCGGAAATTCTCAATCACGATGAACACCTGGCGCGCATTGCCCACGATATGTCGGAAGCCCGCGACGTGCTCTATCTCGGCCGCGGCACCAGCTATCCGCTGGCCCTTGAGGGCGCCCTGAAACTCAAGGAAATTTCCTACATCCACGCCGAAGGATATGCGGCCGGCGAGATGAAGCACGGTCCCATTGCGTTGATCGATGAGGCCGTGCCGGTGGTCGTGGTGGCGCCCACGGACGCGTTGATCGACAAGACCGTTTCCAATGTTCAGGAAGTCATGGCCCGGGGCGGCCGGGTGAT
>CAZQPC010000394.1:0-4506 GCA_964595005.1 uncultured Magnetovibrio sp.
GCCGACCCGGGTTTCCGCGACGATGCGCGGCAGCGCCCGCATTTCCGTGACCTTCTTGCCGTCGAATGTGAGGATCACATCGCCCGGCTTGATCTTCGCTTTTTCCGCCGGGCTGTCCTTGATCACGCTGGCGACCAGTGCGCCTTCAGCCTTTTTCAGGCCTAGCGTTTCGGCAATCTCTTCCGTCACCGCCTGGATATGCACGCCGAGCCAACCGCGTTTCACGGAACCGTTCTTCATCAGCTGTTCGATCACCGGTTTTGCGGTCGTCGCGGGAATGGCGAAACCGATGCCGACGCTGCCGCCGGTCGGTGAGAAGATGGCCGTATTGATGCCGATGACCTGACCATTCAGATTGAACATGGGGCCGCCGGAATTGCCGCGGTTGATGGAGGCATCCGTCTGAATGAAATCGTCGTAAGGGCCGGAATTGATGTCGCGGCCGCGGGCCGAAATGATCCCCGCCGTCACCGTGCCACCCAATCCGAACGGGTTGCCGATGGCGACCACCCAGTCGCCGACCCGGGCAGCATCTGAATTGCCGAAACCGACGGCCGGCAAATCCTTTTCCGGCTTCACCTTCAGCACGGCAAGATCGGTTTTCAGATCACGTCCGACCAGTTCGGCAGGCAGGCGGGTGTCATCTTGCAGGATGACCGTGATCTCATCGGCGTCGGCGATGACATGGTTGTTGGTGACCACGTAGCCATCCTTGGAAATCACGAACCCGGACCCCAGCGACGTCGCCCGGCGCGAACGCTGCTGCGGACCGTTGCGGTCGAAAAATTCCTTGAAGAAGTCTTCAAAGGGTGAACCCGGCGGCAACTGCGGTATGGTCGGGCCTTCGCGGCCTTCGACGGTCTGGGTCGTCGAAATGTTGACGACGGACGGCAGAAGTTTCGCCGCTAAATCCGCAAAGCTTTCCGGTGCCGTTTTAGCCTGCGCGGTACCAAACCCCGCCCAAGTCACAAACAACACGGCGGCCACGGCCATCGCCGCACGTTCAAAAGTACGGTGCCTGGCGTGAACTGCGCCACGACGAACAATTGCTAATGAATTCATATCTCGAACCTCATCGTTTTGGCGGCGGCGAGCCTCGCAGTGCCCTGGGCCGCCCATGATTTAAGACCTTAGGAAAGAGCGGCGCAATGCCTGCCCTCCAACATGTGATCATCATATGCCGCCCGAATGTGGCCGAAGCATGGCCTGGGGTGGGTAATAAGGGGGCGGTTCAACATTTTAGCCGCCACGTATCAGCCAGACGATGCCGACCCCCAAAACGGCCGCCGTCAGCCCGGCCATGCGCAGGCTGGCGGCCGGCTGCTCCAGGGCCACCATCATCATCCGCTTCATGCCGTCGGGAAACAGCGCATAGGCGATACCTTCAAGCGCAACGGCCAGGGCCAGGGCGGTCAGAAGGTCGGTCATGTGCCTCGCCGTGTGGTTACTTGCCTTTTGCTGAACCAAAGAACCGGAAAAACTCCGAATCAGGGCTCAACACCATGGTCGTGCCCTCACCCAAGGCTTCCCCATAGGCTTCCATGGACCGGTAGAAATCGAAGAATTCGGGATCCTTGCCGAAGGCCAGACCGAGGACACGGTTGCGTTCGCCTTCGCCTTCACCGCGCAGGATTTGGGAAGAGCGCTGGGCTTCTGCGATGATGATCGTGCGGTCCTTGTCGGCTTCCGCCTGGATGCGCAGTTTCTGTTCCTCACCGACGGCACGTAATTGCGCCGCGTCGGCGATACGATCCGACTTCATCCGGTTGTACACGGACTGGGCCGTCTCATCGGGCAAATCGGTACGGCCGATACGCACGTCCACCACTTCGATGCCGAATTCAGGCGCCGAGGCCTTCATCTTGTTGGTGATGACCTTCATGCTGTTGGCGCGTTTCTCCGTCAGCATGTCACCCAACAGAATGCGGCCGATCTCGGCCCGCACGGCGGCATTCAGGCGGCGTCCGAAGACATCGCGGAAGTTGGCGTCCGTCAGTGCGCGCTTGCGGTACTCCAGGGGATCGGTGATCCGATAGCGGGCGAAGGAATCGACATTGAGACGCTTTTGGTCGGCCAAAATGACTTCCTGCACCGGTGGATCCAGATCAAGGATGCGGCGATCATAGAGCTCGACGTTCTGGAAGAACGGCAACTTCCAATGCAGGCCTGGCTCCCTGACGACGCGGATCGGATTACCGAACTGAAGAACCAAGCCCTGGGTTGTCTGGTGCACCGTGAACAGGGCGCTGTTGGCGACAAAACCCAAGGCGACGACGACGACACCGAGAATGGCAAGGCTGGCTTTTTTCATGATCCGGTCGCTCCTATTGGCCGCTGCGTTTCTTGAGTTCGGGCAACGGTAGATAAGGCACCACGCCACTGCCGCCCTGGCCCTTATCGATAATGACCTTTTCGGACTTCTTCAGGACATCCTGCATGCGCTCCAGGAACAGACGCCGCGTGGTCACGTCCTTGGCATCCAAGTAGGTCGAATAAACGGACAGGAACCGCTTCGCTTCACCTTGCGCTTCCTTGATGACCCGCTGTTTATAGGCTTCCGCGTCCTGCAGCATCTTTTGCGCCAGACCCTTGGCCCGTGGAACGATATCATTCTTATAGGCCGTGGCTTCGTTGACGGACCGTTCCTGATCCTGCTTCGCTCGCTGCACGTCATTGAAGGCATCGATAACCTCCTGTGGCGGATCCGCGTTCTGCATCTGAATTTCGGCGATCGACACCCCGGCGCCGTACTGATCCAAAATCTTCTGCAGCAAAACCTTCGATTCCTGCTGGACCTGTTGACGTTTCGTGGTGATCGCTTCTTCCAAGGTGGTTTGGCCGATAACCTCGCGCATGGCGCTTTCCGCGGCGATCTTGATGGTGGCCTGCGGGTCACGGATGTTGAACAGGAATTCCGCCGCGTTCTTGATCCGCCACTGGACGACGAAATCGATATCGATGATGTTCTGGTCCGACGTCAGCATCAGGCTTTCCAGAGGCACGTCGCGGGCCCCGCCGCGGTTGACATCGCCGGCACCGCGAAAGCCGATATTGATGGTATTGGTGCGCTCGACGTTCGGCTTGATCACGTCACCGATGGGCGATGGCGCCCAGAAGTGCAGGCCCGGCCCGGACCGCTTGACGTATTTCCCGAACAACAGCTCAACACCTTGTTCGCCCGGATTGACGCGGTACACGCCGCTGAAAGCCCAGATCGCGACAATCGCGATGCCCAACAAGGCGAGCCCTTTGATCCCGCCGCCGCTGGGCATGAATTTTTTCACCTTATCCTGGCTCTTGCGCAGCATCTCCTCGATGTCCGGGGGTTGAGGCCCACGCCCGCCGCCGCCACCGAAGGGGCCACCGCCGCCTCCCCAGGGACCGCCGCCGCCGTTGCCGCCACCGCCGCCGCCGCCCCACGGGCCGCCGCCTTGTTGTTTACCGCCTGGTATTTTCCAAGGCATGGTTCGTCCTTCCTCAAATAAATGTGCCGCCCAAAGACAGTGCGAACTTGTAAATTCGTATTCTTGCGCTACTTCCTATCATACAGCGCAAAGCCGCAGGTGTTTTAGGCGCTCGGTCCCGATGATGCAACGTTCGCATTGACCGGAATACTGCCAGCCGCGGACTAATTGAAATATCGGCAGATCAAACGGAGTTTGCAAGGATGGCAGAGGTAACCGAACAGCAAATTCTGGACGCTCTCGGGAACGTGACGGATCCGGACAGCGGCCAGGACATTATTTCCAACGACATGGTCAAGGGCATTCAGCTCAAGGACGGCCACGTCGCCTTCGCCATTGAAGTGGACCCGGACCGCGGCGCGCATCTCGAACCCCTGCGCAAGGAAGCGGAAAAAACCGTGCATGCGCTGCCCGGTGTTCTCACCGCCACCGTGGTGCTGACGGCAGAGCGGGCAGACGGCGGCGCGGGCCAAGCGCCACCGCCGCCGCAAGGTGCCTCGCCCGGCGGCCCGCAAGGTGGTCCGCAGGGCGACGGTGGCGGACAAATGATTCCCGGCTGCAAATCAATCGTTGCCGTGGCGTCGGGCAAGGGCGGCGTCGGCAAGTCGACCACGGCCGTCAACCTGGCTTTGGGCCTGGCGGCGGCCGGCAAGAAGGTCGGCCTCATGGACGCCGACATTTACGGGCCGTCCATGCCGCGCATGATGGGCATCACCGGCCAGCCGGTCTCCGACGACGGCAAGACGCTGCGGCCGATGGAAAATTATGGAATCAAAGTCATGTCCATCGGTTTTCTGGTCGAGGAAGACACGCCGATGATCTGGCGCGGCCCCATGGTGCAATCGGCCCTGGAGCAGATGATGCGCGATGTGGATTGGGGTGAATTGGACGTTTTGGTGGTGGATATGCCGCCGGGCACCGGGGATGCCCAGTTGACCATGGCCCAGCGCGTGCCGGTGACCGGCGCGGTCATCGTCTCGACGCCCCAGGACATCGCGCTGCTTGATGCCCGCAAGGGCCTCAACATGTTCCGCAAGGTCGA
>CAZQPC010000395.1:0-4501 GCA_964595005.1 uncultured Magnetovibrio sp.
CGGCCTGACCCTGGCCGACATGGACGTGGTTGAAATCAACGAAGCCTTTGCCGCCCAGGTGCTGTCGTGCATGAAGGGTTTGGACATGGCCTTCGACGATACGCGCGTCAACCCGAACGGCGGCGCCATCGCCATCGGCCACCCGCTGGGTGCTTCCGGTGCGCGCCTCGCCCTGACGGCGACCCGCCAGTTGCACCGCACCGGTGGCCGCTATGCCCTGATCTCCATGTGCATCGGCATCGGCCAGGGCATCGCCATGGTGCTGGAAAGGACCTGACGCCATGGCCGACGGGAAACCCACCTTCGCCTGGGACGATCCGTTTCTTTTAGACGATCAACTGTCCGAAGAGGAGCGCATGGTCCGCGACATGGCCCGGCGCTTCGGCGCCGAACGCCTGATGCCGGTGATCGTGGATTGGAACCGCAACGAAAAATTCGACCGCGACCTGATGCGTGAGTTTGGCGAGCTGGGTTTCCTGGGCGGTGTGCTCGAAGGCTACGGCTGCCCCGGTCTCGGCCATGTGGCCTACGGACTTCTCTGCCGGGAACTGGAAGGCGTCGATACGGCCTTCCGTTCCGCCGTCGGGGTGCAGTCGGGCCTCGCCATGGGCGCCATTCACGGCTACGGCTCAGAGGAACAGAAACAGCGCTTCCTGCCGAAGATGGCCACCGGCGAACACATCGGGTGTTTCGGCCTGACCGAGCCCGACCACGGCTCGGACCCGTCGGGGATGAAGTCCCGGGCGAAGAAGGATGGCAATGGGTATCGCCTGAGCGGCAACAAGATCTGGATCACCAATTCGCCGCTGGCCGATATCCTGGTGGTCTGGGCCAAGGACGACGACGGCCAGTTCGGCGGCTTCGTCCTGGAGCGCGGCATGGACGGCCTGCAAACGCCGAAGATCGAAGGCAAGTTCGGCGTCCGGGCCTCGTCGACCGGTGAGATTGCCATGGACAACGTCTTCGTCCCCGAAGAGAACCGCCTCACCGAAGTTAAGGGCCTGGGTGCCGCCCTGGCGTGTTTGAGCCGGGCCCGGTTCGGCATCAGCTGGGGCGCCATGGGGGCGGCCGAGTTCTGCTGGCACGCGGCACGCCAATACGTCATCGACCGCGAGCAGTTCGGCCGGCCGCTGGCGGCCAATCAGCTGATCCAGAAAAAGCTGGCCGACATGCAGACCGACATCACGCTCGGTCTGCAAGGCGTGCTCAGGGTCAGCCGGCTGCAGGAAGAGGGCCGGGCGACGCCGGAAATGATTTCCCTGATCAAGCGCAACAACACCCAAAAGGCCCTGGAGATCGCCCGCCAGGCCCGCGACATGCACGGCGGCAACGGGATATCGGATGAGTACCACATCATCCGCCACATGCTGAACATGGAGGTCATCAACACCCTGGAAGGGACGCATGACATCCACACGCTGATTCTGGGCCGGGCGCAGACGGGGATCAACGCGTTCGGGAACTAGGCGTCAATTTTGGAAGAGGCGTGAGGTCCTGGTTTTGCGCCTGGATTGGAACCTTGGAAATCATTGAGGGGGCGACGACATGACGGACGCCGACCAACTGCACCGGGACTCCCTGGTCATCGACGGCCTGGTCTACCATTGCGACGGCGACGTCACCGACCTGAGGGCCGGCGGCATCGACGCGCTGAACGTCACGGTCTGCAACTTCGAGGCGGATTTCCCCGAGGCCTGCCAGGAGATCACCCGCTGGCACGGCCGCCTGGCGGCACCGGACACGCCCTGGCTGCTGATCGAGACGGCCGCCGACTTCGACAGGGCCCGCGACGCCGGCAAGGTCGGCCTGATCATGGGCTGGCAGAACACCCGGCCCGTTGGCGACGACCTGGACCGGCTGCATTTCTTCCGCCGCCTGGGGCTGCGCATCATGCAGCCCACCTACAACTACCGCAACGCCTTGGGCGACGGCTGCCTGGAGCCCGAGGAAGCGGGCCTGACTTTGCTCGGCCGCGACGCGGTCCGCATCATGAACGCCATCGGCATCGCCATCGACTTGAGCCATGTCGGCGAGCGCACCATGTGGGACGTCATCGAGCTTTCCGAACAGCCCCTGTTGATCACCCACGCCAACGCCCGGGCCCTGGCCGATCTGGAGCGCAACAAGACCGACGACATCATCCGCGCCGTCGCCGAACGCGGCGGCGTCATCGGCGCCAGCATCTACGGGCCCATGTGCTGGGACGGCGACCCGGCCCGCAAACCGACCTTGGACGACTATCTCAGGCACCTGGACCATCTGGTCGACGTCGCCGGCGTCAACCATGTCGGTTTCGGCACCGACATCGCCACCGGCGCGGACTACGGACGCATGGCCTTCGAGCGCACCACCCGGCGGCGCTGGGAATCCATCAACGCCTACTGCCGGACCTTCGGCGAGGACATCCCGGCCCGCTATCTGGCGGACTGCAACAAGCACAGCGATCTGCCGAAGGTGACCGCGGCGCTCATTGAACGCGGCTGGTCGCCGGACCACGTGCAGGCCTATCTGGGCGGAAATTTCCAGCGCGTGCTGGGGCAGGTCTGGGGCCAATAGCGGACGGAAATTCAGAGGGCGGGGAACAGCTGCTGATAGCCAATAGGAGACCTTCCACGCCTATTTGGCGCAGTTCTCTTTCCACGCTTCGATTGAAATTGGATCGCCACGTCTTGGCGTAAACCCCAATTCACAGGCTTTCTCAAAGTCTCGAATGGCGGCCTTCGTTAGTCCGATCCCCTGTCGGGCCTGACCTCGTGCCGCTAAAGCTGGTGCAAACTCCGGTTGCAAGTTGACTACGGAATTGAGGTGTTTAATAGCCTCGCGAAACATCTTCTTTCTGACATACAGAACACCGAGATTGAAGTTAGCTTGCACAAACTCGGGATATATAGCGAGGGCAGACTTAAAATCCTCAATAGCTTTCGCCTCGCCACCCTTTTGCTCGTATGCGACCGCTCGGTCCGCATATGCCGGCACATACTTGGGATCGATGCTAATCGTTTTGTCGAAATCTGAAATAGCAGCGTCTATCTCACCCAGCTCCATTTGAGCGGCTCCACGTAGATAGTATGCAGTGGGATGAACCGAAACACCGCCTTCCCGATCCGCCAGTTCGATATGTGCCGAGGCATCAGATATGACGGAAGGATAATCACGTAATTTATGAAAGCTACCGGCGCGGTTAACCAATAGAATTGCATGCCACTCAGGTGCCAAAATCATAAATGACTGCTTCAGGATAGTCGAAAACAGTTCAATTGCTTCGCGATGTTTACCAACACTTGCCGCCTCATGTGCCCGTTTGAACATACCGTCCCAGTCAGTTTTCTCCGCTAATGATGGGCTGACGAAGAAAAACAAAGCGACAAAAAGGGCGCAGAATAATTTCATCAAACTCTACACATTCATTAAAATCGGAATACTAATCTCTCATGAAGGGAGATTAGCATTCGTTTGCTCGCCCTTCAAAGTCTCAAACGGGTCAACAGGAGACGTTTTCGCGGGCGTCATCTCGCGTCCGCTTTCTCCCCTAAAAAGCCCTCTGCAAAAATGAGAAATATTCCGCGAGACCGCTAATCTTCTTCCTCCCTTTTGATGGGGGAGGGAATAATATTGGATGTGAATTCCATAACTTTCCGAGTTTCGCAGAGGTCTCCCCCAAAAACGGACATCAATTTCGAAAATTCGATTTTGGGCCGGATAATGTCTGCTTTTCGCGCAGACGGGGTGGCCGGTTGGGAGTCCACTTGGGCTTGCGACAGGACACGACCGATGCCCGTTGGCTGCGTTTGACAGCGGATCGGTGAGGCGGCACCTCAATCGCCTTTGTAGGCGTCCTCGACTTGGCCCCAACGGTCGAAGTTAACGATCCGCTTGAACTCGTCGAAGTCGGTGCCCGTGCCACTCATGGCGAACGTCTCGGTCTTCAAATCCTCCAGCACGGCCTGCATGACGCGGGTGGTCTGCATCAGCAGCGAGATGCCGTAGATGGCCATCCGATAGCCAAGGGATTTTAGTTGTGCCGGTTTGAGGATCGGTGTCTTGCCGCCTTCCAACATGTTGGCAAGCAGCGGCACATCAAATGCCTGGGCAATGGCCTCCATCTCTTCGACGTCGAGCGGCGATTCGATGAAGAGGCCGTCCGCGCCCGCGCCGAGGTAACGTTCGCCGCGGCGGAGCGCCTCGTCGAGGCCGTGCGTGGCTCGTGCGTCCGTGCGCGCGATGACAAAAGTCTCGCTATCCAGACGCTCGCCAACAGCGGCACGGATTTTCGCCTCCATCGCGGTGGCGGAGACAATCTGTTTTCCCTCCATATGGCCGCACCGTTTCGGCGAAACCTGATCCTCAAGGAAGACGCAGCCGACGCCCATGGCCTCATAAGTATGGAGCGTGTGCACCACATTCTTGACGTCGCCGTAACCATCGTCCATGTCGACCATCACGGGGAGCGATGACGCGTTGACGATATTGCGTATGATGGGGGCGATTTCACCCAAACCGA
>CAZQPC010000396.1:0-4499 GCA_964595005.1 uncultured Magnetovibrio sp.
AGACGTGTGCTCTTCCGATCTAAAAAAACGATCAACCGCGCCAGTTTCAACTGGCCGGCCAGCGAGATCGCCTCGTGGCTGATGCCTTCCATCAAACAGCCGTCGCCGGCGATCACGTAGGTATGGTGATCGACCAAATGGTCGCCGAAGCGGCTATTCATCATGCGTTCCGCCAGGGCCATGCCAACGGCGTTGGCAATGCCCTGCCCCAGCGGCCCCGTTGTCGTCTCAATACCCGGCGCATGGCCGTATTCCGGATGCCCGGCGGTGGCCGATCCGAGCTGCCGGAAATTGCGCAGCTGATCCATGGTCATGGCTTCATAACCGGTCAGATGCAGCAAGGAATAAATCAGCATGGAACCGTGCCCAGCGGACAGAACGAAGCGGTCGCGATCCGGCCAATCGGGTTGGCTGGGGTCAAATTTCAGGAACTTGGTGAACAGCACCGTCGCCACGTCGGCCATCCCCATGGGCATCCCCGGGTGGCCTGAGTTCGCCTGCTGCACGGCATCGGCGGAAAGAAAGCGGATGGCATTCGCCATGTCCGCGTGGGCAACCGTCATCGTCTCAGTCTCCTCGGCATTTGACAGCCATTTGGCACGGGCCAAAATCGCTCGGGTGACGGCCAACCCCCAGCAGCGACCGCGACCCCTAGCTTGTCGCCAATATGGGCGTGAGAGTCCAGCCCCCAGGGCCGGTTTTTCAGGGCGGCAAGGAAATCACTGTCTGGTCAGTTGTTTGCGCGGTGGACGACAAAGGCCGCGCCCATGGATTGCCTGGCGTTATCATAGGCAACAAAGCGCACATGATGGTTCGGATTCGCCCGATTGCAGGCCTCAAGTTGGCGCATCACCCGGTCCAAGTCGCGCTCGCCGAACTGCGGCAGTTTCCACATGTACCAGTAGGTATTGCCGGCGCGGTCCGGCTCCACGTGTTCGACAGTCGGGTTCCAACCCTGGTCGAGGGCGTAGGATATCTGGGCCCGGATAGCGGCCGCGTTCATGGCCGGCAGATAGGAAAAGGTCTCATGGCGCCGGCTTTCCGGATCATTGAGGCGGGACGGGTAGTCTTGGACATCAGTCATGGTCGTGAACTCCTTCAGGGCCGTTCAGGCGGTGGCCAACTTGTCGACGGTGTCAAATTCGAAGGTGATTTCCTTCCAGGTTTCCATGGCGGCCGCCAGTTCCGGGCTGTGGCCGGCGGCGGCGCGCAGCACATCGGCGCCTTCGCGGTCCAACTCGACGCCCCGGTTGCGGGCTTCCGTGCAGGCTTCCAGGGCGACCCGGTTGGCCGCCGCGCCGGCGGCGTTGCCCCAGGGGTGGCCGAGCGTTCCGCCGCCAAACTGGAAAATGGCGTCGTCGCCGAAGATGGAAACCAGGGCCGGCATGTGCCAGACGTGAATGCCGCCAGACGCGACCGGGAACATGCCGGGCATGTGGGCCCAGTCCTGATCAAAGAACAGGCCCTGGGAGCGGTCTTCGGCGACATACCGGTCCCGCATCAGCTTGATCCAGCCCAGCGTCGCCTGTTTGTCGCCTTCCAACTTGCCGACGACGGTGCCCGAGTGCAGGTGATCGCCGCCGGAAAGGCGCAGCATCTTGGTCAGCACCCGGAAGTGGATGCCGTGATAGGGATTGCGATCCAAGACGGCGTGCAAGGCGCGGTGAATGTGCAGCAGCATGCCGTTCTCGCGGCACCAGTTGGCCAGCGACGTGTTGGCCGTGAACCCGGCGGTCAGGAAATCGTGCATGATAATCCGCATGCCCAGGGACTTGGCGTATTCGGCGCGCTGGAACATGTCCTCGACGGTCGGCGCGGTGACGTTCAGATAGTGGCCCTTGCGCTCGCCGGTTTCGGTCTCGGCCTGATTGAGCGCCTCGGCAACAAAATCGAAGCGCTGTTTCCAACGCATGAACGGCTGGGAATTGACGTTTTCGTCGTCCTTGGTGAAGTCGAGGCCGCCGCGCAGGCATTCATAAACGGCGCGGCCATAATTCTTCGCCGACAGGCCAAGCTTCGGCTTGATGGTGCAGCCCAGCATGGCGCGGCCGTACTTGTTCATGATGTCGCGTTCCACCTGGATCCCATTGGGCGGCCCGCCGCAGGTGACCACGTAGGCAACCGGAAAACGGATGTCCTCCAGCCTGAGCGACCGCACCGCCTTGAAGCCGAAAACGTTGCCGGCGATCGACGTGATCACGTTGACCACGGAACCCTCCTCGAACAGATCCAGCGGATAGGCGACAAAGGCATAGAAAGCGTCGTCGTCGCCCGGCACGGCTTCGATGCGGTAGGCACGGCCCTTGTAATAGTCCAAATCCGTCAACAGATCGGTCCAGACCGTGGTCCAGGTGCCGGTCGACGATTCCGCCGCCACCGCGGCGGCGGCCTCTTCGCGCGGCACCCCGTCCTGGGGGACGATCTTGAAACAGGCCAGAATGTCCGTGTCCTTGGGCGCATAGGCCGGGGCCCAATAGGTCTGGCGGTATTCCTTGACGCCGGCGTCATATGTTGTCGTGCTCATTCGCTGTTTCCTCTTTCTTCGAAGGTTCGGTTTGTGTCGCCGCCGCGGCGCGGCATCGGGCGGCCATGGCGGCGGCGGTCGCCCGGTAGGCCTGCATGGCGGCGGTGTAGGCTTCGGATCGCTTTTTCGGGGTCATGGCATCACACCTCAGGCGGCCCGCCGGCGGCGGTCCACCAGCTGCAGGATCAGCGGCGTCAGAATCAGTTGCATGGCCAAATCCAGTTTGCCGCCGGGGATGACGATGGCGTTCGCCCGCGACATGAAACTGTCGTGGATCATCGACACCAGGTAAGGGAAATCGATGCCGTTGGGATCGCGGAAGCGGATCACCACCAGGGATTCATCGGCCGTCGGGATTGACCGGGCGATGAAAGGGTTCGATGTATCAACGGTCGGCACGCGCTGAAAATTGACGTCCGTCTGTGTGAACTGCGGACAGATGTAGTTCACGTAGTCGGGCATGCGCCGCAAGATCACATCGGTGACCGCCTCCGTTGAATAGCCGCGCGCATCGCGGTCGCGGTGCAGCTTCTGGGTCCATTCAAGATTGATCACCGGGACGACGCCGATCTTCAGATCCGCGTGCCGGGCAACGTTGACCTCGTCAGTGACCACGGCGCCATGCAAGCCCTCGTAGAACAACAGATCGGTTCCGTCCGCAAAGGGCTGCCATTCGGTGAACGTGCCGGGATCGCTGCCGAGGGCTTCGGCCTCGTCGTGATCGTGGACATAGTGGCGGGTGCGGCCGGTGCCGGTCTCGCCATATTGTTGGAACACCGCCTCCAGATCTTCCAGCAAGTTGGCCTGGGGACCGAAGTGGCTGAAGTGATTGTTGGCTTTCTTCGCCTCGCGGGCCATGACGGCCTTCATTTCAGCCCGGTCGTAGCGGTGAAAGGCATCACCCTCGATGAAGGCGGCGTTGACCTCCTCGCGGCGGAAGATCTGCGCAAAGGTATCCTTGACCGACGACGTGCCGGCGCCGGACGAACCGGTGACGGAAATGATCGGATGACGCAATGACATGGCTGTCCCCTCACCCGGCCCGGCGCGACCGGAACAGGCCGCGCTCAGAGAACAGGGGAGAGTTGAAAGCATGCGATCGCGGGTTCGCGTGATAGCGCTCAATGCGCGTCACCTCATCGCGCGAGCCGAAGATCAACGCCACCCGTTGGTGCGCATCAACGGGGTCGATGTCCAAAATCCGCCGCTCTCCCGTCGTTGCCGACGCGCCGGCGTGTTCCATCAACCAGGCGATGGGATTGGCCTCGTAGACCAGCCGCAGGCGGCCCTCGCCGTAACCGGCGCGGCTGTCGGCGGGATACAGAAAAACCCCGCCGCGCGAAAGAATGCGGTGGGTTTCGGCAACCAGCGAGGCGTTCCAGCGCATGTTGAAGTTTTCGCCGCGCGGGCCGGTTTCGCCATCCAGACAATCATCCACATAGGCCCTCACCGGCGGGTTCCAGTGACGGAAATTCGAGGCATTGATGGCGAACTCGCGGGCGGCGGCCGGCACCGTGACGTTTTCCTCGGTCAAGCAGAAAACGCCGCAAGAGCTGTCGAGGGTGAACATGTGGGTGCCCTCGCCAAGGCTCAGGACCAGCGATGTTTGCGGGCCGTAAATGATGTATCCGGCGGCCACCTGGCGGTGCCCAGGCGCCGGTTTTACGTGGCCGTCCGCACCGCTGTTTGTCGGATCGTGCGCGAGGACGGAAAAAATCGTGCCCACGGACATGTTGGTGTCGATATTCGATGACCCGTCCAGGGGATCGACGGCCACCACCAGGCGTCCGTCCGGATTGACAGCAATGGGGTCGTCGGCTTCCTCGGATATCACCCAGGCGATGGGTGCGCCGCGCAGACGGTCGGTCAAGATATCATGGGCCCGCAGGTCCAAAACCTTTTGGCCGTCACCGTCCGCATTGACGCCGACCACCGCGCCGATGGCGCCGGCCAAGGGCCCCGCCGCCGTCAGCCG
>CAZQPC010000397.1:0-2841 GCA_964595005.1 uncultured Magnetovibrio sp.
CGAAAACCCTGGAAAACCGTCTCTATGGGTCATTATTAATGCAACTTGGTATTAGATGTCGTCGACACCAATTTTCGCGAATGCGGCTGTCAGCGCCGCCAAAGTTGCGGATAGATAAGCCCAAAACAGCCACGAGTTACTCATCAACACTCTCCCCGTCCAATTTTCGGCAATCCCCGTTGCTGAACCTTGACCGCTTTGCCAGAGAGGATGCTGTAAGATTGAAGTTGTGAATTCTTCACGGCCTCCTGAACCTTAAACAATGTGCGAAATTCCAATTGGCGGACCCGCTCAATGCTAATCCCATGATCCGCGCCAAGCACCCGCAACGGTATGGGTTCGTCCATCAATCGCCGCGCTGTAAATATGTCGCGTTCACGTGCAGGCAGACGGCGAAGAACTTTCTCCAGCGTATCACGTAGCAGGCGGCGTTCTTCACGGGACGAGAGAACTTCTTCGGGCGTCTGGCCCTTGGCCGGTAACGTTTCAATCAATTCTTGGTTTGAGCTCTCGTTTGAGACGGGGGCATTCAAAGACAAATCTCTGAACCCGAACGCGCTATTAGACATCGACAGATTGCGCTCAGATATGCGGAGATCGCGTGCAAGGCCGCGTTGATCTTCACTCGTCATGTTTCCCGCGTGCAATTCCTGGATGCGGGCCTTTGCTCTCCTGTTCGATAGGAACATAGCCTTTTTCAGGCTAACCGAACCGGCATTGACCAAGGACTGCGCCTTCACAATGAAATCGTAGATGGAAGTTCGAATCCACCAGATGGCATATGTGCTCAGGCGTACGCCGTGGTCTGGCTCGAAGCGCATCACGGCCTTGACCAGCCCCAAGTTTCCTTCGCTAATTAACTCGGAAACCGGCACCCCATAGCCGCGATGTTTGAATGCGACATGAGCAACGAACCTGAGATGACTGTTGATGAGGCCGTTGAAGGCGGCGTGGTCACGTTGGCACTGCCAACGCACTGCCAATTGTCGTTCACGTTCCGGTGAAAGCCTCTCGAACTTTCGAATGTGCCGAAGATACCGCGAAATGCCGTCATCGAAGCTGGCGGGGTTGTACGGTAATTTTCCCATTAGATATTCCCAATCTCATTCGTATCGACGCTATCCAACCCAGCTAACCGACTAAGCGATACAATTTCGATCAACACGTCCTCAATCGAATTTCGATCAGTTTGGGAAATGCCTAGTGTGTGGGGCCCGAGGGTTTGTTCTTGCTCTCGCCGGTCCGCCACTATTGCCAAGTGTCTGCAATTTCGCCTGGTCAGGTCGGTAATTTCCGCAATGTTGCATAGAACGCCATCCATTCCCGATGCGCGTGCCATATCCATCAGCCGAATTTGATGCGCTCCGCCATCGCCTGTTCGCGGATTGTCGGCTGGCGCCCTTGGAACGGAACACGACGCAGTGATTTCGGCGACCAACAATGGACGGCGTTGTGATAAGTGCTCGATTGCGGCGGCGGCCGCACGCATCATCGCGGCTCCACCCACGGCGTGAAGGCTGATTATCTTTGGTGCCAGTGGGATTGCCGCGCGAACCGCAGCCGCGACGGTGTTGGGGATGTCGTGATATTTTAAGTCGAGGAACAGCTCAAGCTCCGGTAGTGAGTGCATCGATTGGCGCACGCCGGGCGGGCCGTATTCGACAAAAAATGGCGTGCCGATGGCGACGCCTTCAACGTTTGGCGCCAAATCGATTATAGAACGGGCGGCCTTGTCAACGTCGCCCGGCTCCAACCAGGCGTAGATCGGCGGCTTCCCGTCGTTCGCGGCGCGGAGCCTCACGAGATCAGCACCAAAATGGATTCGTCTTCTCTGACAATTTTGAGAACCAATGCCGGTGTGGGCAGCCCGAACGCCATCTTCAAAGTCTCAAGCGAATCGACAGGACGGCGGTTCACCTCGATAATGACATCGCCTTCCCGGAGGCCTCCCACCCACGCCGCGCTATCTTGCTCGACCTCGACAATTTCTAGATGACGGGAAACTTCGGTAACGGAGCGCGCCACGTCTATGACGCCGAAGGTGGCGCCACCTAACCGGTCGTCAATCAGCTTGCCATCAAGAGTTTCGGGAAGGTCATCAGCGAGGACGAGCTTAATCGCCTTGATTTTCCGTTCATGGATAACTCCAAATCGCAATATTTCGCCAACTTTCATTGCGCCAATCAGGGCTCTCAGATGATCGCCATCGCGCAAGTCCTGACCGTTCACTTGGAATATGATATCGCCCGGATGAATCCTCGCGCGCGCTGCCGTCGAGCCGGCTTCGACACTAACCACGACGACGCCGTGCTCTCGCTTCGTTCCCAAGACGTCGGCAATTTCGGCGGTAACATCTTGGGTGCGAATGCCGAGCCTTGGGCGACGCACCTTGCCGAACTCGATCAACTGTTCGATGACATTCTTGACAATGCTTGTCGGGATGGCGAACCCGATTCCGACATTGCCCTCGCTTGAGGTCACGATAGCGGTATTTACGCCAATCAATTCACCGCGAAGATTGATCAAGGCACCACCAGAATTTCCGGGATTGATCGACGCATCGGTCTGGATGAAACCTTCGAGACCCTCGATGCCCAACCCGCTCCGCCCGAGCGCGCTGACCATCCCCGATGTGACGGATTGGCCGATGCCAAATGGATTGCCAATTGCGATAACAAAGTCTCCAACGCGCAATGCTGCGGAACTACCGATCTCCACCGCGCTGAGCCGATCCGGCTTAACCTTAAGCACGGCAAGGTCGGCCACCGGATCGGTGCCCACGATAGTCGCTTTCAGGTTCCGTCCGTCACTAAGGGTGACCGTAATTTGTTCCGCATTTTC
>CAZQPC010000397.1:2851-4479 GCA_964595005.1 uncultured Magnetovibrio sp.
TGGTCATTGGTGACGACAAAGCCTTTTTCGGCGTCGATAATGACGCCGGAACCACTCGCTTCGAACGCGGGATCTCGTGGGGCTTCGGGGAGTCCCAGATAACGTCGGAGCAAGGGATCATCCAAGGGGGCTCTGCGGCGCGATGCAACTCGGCCGCGTACGGAAATATTGACGACACCGGGGATCGCCTTTTCGATGACCGGCGCCAAGGTCGGCATTGGTGTGCCAAGCGGCATGATGGACGGTGCCGCTGTACCGGCCACGGCCTCGACGGCACTGCAGAAAAACACGATAATAAGAAGGCCGATTGACCGATATAGTGCGCACATCAGTTTGGCCCGAACACACTGACAAGTGATTAGCATCGATTTGGATATCTCCAGATGGGACTGCCCCACGGCCAGTCAGACAGCCAGTCAGTTCAGTGGTTGGCGTCTCAGTAGAGTCTCGCGAATTGCTGACACTGAGAGGTAAAGGGGAATGCAGTCCCAGGAGATCCGGCATTCCCCTTAGCATCACCATCCTTTCATGCGGCGTGTGTCTTGGTGGGGGCGCTTGGTAGTGCAGATCGTTCAGGCGATGCGAATTCATTTCGACTTCGGGGCGAGAAGCGGCATTCGCATCGGTTCCTCGCAATTCCACATACCGTCAGCAAATTGATAGCAAAATTTTATGAATTGAAAAAACGAAACATTTTGATATTTTGCATCGATTATTTAGATATATATTTGCGGCGACGAGGAGGTGCTACATGGATGTTGTTCTGGCAAAAACCGTTGTGGAGGTGATCGCCGGCGGCAGTTTCGTCGAAGCGGCAAACAGGCTGAATGTCACACAGTCGACCGTCAGCACTAGAATTCAAAATTTGGAACAAGCCCTGGGCCGGCGATTATTTGTCCGAGCGAAATCAGGCGTCGTGTTGACGCCCGCTGGCGAGCAGTTCCATAAAACGGCGGTATCCATGATCCAACTCTGGGAGCAGGCCCTCCACAACATCGCTGTGCCCGAAGGTTTCCGTGGCATGCTTACGATCGGCGGCCAATTGAGCTTCTGGGATGGTCTGCTCATCGGCTGGTTGAGATGGATGAAAGAGAATGCACCGTACATCTCAATCCGAGCCGAATACGGGCAACCTGACCGCCAAACCATACGGCTGGTGGATGGCACTATCGATCTCGGGATCATGTACACGGCCCAAAACCGCCCAGGCTTACGTATTGAGCACTTATTCGATGACGAATTCGTCTACGTGCGAACATCGGAGACAGACGATGCGAAAAACTATGTTGTCGTGGACTGGGGGCCGGAGTTTCTGACATTTCACAGCCTGCACTTTCCGGAACTGTCCAACACGGGCATGACACTCAATTTGGGTACGCTCGGTCTTAATTACATTCTCGCCAACGGCGGCTCCGGCTATTTTCCCAAGAGGGTCATCGAAACCCACGTCAATGCAGGGAGATTGTCCGTCAACGAAGAGGCGCCCGTGTTTCGGCATCCCGTATATGTTGCTCATTCAATGAGCAGCGAGCAGGAAATACTGAACATCGCCACCTGCGGTCTCTATCAAACACTAGGTATCTCCGGCGACGGCAAATCAAACGCAAATTAAGACGTCAACGTCTGGC
>CAZQPC010000398.1:0-4450 GCA_964595005.1 uncultured Magnetovibrio sp.
AAACCCTGGAAAACCGTCTCTATGGGTCATTATTAGTGCAACTTGGTATTAAATCACGGCTCGCCAGAAGGTTTCTTCATAGCCGGAATTAGCGATCATCCATTACATCATGATTTGAACTCGTGGCAAGACGACCATTGCACCGTTTTCACCTTCTCGTGTCGGACGCTTCCGTTCGCGGCATCCTTCCGCCACAATCCGTGATGGTGCGTTGCAGGACAGATTGTTAGAACCCAAGTTGATCTCAACCCTAACCAGCCATGGCCCAATAATCCGCTGGATATTGCCTTCGATTGGCGCCATCCTCGCGATCGTCGCGCTGTTCTGGCTCTACCAAGACCTCGACCTTGAAAAGTTTCTTTCCGCCGTTGCGACGGCTGACTTGGCCTGGCTAATTGTTTTGGCTGGCACCATCCTTCTTGAGCAACTGACGCGGGGCTGGAAATGGCGGCAGATTGTTTTCGATCTGAAGCCGATTTCTAGCTTTAGGCTATTTGGCGCAATCCTCGCAGGTTATGGGGTCGCGGTTCTTGTTCCCTTGGGTGTCAGCCCGCTGGTGCGCTCGTGGCTGATCGCGCGGTTGGAAGACTTGCGATGGGCTTGCATTCTGGTGACGACGGCCGTCGAGCGCTTTCTCGATGGGATCGTATTTGCGCTGTTCGCCGCACTCGTTGCGATGGTCGGCCAAATCCCGAATTCAGATGGCGATGTGAGGATTGGCCTTGCCGTTGCCGGCGGCTTGAACCTCGTGTTGTTTTCCATCCTGCTTTACCTGTTGTTCGTCGGCCGCTCACCGTTGGGTCGTGATGAGGCACCGATAAGTCGGTGGATCGATTGGCTGGCCGCTAGAGGCGGCGCCCGCCTCGAAGGGCTGAGGGCGGCGATCCGGGAAGGCATCGTTTGGCCGCGCGACCGTCGGCGCCAAGTTGGCGCAATTCTGGCCAGCGTCCTGATGAAGATCATTTCGGCGACGCATTTTCTTTGGGCGGGGCTCGCGGTCGGTGTCGTTTTGACACCGTTCGACTACTTGTTTCTCATGGTGTTTGCGGGATTTGCTCTGGTGCTCGCGCGTTTTATCCGGGTGCCCGGCGGTTTCGTTATTGGATCCGGTTTCTCGCTGAGTCTTCTTGCTGTCCCCGATGAACAGGCCCTGGCGATGATCCTGTTCAATCATATTCTCAGCATCGTTTTGATGGTCGGTCCCGGCCTGCTGTTTCTTTGGTGGAGTGGGATAGATATTCGGGAGGCACGCCAAGCGGAGGCGAATTTCGATGCCTCGGCCTGAAAAAACGGCAAAAAATTCTCAAGGCACTGAAGAGAGAGCAGGCGGACATGTTTTCTGGAAGATCGCCGGCGCCGGTGCCTCGTTCCAAGCCGGATCGTCGGCGGTGGATTCCGCGACAATCGTCGCCAGCCTCGTCAACCATCTGACCGGCAGCGTTTACGCGGTGGGCGCGGCAAGCGCGGTGCTGCGCCTTGGTTGGTTGCTGCCACAGCTTGTCGTCGGCTTTCTCGCCCAGCAGGCCGAGCGCCGCATGCCTTTCTACATTGTTGGCGCGTTCGGCCGGGCCACCTGTCTCGCGCTGATCGCGCTCCTGTTGGCGATGGTCAGCGAACCCGTAAGCGGTTGGTTTGCCGGCGGATTTCTCGTGCTCTGGACGCTATATGCATTCGTCAGCGGAATCGTCGCCGTACCCTACAATGACATTGTCGGTCGTTCGATCCCGTCAGGTGCACGAAGCCGAATGCTGGCCTGGCGCTTTTTCGGCGGCGGTCTTCTGGCCCTTGGCGTTGCCGCCATCGTTCACCGGCTCCTGGCGACCGAAACCCTATTCACGGCATATGCGCTGATCTTTGCGCTGGCGTCGGTGCTGATGTTCATCTCATCGATCAGCTTCGTTTCGGCAGGTGAGCCGACGACGTCACCGAAAGAAGATTCCGTCGTTTCGAATTTTAGCCATTTTCTCAGAGATGGATTGAAAGTACTGCGGTCGGATGGCCGATTTCGACTATTTCTCTATACGCAATGGTTGGGAGGCGCGACGCTGATGGCTTTGCCGTTTTATGTCGTTGCCGCGACCAGCCTTGGTCTGGGTGTGAGCGACGTCGGCATTTTGCTGGGCGCACAGACGGCGGGGTCGCTGGCATCCAATGCATTGTGGGGACGGATAGGTGACCGGTTTGGAAAACTCGCATTGTTGCAGGCCGTCGGCGGGCTGCGGCTTGTACCGCCTCTTGGTGCGCTTGTCATATTCGCCAACGTATCGAGTATTGTGCCGTCGGTGACGCTTGCCGCGTTTGCCGCGCTGTTTTTCTTGATCGGCGCGCTGGTCAACGGCATGACCATCGGGTATCTCGGCTATCTGATGGAAATTTCGCCGAACGAACAGCGCCCGGCCTATTCTGCCTATTTCAATGCACTGGCCTCTCCAGGCGCACTTCTGCCGCTGGTCGGCGCGGCTATCGCCGATGCGATGTCGCTGATGGTGGTCTTCATTGTGGCGGTATTGGCCGCCGCTTTGCAGCTGATTATTTATCGGCGGCTGGTGCGGTGGGAGCGGGACTGATGTGGCGTGCTTTGCGATACGGCGTGAGGCGGGTTTGGATTCCGGTGGCGGTTCGAGTCTGGCCGCTGGCCCGGCTCTGGTATCGTGCTTGCGGGCTATCCCTCAATGGCCATCCCAACGACTCCGTGTGGTATTTCGCTTATGGCGCCAATATGCATGACAGTGCGTTTCGCGAGCGGCGCCGCATGCGGCCGACGGAGTGGCGGGCAGGGCGAATCACGCGTTATTGCCTGCGGTTCAATCTCGACGGTCGCCCCAAGGGCAAGGCGGCGCCGGCGAACATAAGCCCAGACATGGAACAAGATGTCTGGGGTGTCCTTTACCGGATCAGCCGGCGCGAGTTGGTCCGGCTGAATGCGAGCGAAGGTATCCCCGGTTGGCGTTATCGCATGCTCTGGCTTCGTGCCGAAGACATTGGCGGAAATCACGTCAACGCGGTTACCTATATAGCGGACGGCAAGGACCAAGACGGAAGCCCATCACTCCGCTATATCACGCTTCTCCGGGAGGGAGCCAGAGCGCATGGACTTCCGGAACACTGGATTTTCCGTCTCGAAAGTGTCGACCACGCCGAATAGCGTTCCTCCTCAATTTCCACCTTGGGTCATGTGTGGTTGCCAAGGCCTGCCCCATTTCACTTCCGCTTTACCGCCTCACAACGGCGGTCAAATTCGTCGGCGCGGAATTTTCACGATTGAAGTCTGTTGTGGGCCCTCATAGCGGAGGTAAATCGATCACCGTCAGAATTTTCGAACCTGCCAGCAGCGACGATCAAGAAAGGCCTGGCTGGACTGTCTGAAGAGTTTGGTCGACTTCGCGCGAACGGTTGCGGTTTGCTCGAGACTCGGCAAAGCGGAGGATCGCCCCGCACGCCAATCGGGTGTGGCGGCATTGGTCGAAATATTCGGTTGATAAAAATATATTCTATTGATGGGTTGAAATTCTTATTCGGCCTGCCTATGTCAGTCACATGCGCTGCGGAAGACCGGCAGTTGCACGCTATTTTACATTGTGAAAAGGACTCCGCGCTGGCCTCGGGTCGGGTCGGAGAACCGCCGGGACCGATGTTTGCGCGTTGGCCTCGGGGGAAGGGAACCAGACAACGGCGGAAAGCGCCGTGGCCTCGGCCGCCGATGCCCGGAAGACGCGACGGTTTGCGTACACATGAGACAAATGACGCAAATATGGTCGCATTTGTGGACATGGATAAGTCTTTGTTTTCCTTATATACATGTTGGGGCAGTTGCGATAAATGCGTACATTCGAGTACCCATGCGTACTTTTGAGTACAAACGGGTACAGACGAACGCGCCAATCAGGACTTACAGGCAACCTCGGCCAGATAACCGACTTGCGCCGCGCCTTTCGATTTGACGGCTCTCACCGAGAGCGGATTCAACTTATAAGCCTGACGGCCCATGGATTGGCCGTTGGCGGCATAGCGTTCGACGGCGACGCCGCGGCAGCTCGAACAGTTGTTGACCAGCATGACGCCGCCGACCGGGGTGGTCTTCAAAGTGATGCATTGCTTTTGCGGTGTCTGGGGTGCTTTCGGGTCCATGACATTGACACCGGCGCCGGCGGCGCCTTCGCAGGGCACTTCACTTGATATGCGTGAACGGCCCGGGCCTTTGAAGGACATCTGAAACTTCGATCGTCCCTGGACGTTGTAGGTGCGCATGACCGGCATGGCGATGCCGCGCCGTTTGCGCCGGATATTGACGACCCGGCAGTCGTTACAGGCGTTGACGATATATTCCGTACCGCCCCGGTGGACAACGCGGGTACAGCGCCCGGCGGCCTCCGGTGTTGTGGCGGCGAAATTGCCGGCGAGGATGGTCAGGGCGGCCATCCTTTCTTTTTGGCTAAATTTTTTACTCACA
>CAZQPC010000399.1:0-4395 GCA_964595005.1 uncultured Magnetovibrio sp.
CTCAATGACTTGCAGGGCCAAAGCGTTGTCCTCTATTTCTATCCCAAGGACATGACGCCGGGCTGCACGGTCGAAGCCAAGGACTTCCGCGACCTTGCGCGGGAATTCGGCAAGGCCGGCGCCGTTGTCGTCGGCGTCTCGAAAGACAGCCCGGCGCGGCACGACAAATTCAAGGCCAAGCACGATCTCAATTTCGCCCTGTTGGCGGACGAAGATGGCGCCCTTTGCGAAGCCTACGGGGTCTGGCAAATGAAGAAATTCATGGGCCGCGAATTCATGGGAATCGTGCGGACCACGTTCCTCGTTGATGGTGATGGCGTGATCCGCCGGGTCTGGCCCAAGGTCAAAGTGAAGGGCCATGCCGAGGACGTCTTGGCGGCCGTGAAATCCTTGTGATCAAGGCCGGTTCGGGCATCCCGCCGACATTAACCGCCGCGGCCTGCGCGGTGCTCAATGATCCGACCCCGGAGGGCAAACTGGCCCGGACCCAGGCCGCCGCCGATGCATGGTTTGACGGCGCCCTGACGGATATCGGGTCGATGCCGCCGCCGCCCCGCCCAGCCCGCCCGGCGCAGCCGGAACTGAAGGCGCCCCGGGAAATGCCGCGGCGGCGCAAAGGCGGCCAAGCCGGCCGTCTCGCCTTCATCCATGCGATCGCCCATATTGAATTCAATGCCGTTGACCTGGCCTGGGACCTCATTGCGCGTTTCGCCGCAGATGACATGCCGTGCGCCTTTTACGATGACTGGGTCGGGGTGGCCCGGGACGAAGCCCGGCATTTCGACCTGTTGCGCCGCCGCATGGCCGCCCTTGGCGGCAGCTACGGTGATCTGCCAGCCCACGACGGTCTCTGGGAGGCAGCCACAAATACGCGGCACGACCTGATGGCACGGTTGGCGCTTGTTCCCATGGTGCTGGAGGCGCGTGGCCTGGATGCCACCCCGCAAGCCGTCAACCGGCTTCGTGCCAACGGTGATGAAGAGACGGCGGATTTGTTGGCCCGCATCGGTCGCGAGGAAGTGCCGCACGTGGCCGCCGGTGTGCGTTGGTTCGAATACTTGGCGAGGCGCCGCGGCGTCGCCCCGGTACCAGCGTTCCACGATCTGGTCGAGGCCTTGTTTTTAGGCAACATTAAACCGCCCTTCAACGAAGCGGCGCGGGCCGAAGCCGGCATGAACCCGGCCTATTTCTCACCTTACGCCGGGTGAGCCATCCGCGGCGGCGGCATTTCGGCATCAAAGTGTTGTCCCGCTGCCGGATATTTGGACTACTGTAAAGAAAATCGGACCTCCAGTCCGCGACAAGGGAGAGATTATCATGACCGCTGACGCCAATGTGCCCGACCCTGAAGAAAATGCCGACGACCTTGGCGGCGAGGAGGAAAAACCGAAGAAAAAGAAAAAGAAGAAGAAGAGCAAAAAGAAACTGGCCCTCATCGGTGGCCTGGGATTCCTGGGCCTGCTGATCGTTGGCGGCGGCGGCGCGTTTATGTTCGGCGTCTTTGATTCCGTGCTGGGTATTGAGCGCGAGAAGACCTCCGCTGAACTGGAATTGGGCATTCCCGTCGTCGTCGAACTGCCTCAGATCAAGGCGGATCTAAAGACCGGCCGCTGCAAAGCACCGTTCCTGCGTGCCGTCGTTGCCGTGCGCATGGACAGCCGCGATCAAGCCCTGTTCGAGGAAAAGAAGCCGGAAATTCTGGAATCCGTGATCATTCATCTGCGCGACCAGGAACGTCAGGATCTGGTCGGCAAGAAGGGTTCCGAACAGCTTAAATTCGACATGGTCCGCATTCTCAACAACGTCATGGCGCCGGGCAACGTGCAGGAAGTCATCTTCAAAGAGTTACTTCTGCAATGACCGATTTCAACAGCCTGCTGGCGGACCGCGTCGCGGTGATCACCGGCGCCGGTTCGCCGCAGGGCTTCGGCCGCGCCACGGCGCGGCTGTTCGCTGCCCACGGCGCGCGGACGGCGTTGCTGGATATCGACGAAGCGGGGCTTCAGGAAAGTATCGCAGAACTGGGTGACAGTCATCGCGCCTATGTTTGCGATGTTGCCGACCGTGCGGCATGCATTGAGACGGTAAACGCGGTCGCCGCCGACTTCGGTGGCATCGATATCCTGATCAATAATGCCGGCGTGGTTTACGGCACCGCGATCGATGACATTTCCGCCGACGAATATCAGCAGATCATCGACGTCAATCTGAACGGCAACTTTCATATGTCACAGGCGGCGATCCCGGAAATCAGAAAACGCGGCGGCGGCGCCATTGTCTGCATCTCGTCCATCGCCGGGCAGAACGGCGGCGGTGTCTTCGGCCGCTCACATTACGCCACGTCGAAGGCCGGCATCATTGGCTTGGCCAAGGCACTGGGCCGCGAACTGGCACCCGAGGGTATCCGGGTCAACGCCATCGCGCCGGGCACCATTGATAACGACTTCACCAAGGGCCGGATGACCCGTGAACTCAAAGATCAGATCGCCGCCAGGGTCCCCATGGGCCGTCTCGGCACGTCGGAGGAGATCGCCAACGCCTGCCTGTTCCTGGCATCTGACCAATCGTCCTATGTGACTGGAGCGGTGCTTGACGTGAACGGCGGGCTGCACATCCATTAGTTCACGGGATTACGTCGCGGCCACCGCCGCCACGGCGCGATCGCAGATATCCAGGGCTTCGGCGATATCGGCCCCCGTATGGGCCGTCGAGACGTAGAACTTGTTGTCACCTTTCAGCAATCCGCCGGCCAGCACCTGGTCGTTGAAAAGTTTCAGCTTCGCGCCGTCACTTTGCGCGGCACCGCGGTAATCGGTGACCGGTGCGTCGGTAAACAGAATGTCGAACATGGGCGGCTCGCCCAGCACCTGGGCGGCCAGGCCGTGTTTGGCAAACAAGGCGGTCAGGCCGTCCATGAATTGGCGTCCGGCGGCGAACAGATCGTCGTAGGCGCCGTCGCGCTTCAAAATCTGCAAGGTTGCCAGCCCTGCCGCCGCGGCCACCGGATTGCCGCTCAGGGTGCCGATCTGCTTGACGGCGTTTTCCGCACCGACTTCAGCGGCGTCGAAATACTTCATGAAGTCGTCACCCCCGGCAACCGCCGCCAAGGGATAGCCGCCGCCGATAACCTTGCCCAGCGCGCATATGTCGGGCACCACGCCATACAATTCCTGGGCGCCGCCGTAGGCGAACCGGAAGCCGGTCACCACTTCGTCAAAAATCAGCGCCATGCCGCATTCACGGGTCGCGTCGCGCAGCGCTTCCAGGAAGCCGGGCTCCGGCGGGATCATGCGTTGCAGAGGTTCAACGATAACGCCGGCCAATTCGTCCTGGTGTTCGCGGATCAGGCTGACGGCCGTCTCGGCGTCATTGAAGGGCGCGATCAGGATCTCGTCGCGGACGGAATCGGGGATGCCGGCCGTGTCCGGCGCGGCTTGCGGGAAATTGCCGGGCCGGGCCGGCGCCATGCTCATCAGCGCGTAATCGCTCATGCCATGGAAACCGCCCTCGAATTTCATGATCTTGCCACGGCCCCGGTGCGCCCGCGCCAGCCGCATGGCATAGAAGGTGGCCTCCGAGCCCGAGGACAGATAGCGGACTTTCTCGGCGCACGGGACGGCGGCGACGATCTCCTCGGCCAATTGCACGCCCAGTTCATTGTTGACGAAGAAGGTTGACCCCCGCGCCACCTGCGCCTGCACCGCCGCGCTCACGTCCGGATGCGCATGGCCGACCAGCATGGGTCCCGAACCCAACAGAAAATCCAGATATTCGTTGCCGCTTTCGTCCCACACCCGGCCGCCCCGGCCCTCGCGGATGACCACATCGAAGGTGACGTTGCCGAAACCGCCGGCCGGCAACACGTTGCGTGCGCGCGCGGCAATCAACGCTTCGGCGTCACTCACGTTCCGTTCCGCCATGGTATTTCTTCCCCTTCAAAGATACGGCAATTGTTGGAGATCGGCGGATCGCGGTCAACGCTCAATAACTTTCAGCCATCGACCAGTGTCACCGGCATTCAAGTCGGTTGGGCAAAATTTATAAGTGAATTTATTTCACGAATTTATGTATAAACAAGTTATTTATTATTTTTTAGAACATATATATATTCATTTCAACAGTTCAGACAGACACGGCCCCGGTCGGTCCGGCGCCGCAAGACAGCAAAGAAAGGACACCGCCATGTTCACCGATAAAATCGAACGCCAGGATATTTCCTACGAACGCATCGACGCCGGCGTGCGCCGCGCCCACCGGGCAAGAAGCGCCGCTTTCGTCGGTTTCATCAAGAAGGCCTTCAACCGCGACCATGACGTTTTGAAATCCATCGACGCGGCCCTGTAATACCAAATTGCATTAATAATGACCCATAGAGATCGTCCGTACAGCCCGCTG
>CAZQPC010000400.1:0-4368 GCA_964595005.1 uncultured Magnetovibrio sp.
GTATTGCGAGATAACCGAAGCTCCCGACAAATCTGCTTGATCGACTTGCCTTCGACGAAATGCGCCCGCCTGATCTTTGCGATCGTCTCCACAACCAACATCCCCTGACTGCTCCCTCATGCTTTTGAGGAAGCTTCTGATCCGAATTATCAGGGGGGTCACTTTTGGACGCCGATTACCCCAATATGGGGGTCAAAATTGCATGCCGTTTCACAGTTTTCACAGATACCCCATTTTGATACCCCCAAAACCGAGATTATTTAAAGGTTCGAGGCCCTTACAAGGACTCACATTCGTTCTATTGAGTACCTTAGGTGAGCATATCAGAACATTTTGCAACCTCTAATTGAGACAGCGAAACCTCACGCCTCGAATTCCTGATCTTGAATCACGACCTTCTTTCCAGCCTAAGGTGATACAGTGCTTCAACGGATCGATGCCGGCCTTGTCGACTCAGGACAATTGTCAAAATAATGAACCGCATCGAAGTGGAGCCGGATCGTGGCGATCACGCGTCGGGACGTGGTGCCCAGCCCTGTTCCGACCTTTGACGATGTAGTGCCGGAACGGATTGACCTCGGCATCGCGAACGTCGGGATTGTCTGATCAGCCCCAGAAAGAACGAGAACCCAATTGAAGTGGAGAATGTGAATAGTCTACACAATTCTGCCACATTGTTTGTTTCCTAGGTTCATGTAAAGTATCTCCTAGCTCGTGATTTGTTCCATCTGGGCTAAAATGGCGTCAATTGAAAACTAAAAAAAGACGAAAACAGATTGTTTAAGTCAAAAATCCGACAAAATATTGGCAATCCCGCATATTACTGATGCATTCACTGATGATGCAAAGCTTGGGGGCTGGCATGCAAATTACTGAACATGGACTTTACCGATGTAGGCCCATTGGACCGCATTTGGTGGGAGTCGCCGCGTTTAACGGGATTGCCAAACGCAAAGGCGTCCAGCAGAGCATCCGCGACAATCCGAAGATAATTCGAGCTCCGGAAATGGCGCCCTTTCCAGAAATCTAAGCTCTGCAGTGTAAGCCGGAACATCTGAAACCGTCTCGGGGAGTGCTGTCGATGCTTCTCCTTATCGTTGAGTGTTGTAATGCCTATTTATCTGACAGACCAGGACGACCTTTACTATGCGACATCGGCCGCGGAGCACATCATCGGTAAGAAGGGTGATGATGTCATCCTAGGCGGCGGCGGGCATGATACATTGGAAGGTTGGGGCGGCGACGACGTCTTGATTTCTCACGGCAGCGGAGGACTTTTGGCCGGCAATACCGGTGATGACTATTTGGAGGCAAAGAAGACTTCTTATGGGCAGTATCACATGTACGGTGGTACGGGTGACGACCAACTCGTGATGCACCTCAACAATGAAAACGGCTGGGGTCACCAAGGTTTCCACGTTTATGGCCGAGACCAAGCTGATGAGTTTCGCTTTGTCGGGGTCGAAACCACAAACGCACCGTTGCTGTCGAGGATCGACGATTTTGATGCCTCGCAGGATAGTATCTGGGTCGATGCGACCGAAATCGACCTGTACAATTTGCCGGCAAATATGCGGATCGTGGACTTCCACGGTCAGCAGTGGCTGGTCATCGACAGTAACGTCATGATCGGATTGGAAGGCGCACGGATGTATGCGCCAGATGGAGTGCCTACCATGATGGGTGGCGCGGAAGAAATGCACTTCCACACGTTTCCTACAAATATAGCCAGTTTGGAGAGTGTCGAGTTCGTCGATCCGGTGAACTACGTTCCTTTTTCACTCTACGAGCAGGTCTTCTATCTACTAAATCAGGTGTCGGGCACGACAACGACTTCTGGTGCAGACTATTTTTACGACCTTGGCGGGGACTCTAGTCTCGATTTCGGCAGTGGCAACGATGTGGTGAATGCTGGAAAAGGGCGCGACACAATCCACGGCGGTCAGGGAGATGACCTGATTGCCGGCGGTACGGATGACGACATTCTTCACGGTGGCGACGGCAACGACATGATCTGGGGTGGAAGCGAAAACGACTACGTCTATGGTGGTGCTGGTGAAGACACGCTGTATGGCGGCAGCGGAAACGACGTATTAATCGGCGGCAGCGGAGATGACGTCATCGACGGTGGTGACGGCATTGACACGCTGGACTTCTCAACTGCCACAGGCCGTGTGTTTGCCGATATCCAGATTGATCAGCGCGGCGCCGGGTTTCTGGCCTTCTACGATGTCGGCCAACCGCAAGGAGACACATACGCGAACATCGAGAACATCGTCGGCGGCAGCTATGCCGACAATCTTCGTGGCGACGATGACGTCAACGTGCTGGACGGCGGCGGTGTGTCAGACCGGCTCTACGGTCGCGGCGGAAACGACATTCTCAATGGCGGGGCGGGCGCCGACGCGCTATACGGAGGTCTTGGCGCCGACACAATGACCGGCGGTTCGGATTTCGGACGGCGCGACAGGTTTATCTATTTCAATGCTGATGAAAGCGGCGTGGGCGCCGGCAACCGCGATGTAATCACCGACTTCGTGTCCGGCGAGGACCGGATCGAGATCAGCCGGTTCGATGCTGATGTGACGCAACATGGCATGCAAAAGTTCAGTTTTGTCGGCACCGCGGGACTGTCGGGCACTGCTGGAGAACTAGCCTATTTGTTCAGCGGCGGGAACACAATCGTGCAGGCAGATTTCGACGGCGACGGGCTGGCGGATTTCGAGATTGAACTGATTGGCGAGATTACACTGTCGGCGGATGATTTTCTGATCTGACCTGAAAATTGACCCACCTGCTGGGGACAAGAAACGATATCACGTTCAACTTTGAAATTATCCGCGAGACCCGCTCACGCTCTTTGATATTATCTGATCGATGTGCATTGTGCTCCTGTGTGGGGGGTTGCACGTGATGCTGTTTCGCGAGTTGGAAGAAGTCGAAGAATTCACGTCTCAGAAACTTATAGAGGTGGTCGCAGGGATTCGGACCGGCGTTTAAGGTGGATCGACTTATCAGAATGACGGTCTAAAATGACGAAACGAAAGAACCATTCGCGCGATTTCAAAGCCAAGGTAGCGCTTGGAGCGATCCGCGAGGAAATGACATTGGCGGAGCTGTCAAAGAAATACGGCGCGCATCCGACACTGATTGACACACAGAATTCTGGACAGTCCCCTACGACAGCGTATCTGTCGCTCGGGAATGCCTGCGCCGATACATCGACTTCTACAACACAAGCCCGCATTCATCGCTTCCCGGGAAAACACCCGATCAGGCATACCTCAGCAGGCCCCGACCAATCCCGGTCGCGGCGTAACCGAGCGGAAAACCAACTTACGAAAAGGCTCGAAACTGTTCAGACAAACCGAGCCACCTCACTTAAAGGGGGAGGATCAGTTTTTAGCGCTCCGCGAGTACTATAACGTCAGAAACCTCAATACCGAGATGCGCCGACACGCATTTCAATTCCTCAATGCTTCGGAATTCTTCGTCATTCATGTCGGAGTCGCCGTGTTTGCGGGAAAAGACAACAACGATCGACGTTGCGTAAGCCCGCAATGCGTATTTCAATACTTCGCGGGTATAAACCTTTACGCTTCCTTTGGTTCCTACCGTGTACGGAGTGGTGCCGCAGAAATCGCCGTGTGAATATAGAACTGCCAGAAAAGCGTCCGAATTCTCCGACCTTAATTGTTCACGGCACCAATTAGAAATCTGAAATTTGCAATGCGCCGAATTCGAATTCTGAAGCTGTTGCCACAAAAGTCCTAAGAAAATTGTGTGGACAGAATTAAAGGTGTTCGCCATGTCCTCGCAAACACCGGTGACTTTAGTAAGCTCGCACTTTTGAGCGCGGATAATATCTGCTGGACGCCCAAACCTTTTTAAAAGACCGGTGACCGCTTCCGCGGCTCGGTCAACTGGACTTGTCAGAGCCGCCAAATGACAAAGGGCTTCTTCTTCGTTGGCTGCGCACCAAGAATTATCACGAGGAAGTAATTCGACTAGATTTCCTGATTTCATTGCATCCTCCCAGAGGAGGATTAAGAAAGAAAATTGGTAAAAATTTCGTAAAATTCGAAACTTCGCTGACTAATCCTATCCTCCGGCTGAGTACGGGTGCGAGAGGGCGGCGTTGCCGTCACTTAAGAGCGGACACAGCGGTGGCGATGTTTTGTCGCAAACCGGCATCACAAATCCGGTGCAAAAATTTCAATTTGAGCGACGTTTCAAAATTTACTGAAATCCCGCGGGCATTCAACCAAATACGCGACTTTCAATTAACCCCCTATATGATCTTCAGTCATAGGCTGACGTCGCTATTCAATGGGTGTGGGGCACCAGAAATGTCGGTGAATTCGGGTT
>CAZQPC010000401.1:0-4320 GCA_964595005.1 uncultured Magnetovibrio sp.
GGCGCGCAATACCGCCCCGGCCTCATGGGCAATCAGGTCCAGCGCGCCGGCAACTTCGGGCAGTTCCTTCAGGCGCTTCAACTGAAACAGGGCATTGACCTTCTTGTCCAAGGCCGCGGCATGGGCCTTCAGGTCTTGCAATTGACCGCCGTTGATTGACGCCATGGCGCCGCCCTCACCGAGTTCAATTTCCAGGGCCTCGGCAGCTTCCTCCATGGTCGCGCCGGCATCGAACATGACCTGCAGGCGGGCCAGGACGGGGGATGGAATGATCAGGGGCATCATCGCCTCGTTTCTCCGGGGTTGATTGGGCTCAACGTTCCCTGAAGGCGCGGTTCATGGCGTCCGACAGAGGTTTCAACATGTACTCCAGCAGGGTTTTCGACCCGGTCGCGATATCCGCGTCGACATTCATGCCCGGCGTCACCGGGTACTTGCCCGGCTCACCACCGACATAGGGACGTTCCAACTGTACCCAGCCCTTGAAATAGGCGTCGCCGTTTTCCTCCACAATGGATGAGGCGGATATGCGGTGAAGCTTGCCGGGCACGCCGCCGAAGCGGCTGAAATCGTAGCTGCCCACTTTGACGGTAACCGGCTGGCCAACTTTCACATGGCCAATGTCATTGGTGCGAATGCGCACCGACGCCTCAAGGGTTTCATCAATGGGCACGATCCGCATCAACAGCGCCCCGGGCTGCACGATCTGACCAACGGTTTGCAGCTTCAGATCCTGGACCAGACCGCGGGTCGGCGACGTCACTTCCAACCTGTCGACCCGGTCCTTGAGCCTGGCAATACCGTTGCGCACCTCGGCGATCTCCGCCGAAACGGACCCCATCTCGGCCAAGGATTCACGGCGCAGTTGCGCATCCAGATCGGCCAGACGGCGTTGTGATTCGGTGACTGTCTGCTTGGTCACCTTAATCTGATCAAGGATCCGCGTGACCTCACCGTCAGCGGTAATCTTGGCGCGGCGGGTTTCCAGGAAGACCATTTTCGGGATCAACTTCCTGTCCGCCATCTTTTTGCGCATGACCACCATCTCGGCGGTGACTTTTTGTTGCTGACGGGCGACGGCCAGCGATTCGCGCATCTGAATCAGCTCGCGTTTGCGTTGCTCAATCTGTGAATGAACGATGGCCCGGCTGGTGCGCTGGGATTCCAATTGATTGCGGTAAATCTTCTGCTGGTCGAGCACCAATCCCGGCTGACTGGCGCCAGCCAGGGTGAAATCCGGCTCACGGGCCTCGGCGAAGGCGCTCAGGCGTTCGGCCCTGAGGCGCAGCGCGACAAACCGCGCCTTCATCTGTTCCATCTCGGCGACCGCCTGGGCGCCGTTGAGAATGACCAGCGCCTGACCGGCTTCCACCCGATCCCCTTCGCCAACCAGAATTTCCCTCACGGCGCCGCCTTCCAGGTGTTCGACAACCTTGACGGCGCCGCTGGGGACAATCTCACCAGGCGCCACGGCGACCTCATCGATATTGACGAACGCCGACCACACGGCAAAGGCAGCCACCAACGCCGTGACGACGAACAGCGCCGGCTTGATGAACTGCGGCACCACTTCCTCTTCCAATTGGATGGCTTCCGATAGCAGCCTTTTGTGGCGGCTTCCCCTGACCACTTTCGGCGCATCGTGGGTGCTTTCATCAAATGCCATTGCCGGTTACCCGAGGCTCGCCAAAATGAGCTGCTTCATGTTGTCGTTGTCAAAGGGCGCCATGGCGCGGATGGCGCCATGCTCCAGGTAGATGATCTTGTTGGCTTTTTTCAGATGCGATGGGCGGTGCGACACGACAAACACGGTCGACCGTTCGCGCAGGAAATCCAGCGAATTGACGAAGGCCGTATCGCCTTCCGGATCAAGCCCGTTGCCCGGTTCGTCGAAAAGGATCAACGGTGCCGGTTTCAGGAATGTCCGGGCCAGGCCAAGTTTCTGGCGAAACCCGTTCGGCATCTGGTCCGCCTGGGCGTCGGAAACGCGGACCTCGAAACCGGTGCGTTTCCAGCTTCCCGATCCCTCTTCCAGTTCCATGATCTCGTCCAGGACGTGGGCCTGGGCCGCCGCCCACTGCAGATCTTGATCGGTCGCGGTGGGGTGCACCAGGCGCAGGTTCTGAGCGATGGTGCCGTAATAAATCTCACAGCGCTGCGGCATGTAGCTGATCTCTTCGCGCAGCCGTGCCGGCGACATCTGGCGGATATCGATGCCGTCGAGCCGGATCGATCCGGCTTGCGGGTGATAGGCCCGCACCATCAATTTCAACAGGGTCGACTTGCCCGATCCATTGGGACCGGCGATGGCCACGATCTCACCCGGCTCAACCTCAAAGCTCAACCCCAAGAGCGCCGGGTCAGAGTTCATGGAATAACGGAACGACACCCGTGAGACGTCCAGGGCCCCCTTCATGGTCGGACGTGTGGCCTCACGGGTCTCAATGTCATGTTCGACTTTCAATTCCATTAGATTATCAATCTGGCGCATGGAGTTGAGCACCCGGATGATCGTCGAGGCCGACATGAAGGCGTTCTGGATGGGCGCCGTGAGCCGCCACATGATGATCATCGAGGCGATGATGGAACCGCCGGACAGCGCACCGTTCATGACGCTGATCCCGGCCACGGTCAGCGCCGCGACGCCGCCGGCCATGGATATCATCTGGGAAACCGCCGAAATGCGTTCGTTGAATTGCAGGGCGCGAAATTCGACCATGGTCGCCGTGCCGGAAAGTTCACGGTAGCGTTCGACCCAACGGTCCGTCGCGTCGGCCCACTTCAGGGTCACCATGTTAGCCAGGGTTTCTTCCAGAAAGGCATCGCGCTTGGCCAAGTGGTGGGAAGCCTTCATGGTCCGCCGGGCCTGCGGTTTGAAGGTCAGCCCGCCCAGCAGGGCATAGGCCGCAGCAACGAATAACACGACCACCAGCATCCAGGGATTGATAATTGTCAGGACGATGGCCAGGATCATCGTCGCCGGCAATTCATAGGCCAGGGTGGCAAGCGGGCCGAGGAAGAAGTCGCGCAGCGATTCCAGATCCTTGACCCGCGCCACCTGCTCGGCCACGGGCACGCGTTCGATGGACGGTGTCGGCAGGTCCAGGACTTTCTGGAATATGCTGTTGCCGAAGATAAACTCACTGCGCCCCGCCATGAAGGCCATGATCCGCCCCTTCAGGCGTTTCAATTGCCAATCCAGAGTGAAGGCGATGGCGACGCCGATGAGCAACAGCATTTCAATCTGCAGATCACCGGTCGGCAGGACGAAATTGAAATTGGCCATGACAAACAATGGCGTCGTCAGGGACAACACGGTGCTGAGAATGGTGATCAGCAGGGTCAGGATCATGAACCCCTTGAAACGAAGGATGATACGGTTCGACCACCCTTCCTGACGCTGCGCGGCCTCGCGGTCCTCCTTGGCTTCGTATTTGAATACGTAGGCTTCGCCGCTTTCGTTGAATTCGGCGCCCGTTTCAACCGACAGGGTATCGCTATTGAAAATGCGAAAACCCTGGGTTTCCGACCAATCAAGCACCACTTTGGCGCCGGCGTTTTCGGGCACGAACAGGCACGGCAATAATCTGGGATCGAGGTTCTTGAACTTGGTCCGGTAGGAATCGCTGTCATAGCCAAGTGTCGACATGATTGACCGCAGCCCCGACAGGTCCAGGGAACTGGCCATGTGCGGCAAGGATTCGGCGACGGTGCGCGAAGCGCCGCGCCATTTCAGACCGGCCAACATGGCCGGCAGGCAGAGCGACAGATCCGAGGCTTCCGGAAAATGACTGATCGAGTCGGAAAGCTGCCATTGTTCGGCCGGCGGCGCCGCCTCGGTGATTTCCTGGCTTTCCTCGGCGGCCCGGCTGGCGGCCATATGTTCGTCCAGGGTGGTTTCCCGCAGGTGCCCGTCTTCCAGGTTGTAAATATGGTCGGCCATGCGCAGCAGGGACGGCCGGTGCGCGACCAATACGATGGTCGCGTTGCCCTTCTTGCCTTCCAGATATTCGCGAACGGCCTTGTCGCCTTCGCCGTCCATGGCAATGTTGGCTTCGTCGAACAGAATGATCTGCGGGTTGAAGACGATTTCCCGGGCGATCGCGATGCGCTGGCGGATGCCCGCCGGCATGGTGTCGACGGCGCCGTCGCCGACGGGCGTCTCATAGCCCAGGCGCATGCCGGCGACGACCTTATCCAGGGCCACCGCCTCACAGGCCTGGATCGCCTGGTCCGTCAGGTCATCGTCGAACATGGTGACATTGTCGAGAATGGTGCCGCCGATCAGGTTGCCGCGCTGCGGCAGGTGGGCAACGCCCT
>CAZQPC010000402.1:0-4319 GCA_964595005.1 uncultured Magnetovibrio sp.
GGGGCCGGCACTTTCGTTCCGGGTCACAAGTACGATCCCGATGCGTTCACGTTTCGCCTCCGGTCGGCCATTCCACGCGGTCATTGCTGAGTCTGCCGCATCCGTCAACGGCCTGCTTATACCAAATTGCATTAATAATGACCCATAGAGATCGTCCGTACAGCCCGCTGGGTAGGAAGGAACGTGCAGGCGATGCGGGGTATCGTCAAACGTTTCTGACGCCCTCCAGCGGGCTGTACGAACGACCGAAATGGCGGTTTTCCAGGGCTTTCGGACAGCGTCGCGCACGCTTTCCGATGCCCCGCATCGCGACAGCGCACGCTCCTTGCCGAAAACCCTGGAAAACCGTCTCTATGGGTCATTATTAGTGCAACTTGGTATTAGGCCGTCATTGCCCCGCCGGGGTTGAGGCTTGCGGCACCATGTTCAAAGGCGCGTCCGCAGCCGCCGCTTCTTCCAGCTTGCGTTGCGCATCCGCCGCCGCTTGCTGGCGGGCCCACATGTCGGCGTAGGTGCCGTTTTCGGCCAGCAGGTCCAGGTGGCTGCCGCGTTCGACGATGACGCCCTTGGCCAACACCAGGATTTCATCGGCCTCGATGATCGTCGACAGGCGGTGCGCGATGGTCACGGTGGTGCGGTCCTTGGAAACCTCTTTCAAGGCCGCCAGGATGCCTTGCTCGGTCTGGCTGTCCAGGGCCGAGGTGGCCTCGTCGAAAATGAGAATGCGGGGCCGCTTGAGGACGGTCCGCGCAATGGCGATGCGCTGGCGTTCGCCGCCCGACAGCTTCAGGCCGCGTTCGCCGACCGTCGCCTGATAACCGTCGGGGAGGTCCATGATGAAGTCGTGGATGTGGGCCAGACGGGCGGCATCCTCCACCTCGGCGGGCGAGGCATCGGGGCGGCCATAGGCGATGTTGTAGTAGATGGTATCGTTGAACAGCACCGTGTCCTGGGGAACCAGGCCGATGGTGGCGCGCAGGCTTTCCTGGCGCAGGCCCCGGATATCCTGGCCATCGATGGTAATGGTGCCGCCGGTGATGTCGTAGAAACGGAACAACAGCCGTGAGATGGTGGATTTCCCAGACCCGCTGGCGCCGACGATGGCGACGGTCCGGCCCGGCGGCACCTGGAAGCTGACATCGTGAAGGACGGCGCGCCGGGGGTCATAATCGAAGGAAACACCTTCGAAGACGACGTCGCCGCCGCCGGCCGGCAGGTCGATGGCGTCGGCGCCGTCCTCGACCTCGGCGTTTTCGTCCAACAGCTGGAACATGGTTTCCATGTCGGTCAGGGACCGCTTGATCTCGCGGTAGACGAAGCCCAGGAAGTTCAGGGGCATGAACATCTGGATCAGATAGGCGTTGACCAAAACGAAGTCACCGATGGTCATGGTGCCGGCGACGACCCCTTGGCCGGCCATGATCATGGCGATGGTCACGCCGGTGGCGATGATCGCGCCCTGGCCGATGTTCAACAGCGCCAGCGAGCCGCCGCTTTTTACCGCCGCGTCCTCGTAACGGCGCAGCGCGTCGTCGAAACGCCGGGCTTCGTGGTCTTCGTTGCCGAAGTATTTCACCGTCTCGAAATTCAGCAGGCTGTCGATGGCCTTGGTGTTGGCTTCGCTGTCGGTCTCATTCATGGCACGGCGAAACCGGATTCGCCATTCGGTGACCCAGGTGGTCCAGAGAATATAGGTGACCAGGGTGACCAGGGTGACCAGGGAAAAGCGCCAGCCGTAGAGGTTCCAAAGAATGCCGCAGACCAGCAGAATTTCGATCAACGTCGGCACGATGTTGAACAACATGAAGCGCAAGACGAATTCGATGCCCTTGGTGCCGCGTTCGACGGCGCGGGCGACGCCGCCGGTTTTGCGGTCCAGGTGAAAGCGCAGCGACAATTGATGCAGGTGGCGGAAGGTCTTCAGGCCGGCCAGCCGGATGGCCCGTTGGGCGACCCGGGTGAACACGGCGTCGCGCAACTCACCGAAGGCCTGCGACAGCACCCGCACCAGACCGTAGGCCACCAACAGCCCGACGGGCACCGCGATGAGCGCCGTGCCGGGCGCACTTAATGCGTCGACGGCTTGCTTGTAGAAGATCGGCACCGTGACGTTGGCGATTTTCGCCATCACCAGGAAGATCAGCGCGACGATGACCCGGGCGCGTAAATGCCAGGCATTCTCCGGCCAGATGTAGGGCAGCACGGCACGCACCGTCTGCAGGTCGTTGCGGGGCCCGTCATGGGTTGGGCCGGGTTCTCGCGATCGCATCTATTGGTTCCCGTCGGCGGGTCGTCAGGAATACGACAGTTTCATTAGCTATAGATTTAGGCAGGTAATGTGCAAAATGAAACACCGGACGGGTTTTCCGTGGAAAATCCGTTGCCGTGGTTGTGATTTGAAAATTGCCGATTGGGCTTGGAAAATCCTTATTTTTGCGCGAAAACCCGTCGAGATAACGACACGGTGAGTGATGAACGATACTGGTTACAATCTGGAAGGGCTGCGGGTGTTGGTTTGCGACGACAGCCGGCAGATCCGTTCGCTGATCACGTCGTTCCTCAACGGCTTCGGGGTCAAGTCCATTGACGACGCCATGGATGCCGACGAAGCCTTTGAACGGATGGTCGAATTTGATCCCGACCTGATCATCACCGATTGGAACATGCCGCCCACGGACGGCCTGGAATTTGTCAAGCGGGTGCGGATCAGCGAGGATTCGCCGAACCCCTACGTGCCCATCATCATGCTGACCGGTTATACGGAGCTCTATCGGGTCAAACAGGCCCGCGACGCCGGCATTTCGGCATTTCTTGCCAAACCGTTGAGTGCCCAGGCATTATACAAGCGTGTCACTTCGGTGGTTGATGACCAACGGCCGTTCGTCCGCAATGATCTGTACTTCGGTCCTTGCCGGCGCACGAACCCCAGGTCCAACTACATGGGTGGCGAGCGGCGCAAGGCCTAGGGTCTGAAAATGGGGTCCCCTGGGCACCGCCTTGTAGGCAACAACAGCGGTATCAATTGGTCCATGGCCGACAGCGAGATTTTCCGGCCCCCGCGGCATATTTCACAGAAGGTCCCGAAGCGCGGCGGCCCCAGCCCCGCGGATGCGATCATGCGCGCCCTCAACGCCGCCGACGATTTGATCGGCCAGTACCAGGGCTGGGCGATCGATGACCTGGAAGACCTGTGGCAGAAATTCAATGAGATCGCGAAGAGCGGTGTTGTCGGGCCGGACGGCATCGAAGCCATGTTCGACATGGCTCACGAAATTCGCGGCCAGGGCGGCAGCTTCGGCTTTGACCTGATCTCGGTGATCGGCGATTCGCTGTGTAAGTTCATTGATGGCCGGGCCCGCCTGACCGGCGTCGAACTGGAGGTCATCAAGGTCCATATCCTGGCCATGAAAGCCGTCTTCCGCCAGCAGCTGAAAGGCGACCAGGACGTGCTCAGGAAGGATCTGCGCGAGCTTCTGGAAATGCTCCGCGCCAAAGTCGATCTGAGCTCCAATTTCGGCATTGGCGATCCGTCGGAGCCCTGAGGCCATGCCTGGCCGCCGTTCACTCTGGGCTTCAGGCGTCGTCTGGCGTTGCGCGGTGATTGCCTTGATCCCGGCCTTGACCTGGGCGCTCGGCGGGCCCGAGCCGCTCACCAAATGGCAACGCGCCGGCGATCTGCATTACCAGGTTCGCTATATTCCCGGTACGGACGAGGCCTGCATCGTGCTCAAATTCAAGGACATCACGCCGGGTCTTGAGCCGTTCACCTGTTGGGACTGAAGCATGGCGTCGGTGGCCGCCGTTCATGCCTTCCTCACGGCCTCGGGGCTGGCCCATGAGATCGTGCCCTGCGATCCCGATGACGCGGAGACGGCCGTGTTCGCCGAAAAATACGGCTACAGCCTGGACTGCTCGGCAAACTGTATCCTGGTCAAGACGAAGACCGGCGAGGCGAAATTCGTCGCCTGCGTGGTCCTGGCGACAACCCGGCTTGACGTCAACAAACGGGTCCGCAAGAAGATCGGCGCGCGCAAGGTTTCCTTCGCCGCGCCCGAGGATACGCGGCGGTTGACCGGCATGGATCTGGGCGGGGTGACGCCGCTGTGTTTGCCCGACGATCTGCCGGTCTGGGTCGACGCCGCGGTGATGGCGCGCCAGACCATCATTCTCGGCGGTGGCGACCGTCGCTCGAAGATCATCGTTGCGCCGCAGATCTTTGAACATGTCGCGAATGTCGAGATCGTCGACGGGCTGGCTTTGCCGATCTAGAGCATCGTGCGCTATTTCGTACGCACTGAGACGGTCAGTCCGGTTTGCCG
>CAZQPC010000403.1:0-4284 GCA_964595005.1 uncultured Magnetovibrio sp.
CGACGCTCTTCCGATCTGCCTGCCTGACGACTCTGCAGCGTTGTCTGCCCAATGCGGATTTCCCCGATGCCACCGGGTTGGTGAACTGGCGGCGCGCGGTGAAATCGGACCAGGAGATTATTTACATGCGCCGCGCCGCGCGGATCGTCGAAGCCATGCACGCGCGCATCAATGAGGTCGCGGAACCGGGGTTGCGCAAGAATGAGCTGGTCGCCGAGATTTATCACACCGGCATCACCGGCGCCGACGGGCACGGCGGCGACTACCCGGCCATCGTGCCGTTGCTGCCGTCGGGCACCGACGCCGCCGCACCGCACCTGACCTGGGACGACAAGCCGATGAAACCGGGCGAAGGCACGTTCTTTGAGATCGCCGGCGTCTACCGGCGCTATCATTGTCCGCTATCGCGCACCCTGTTTCTGGGCCGGCCGCCGGGGCATTTCCTTGAGGCGGAGAAGGCCGTATTGGAGGGCATGGAGGCGGGCCTGGAGAAGGCCCGGCCCGGCAATACCTGTGATCATATCGCCGCGGCATTCTTTGACGTGCTGGCCAAACGCGGCATCGAGAAGGACAGCCGCACCGGCTATTCCATCGGCCTCAGCTATCCCCCCGATTGGGGTGAGCGCACCATGAGCCTGCGCCGTGGTGACGCGACGGTCCTGCAACCGGGCATGACCTTTCACTTCATGAGCGGGCTGTGGATGGAGGCCGGCCAGACGGACAGCTGGGGTTTGGAAATCACCGAAAGCATCCTGATTACCGATGGCGCCTGCGAATGCCTGGCCCATGTTCCCCGCGAACTGTTCATCAAGAATTGAAGGGCTCCCCATGACCGACAATCCGATCAGCGCCAGCGTCGATTTCGACCGTGATGGCGTTCAGCACGGGCATTTGAAGCTGCCCCATTCGTCGGAGCAGGCCGCCTGGGGCGCGGTGATGACGCCGGTGACGGTGATCCGAAATGGCGACGGCCCGACGGCCTTGTTGACGGGCGCCAATCACGGCGACGAATACGAAGGACCCATTGCGCTCCTGGATCTGGCGGCGACATTGACGTCTGATCAGGTCACCGGACGGGTCATCATCATCCCGATGATGAACCACCCGGCCTTTTTGGCCGGGCGCCGCACCTCGCCCCTGGACGGCGGCAACATGAACCGGCTGTTCCCGGGCGATCCGGGCGGCGGGCCGAGCGCGAAAGTCGCCGACTATTTCCAGCGCACCCTGCTGCCCCTGGCCGATCTGGTCGTCGATATTCACGCCGGCGGCAAGACCCTGGATTTCGTGCCTTTCGTCTGCGCCCATGTCCTCGAAGATAAAGCGCAGGAAGCGCGCTGCGTCGCCGCCATGCAGGCCTTCAATGCGCCTTATCATTTGATGATCCGCGAACCTGATACGCTGGGCATGTATGACACGGCGGCCGAGGCCATGGGCAAGACCTTCATCACCACGGAACTGGGCGGCGGCGGGTCGGCGTCGGCAACGACAGCGGGCATCGCCAAGCGCGGCATCGCCAATGTCCTGAAACACGCGGGCATTCTGTCCGGCATTGCCCAGACGCGGCCAAGCCGGCGCCTCGATATGACCGACGCGGACGGCTACGTCACGTCAGAGAGCCGCGGTCTGCTGGAGATGGTCGTTGATTTGGGAGCCGAGGTGAGGGCCGGCGATCTGATCGCGCGCATTTACGATACGGATCACAGCGGCGCGGCACCGGTGCCTTATACGGCCGCCATGGATGGCCTGCTGGCCGGCCGCCATTTTCCCGGGCTGATCCGGCCCGGCGATACGCTGGCGGTGATCGCGGCCGCGCTGGACTAGATTGATGGCTTAACGGAACGCCTCGGTCAGATCGACGCCCCAGTTGAAATGCACCGCATAGCCGCCATCGAAGGTGCGGGCCACGTGGGCCGGCAGTTTGGTGATGCCGCCGACCAACAGGTCCAGTTCGTCGCCGGCCTTGATCGGGTCTTCATTGGCCGCGGCATCGCTACGGTACATGACGGCCGCGCCGCTCGACGAAATGTCATGCAAAAGGCCGCCCCGGAACGGCAGTCCACCGTTGACCTCAACCTCGGTTTTCACCGGTTGGCGGAAGCGGCTGCGTTTTTCGTCGATCTCAGTGGCCATACCATCATGTTCCATCGGTCCATATTATGGCCGCACGCTAGCGCCGTATCCTGACAGGGGCCTGACAGGGGCTGACAAGTCGGCGCGAAGCTGAAAATGGCTGTGAACGCCGGACCCATGCCCCCTTCAACCGGTTGCAGGCCCCTCACTGAGGGTCAATACCTCCGCGTGCAAGGCCGCCGGGATGGCGAAACCGTGGTCAATGATGCGCTTCCGGTTGGCGTGGCGCCGGGCGCCGGGCAGGCGGACGCCATCCTCTCGGTCGAAGCGGGCGAAGAACGTCTCGGCATGGCTTTGCCACCCTTCGGCGTCGCCAAACCGGGCCGGGTCCATGGCGATGATCAGCTCACCGCCACGCCCGGGGCCGCCGTCGTCGGCAAATTCCTCGGAGGTCTGAAAGGCGAAGCTCTCGCCCAGCAGGCCGGCGGCCAACAGCTCAACCATCAGACCGATGCTTGAGCCCTTGTGGCCGCCGAAGGGCAACAGCACACCGTCAACGGCGGCCTGGGCATCGGTGGTCGGGTGTCCGCCGGCGTCCAGGGCGGCGCCCTCGGGCAGCGGGCGGCCGTCGCGGGCGGCGATTTGCACTTCGCCCCGGGCCATCACGGAAACCGCCTGGTCGAAAACCATGGGCGGCGCGTCGGCGCGCGGCCAGCCGAACGCCATGGGGTTGGTGCCGAACAGGGCATTGGTGCCGCCGGCCGGCGCGACGAGGCTGCGCGAGCTTGTCATGGCCAGCGCCACCAGGCCCTGTTCGGCAAGCGCTTCAACCTCCGGCCAAAGTGCCGCCAGATGAAAGGTCCGGACCAAGGACATGGCGCCGATGCCGTTTTCCCGGGCCGCGTCGATGAGCGGGCGACGCGCCCGTTCCAGCGCCAAGGGCGCGTATCCCAGGTCACCGTCGACGCGGATGACGCCTGCGGCAATGCGCTCAACCGCCGGGTCCGCCCGGCCGTTGGCCCGGCCGTCGCGAAGCGCGCTGACATAGCCGGGCAGCCGGAACAGGCCGTGCGAGGCGCAGCCATCACGCTCGGCGACGATCATCACCTGGGTGATGGCGTCGGCATTGGCGGCGTCGCAGCCGTTGGCGCGCAAGCAACGGCGCGACAAATCGCGGGCCGCTTCCAAGGTGAGTTCGACTTGATCCATGTTCGGCTCCATCCCCTGCGCCGGCGCGCATTGACCTTGCCCTAGCGCCCGGGCGCATTGACCTTGCCCTAGCGCCCGGGCGCATTGACCTTGCATCGTGACGCCGCCATCATCCCCGAAATCAGGGAAACCGCAAAGCCATGCCAGGTGATTTTACCGACGCCGCCGCGAGCCAATTCCTCGACGACGGCTTTTATGCGCCGCTCCGGGTGATGAGCGCGGCGGACGCGGCGGCGCTGTGCGCCAAGCTGCAGGCCGCCGAGGCGGCCCGCGGCTCGCTCACCGGCAAGCGGCGCAGCCTCAAGCATCATCTGGTGATGACGTGGTTGGACGGCCTGGTTCGCCACCCGAATATCGTCGATGCGGTCGCGAAGCTGCTGGGCCCCGACATTCTGTGTTGGAGCACTTCACTGTTGATCAAGGACCCGGGCGACGGGACCCACGTCAGTTGGCATCAGGACCTGACCTATTGGGGGTTGGAGCCGGGCGACGTGGTCACCGCCTGGCTGGCCCTGACACCGGCAACCCGCGAGACCGGCGCCATGCGGATGCTGCGGGGCTCGCACAAAACCAAGCTGGCGCATCGCGATACGGATGACGAGCGCAATTTGCTGAGCCGGGGCCAGACCATCGCCGAAGGCATCGATGAGGCAAAGTCCGCCGATCTGGAACTGCAGCCGGGCGAAATTTCCCTGCACCACGGCAACACGGCGCATGCCTCGGCGGCCAACGTCAGCGGCCAGCGCCGTATCGGCCTGGCGATCCGCTACATGGCGGCCCATGTGCGGCCGACGGACGGGCCGGACAGCGCCATGCTTGTCCGCGGCGAAGACCGCTACGGCCATTTCGAACCGGAACGGCGGCCCGCGGCGGATTTCGACGCCGCCGCCCTGGCCGAACATGACCGGGTGATGGCGCTGCGCCATGCCATCATGTTGAACGAGGGTTAGGCCTTATACCAAATTGCATTAATAATGACCCATAGAGATCGTCCGTACAGCCCGC
>CAZQPC010000404.1:0-4281 GCA_964595005.1 uncultured Magnetovibrio sp.
CGGCCGGCGTGCGGCCCATGGGTACTCATGGAGGGCGCCTGGCGTTCGCCGCGATGGATGCGCTGCTGGGTCGGCTTCAAGGCGAAGTTACCGCAAAAGGCCGCCGGCCGGATGATCGAGCCGCCAACCTGCGAGCCGATGGCCGCCGGCAGCATGCCCGCCGCCACCGCCGCCGCCGAGCCCGACGACGATCCACCGGGCGTCCGCGCAGGGTCGAACGGATGCGTCGTCGGCCCCGGATGGTTGCCGCCCAGTTCCGCCGTCACGGTCTTGCCGACGATCAGCGCGCCGGCCTGGCGCAGCGCCCAAACGGCCGAATTATCGTTCTTCGGAAAGTTGCCTTCAAAGGCCTTGCAGCCCATTTGCGTCGGCATGTCCTTGGTCTCAAAGAGGTCCTTGATGCCGATGGGCATGCCGTCGATGGGCGACAATGGTTGGCCGTCCCGCCACCGCGCCGAACTGGCATCGGCGGCGGCACGGGCGCCGGTTTCGTTGAGGGCGGCGAAGGCCTGGACGATAGGTTCCTTGTCGGCAATGACGTCGAGGCAGCGCTCCAGGTAGTCACGCGGGGTGTCGGTGCCAGCGGCGAACGCCGATGTGGCGTTGTGGAAGGTGAGGGCGTGGAACCCCCGAGGGTCGTAGTGAAATGTCTCGTCGTTCGCCATGACAGTCTCCGCATATAGGAGGGCTTATCATTGGTCGGCATAGGGCGAGAGGCAAGGTTCATAGTTTTAGCCCCTCAGGCGCAGGGCATTCGCTCCGCTCACTTGGCTTCGCGCTAACCGCGCGGCGCCCAGTAGCGCTAGGCGGCGCAAGGGCGCCGAACATTGTGGCAAGTATCGCAGTTGAAATTGCGAGAAGTGAGACCACGGCCTTCGAGTCTACCGGCTCGATAGACGTCCCACATCAATGCGAGTGCTTAGCTTTCATGCGCTCTCAGTGGCGTGGGAACGACCGGCGGGCCAAAGGCCCGTTGGCTGGGAGTTCTATTGCTGGCGAGTTGTCCGCCAGCAATTGACCTCCGTTCGAGGAGCGCAGCGACGAGCCTAGCGCGACTGAGCGCCGGGCCGGGAGGCCCGAAAGCCAAGCGAACGGAGTGAGCGCCCGGCGACTGAGGGGCAAATTTAAATCGTCGGCCGCGCCGCCTTCCAGTACTGCCCGTTCAGAAACTCCATCAACCCGTCGTGGTGGGTTTCCAGACAATCGCGCATGTTCGGCGTGCCGCGCCCGGCGGTCCAGCGGCAAAGTTCGTATATGCCACGGGCCCGGTCGATGGCGTTGGCGGGCGTCTGGCCGCCGCGCCGCCCGACGGCGTCGTCCCACAGGCGCTGACGCAACAAATCATCCGACTTGCCGCGCTCCGGCAGGCCGTTGATGACGTCGCCCAAAATCCGCGCCGTCACCATGGAGCCCGGATTGGCGTCGACGATGGAGGTGCCGATGGCCCGCATCTGCTGGCCCAGCACGGCGACTTCCGCCTGGGTGTGAGGATTGGCGTCACCGGCCTGGGTTTCCGGCAACAAGACGACGCCTTCGGAGATATTGACGGCGACTTTGGTGGCGCCTTCAATGGCTACCATGCTTTGCGGCAGGGTCAGACGGACGGCCAGATGCTTGCGGCGGCTTTCCATGCGAAGATGCTGCGCCGCGTCGATATCGACACGCTCGCCTGACGCCGTCATCGCCGACAGCTTGATTTCACCATTGACCAGGAAATACCCGGTGCCGCGGACCGGCGATTGGCGGTCCTGCTGCAGGCAAAAGGCGGTGAAGTCGGCGGAACATTCGACGCCGTTACATTTCAGGTCCACATCCCCATAGGTGGCGACCAGGCCCAGGGCCTGTGGTGCCGCGCCGGCGCCGGCGCCGTAAAAGGCGGTCAGCACGAAGGCGCTCGCGATCGTTGTCAGCCGTTTGAATAATCTCATGTCCGCTTCCTTTCCAAGGATACGTCGCCAAGAACGTCAATCAGGGAGTCAGTATAGCCGATTTTTCCGCCGGGCGGGGGAAATGCCGGATCACGTTCCGGACAGTTGCGTGACCGCTTCCTCAGCGCCGCCGCGTTGTGCCGACAGATAGCCGGCATAGACCGTGGCGATGGTGTCGGCCGCAAGCTGGCTGTCGCTTTCCACTGCCTCTCCGTTGGCCACGGTGCGGTAGAAGGCCTCCATCTCTTGGGGGAAGCCGTGCGAGAAGTCTTCATCGGGGGCGGTTTTCGCCCAGCCCTGTTTGGTGCCGATCTTTTCGACGACATAGATGTCGTCGAACTGCGCTTCAGCGGGATTGTATGTCTGCAGCATATCATTGGGGTTCAGATTGCATTGCGCCCGGTGATTGTTGGCACAGACCTCCAGCCAGTTGTGGACGCCGCCCATGACGATTTCAGACGCGAACACGGTGGCGATGGTGCCGTCTTCGAAGACCACGTGGACCATGGCGAAATCCTCGATGTCGTCATAATCGGCACGCAAATGACCGGCGTCGGCGAAGCCCTCCAATTGGGTCAGGGTGTGGGTCCGGGCGGTGACGCTGGCCGGCCGGATGGGCGTGCCGAACCGCGCCCGGCCTTCAACCTTCTTCAGATAGAGCGCCGCGCTCAACGGATGCACGCCCTTGCCGATCAGGGCGCCGCCGCCATTGAACTTCCAATGGCCATAGGCCTGGGAGTGCGATCCGGAATGGGCTTCCTCGCCGTGCATCCAGAGAATTTGCGCCTGCGTCTTTTCCAGGATTTCCCGCTCCTTCTGAATTGCCGGGGCATAGACCCAGTTCTCCGCGTAAAGGATGCTGGCCGCGGACTTGGCCTCCGCGTCCAGCATCCGCTGGATGCTTTCCAGGGCGCCCTCCAGGACGCCCTCCATGGGCGCGTGGCGGCCCTTGAAGGTCTCGTCGCCGCCGCCGAAATAGCCGGTCAGCGGTTTTTCGACGATGGGAAAGACGCCGCGTTGCAGGGCCTGGACGGTGATCGTTTCGTGCAGTGCCGTCGGTACCAAGACGTGAATGACGTCGACCTGATCGAGCAAGGCGTCAAGATCATCGACGATGTCGACGCCGTGGGCCTTGGCATAGGCTTGCGTATTGGCCGGGGTGCGGCCGTTGACGCCGATTACGTCCACATTACAGGCGTAGACCCGCTCAATGGCTTCCATGTGAAAGCGCGCAGCGAAGCCGGTGCCGATGATCCCGGCGCGGACGGTTTTCTTGGTTTTCAATTTGATCTCCCCGGCGGCCAGCCGCCGCTCCCATGAATGGTGTTTCGGCGCATGCTAACACCGGCCGGCGCCGCCGCAAGATACAACCGTGCCGGCTTCCCATTGCCGCCCGGATGTGAATAATTCAACGCTGGTGAATAATACAGGGAACGAAGCGATGATGTTCACGGTGATCGCATTCCTTTACGCAGCCGAAGACGGCATGGCGGCGCTGCAGGCCTTCGAGGCGAAGACCGTGCCGATCCTGGCTGATCACGGCGGCCGCATGGAGAAGGCGTTCGCGCCGGCTGCCGATGACAACACGTTCGCGCCGCCGCCCGATGAGGTGCATATCCTGAGTTTCACTTCCGCCGAAGCCTATCAATCCTACCGCGACGACCCCCGCCACCATGAACTGGCGGCGGAACGCCAAGCCGCCATTCGCGAGACTCGGATCGTCGTGTCGGGTAAAATGAGATATTACATCTGAGCCGGTGACGGGCCGAACAAGGAGGACATCATGGAGATCAAGTCGATCAGGGTTACCAGGGACGAAATGCTAAAGCGCGTCGCCCGGTTCGAGGATTTGCAAGGCTTCGACGGCGGCCTGCCCGACAGCAACCACCCGGAAGCGCTGCGTACGCTCTACAATGTGATCGGCTTCCAGCCGCCGGAAGGCGCCAATGAGGCGACCACATCGCCGGTTGGTGCACACGCGGCGGAAGCCTCGGCGATCAAGATTTCAGAGGGCTTCAATCTGGGCTACTGCCACGCCAAGCCCGGCAAGGGCCCGATGATGCACAACCACGACACCAACGAAACCTTCATTCCCATGACCGGCACCTGGCGCTGTTCCTGGGAGGTCGATGGCGAAGTTGAATCCTTTGATCTGGGGCCGCTTGACGTGATCTCCTTTCCGCCCGGTGTGACCCGGCGGTTCGAGAACGTGACCTTCGATGAACCGGACAAGGAGCAGCTGTTGATGTTCGTCATCGGCGGTAACCAGCCTCAGGCCGAGTTCTCCGACGAGGCCATGGAGGAATTGAAGGAACGGGGCTTGGTGGATTCCTGAGGGCGCGGCGACCCGGTC
>CAZQPC010000405.1:0-4264 GCA_964595005.1 uncultured Magnetovibrio sp.
TCAGCTTGCCGGGATTGGCTTTCGCGAAAGCCACCAAGTCACCCCATTTCTTTAAGGTGCTATAGGCTTTGACGATCACCGAGAAGTTGCCGGAGTTCAACTGCGCAACGGTGACGAGATCTTTGTTGGTATCGTAGGGTAGTTTTTTCACGTGCTGTTGGAGTTGATCAAAGTAGTTGTGGGTGAACAGCAGGGTATATCCGTCCGCCTTCGCTTTGGCGACGGCCGCCGTGCCGATCTGACCGGAAGCGCCCGGCATCAGCTTGACGATCACCGCGTTGCCGAGAAACTCAGGTATGACGCTGGTGAAGACACGCGCGTTGCGGTCATGAGACCCGCCCGCTCCGACAGGCAGGACAAGCGTGATGGGTTTTTCGGGGAATTCGGCTTTAACGCTGCCGGCCCCTAGCCCCAAGGCAAAGGCAACCCCCAAAAACATCAGTGAAATCTTACGAAACATCATCGTGGAATCTCCCTGGTTTAGTATCTGATGAAAACGGACTTCTTAATTATCATTCATTGATAGAAAGCTTAAGGCGAATGGGTTATGAAAGAAAATTCGAAATCTACCTTATTCTATGCCGAATTTTCATTATGGAGCCGTTCCGCCACTTCGTTGCGCAGGCGCGTGCTGCGCCGCCACAACAGATAGGTCAGCACCGGTGTGCCGAGGATAATGACAGCGGTCACGGGGCGTTCGATGAACATGTAGTAGAGCAGATTGCCCTGCGCCAGGGTCACGGTCTGGCCGAAGGAATATTCCAATATGGGCCCCAGTATGAAGCCCATGGCCATGGGGGTGACGTCGAAATGGAGCTTTTTCGCGGCGTAACCGAAGGCGCCGAACAGCACCAAAACCGCCAGGTCGAACGGCTGTCCGCGGAACACCCAGGTGCCGGCGAAGGCGAACACCAGGGTCAGCGGCAGCAGGAACGATTTCCGGATGGTGACGATCCTGGCGAAAAACGGTATGCAGAAATAGCCGATGAACAGGAACAAGATGTTGGCCAGAACCATGGCCACCAAGATCGCGAACACCAGCGATCCCTGTTCCTCCATCAGCAGGGGGCCGGGGCGCATGCCCTGGGCGATGAAGGCACCAACCAAGATGACCGTCAAATTGTCGCCGGGAATGCCCAAGGTGAGCAGGGGCACGAGGGTCGGGCCGTTGACGGCATTGTTGGCGGCTTCCGCCGCGGCAACGCCTTCCAGTTCGCCCTTGCCGAATTTTTCCGGGTGCGGCGAGGCGCTTTTGGCGGCGGCATAGCCCATGAACGCGGCGACCACCTGACCGACGCCTGGGATCATGCCGATGGACGTGCCGATCATCGTCGAGCGCGCGATGGTCCGCCCGCAGCTTTTGAACTCGGCCCAGGTAAGGCGAGCGCCGGTGATCTTCAAATCGGTGGATTTGATGATCTGCGCCGCCTTGCGTTCAATGCCGATAAAAATTTCAGGCAGGGCGAAAACGCCGATCAGCATCGGCAACAGTGGTATGCCCGATTCGATTTCCGTAATGCCGAACGAAAACCGCGACAGTGCGCCGATGGGGTCTTGGCCGATCATGGCGAAGAACAAACCCAGGGCTAGCATCAGCAAACCCTTGACGAAGACGCCGCTCGACGTCGCCGATATGACGATCAAGGCCAGGAACAGCACGGCGGCAAGCTCCGGCGGACCCATCATCAAGGCGACAACGGCGATCGGGCCGATCAGGGCGATGGTGATGAGGTCGCTGGTCAGATCACCGGTGACCGACGAGAACAGGGCAATTTCCAGGGCCTTGCGGGCTTTGCCCTTTTTCGTCAGGGCGGGACCATCGAAGGTGGTCGCCACCGCAGCCCCGGTGCCCGGCATGGAGACAAGGATCGCCGGGATGCTGCCGCCGTAAATGCCGCCTTTATAGACGCCGATTAGAAACGGAATGCCCAACAAGGGATCAAGAAAGAATGAGATCGGCAAAAGTATCGCCATCGCCATCAGCGTCGTGAAGCCGGGCAGGGCGCCGACAAACATGCCGAGAAACAACCCGCCCGATATGTAAACGAAAGTATCGAAGCGCAACGCCAAACCAATACCTTCGACGAATGATTCAAACATCCAACAATCCAATTCCGTTCATGTGATTTATTTCCGGCATCACCGCGTTCCCTAAATCAGCGACCAGTGGGTCAGCGGATAGATGTCGATGGGAAAGGGCGGAAGCTCGGTCAGCAGCAGGCGCCGGAAAAGAAAGAAGATGACCATCGGCACAAAGATACTGACGACGGCCGTCAGGACATAGTTCCGGTTGCCGAAATAGGTCGACATGGCGGCAATCATGAGGGCACTGCCCAGCACGAACCCCAGGTTGACCATCAGATAAACGTAGGCTGCCATGATCACCAGCGTCACACAGACATTGGTGATCGCCTCGCGGTCAAGATCGCGCAGTTCATTGTGTTGATGGAGCGAAAAACTTTTTACGAAAAGCCAAATGCCCAGGATAAGGAAGGAAGAGGCAACCATCTGTGGAAACAATTCCGGTGCCAGATTTGACTGGCTGGCACCAAGAAGGATCAGTGGTTTATCGATTTGCGAAGGGATCAGCACGAACAGCGTAATGGCAATGGCGACGAATACGACCGCCGCCACCGTGTTGAAATTGTAACGCTGCGACGGCACCCCATCATTTCCGGTGAAGTCGTCGGACTGGTTCATTGTACTGCATCCTTCTGTGGCGACGGAGACCCCAAAAATTGCACAGGCTTGACGGATCATACCGGGGAAGCCGTGGAAAAGTCCTATGTCGTTTGCGCGGTCTCCCAACTTTTTCAGTTCTTCAGCACGGGGCCTCGCCCGACTGTCGAACCCAATGATAAAAACAAATTGATATGAATAAAAATTCTAATTGAGCGTATTAATATGCATTTTTAGAATATCTTGATTCCGATCCGATGTGCGCCGACGATCTGATAGGATGATATGGAATGAGCTTGTGGAGGGAGAAAAACACATGGCCGGATATTGGATTGCGAGGGCGATCATCAACGACCCCGTCGAATACAAAAAATATACGGATTTGGTGCCGGGGATTTTAGCCAAATACGGCGGCAAGGTTCTGGCCCGTGGCGGCCAGTACGAAACATTGGAGGGGCCGCAGAAGTTCGAACGGCATGTCGTGGTCGAATTCCCATCCCTGGAAGATGCCGTCGCCTGTCACCGGTCTGAGGAATATCAAGCGGCGCGAAAATTCCGGCTGAACGGCGTCGGAGAAAATGAATTGGTCATCGTTGACGCGGGGGATGCGACGCCCAAATAATCGGCCGCTCCGCCGGTCAGCAGCGTCATTATTCTCAAATAGCATGCTGAATTCGATTTATGAATTTTTATTCATAGGGGCGAGTTCTTATCATGATGCTTAACGGTCGGAGAACGGCCCGCCGCTGGACGACAAACGAGCTTCAGAAACCGGGAGATAGCGTCATCGACCTCGGATTTTTTACGATGCCCATCCATCCGCCGGCAAGGCGTCTGAGCGTCACCTTGAAGGAGGACCGTGCGGCGTCCCTGTTCGCCGATGAGCTGGGGTTCACGGAGGCTTTTTTTGGCGAACACGTCACCGACGGCGCCGAGAACATCGCGTCTTGCTTGATCTTCATCGCCTCGCTGATTGCCAACACGAAACGCATCAAGTTGGGTTCCGGTACCGTCAATCTGGCGAACCGTCATCCGGCGACCGTCGCCGCCGAGGTTGCCCTGGTCGACCATATGGCGGAAGGCCGGTTCATCTTCGGGATCAGTCCGGGAGGCCTGCAGTCGGATGCCGAAGCTTATGGCAACCTGGACAGTGACCGCACGGCCATGTTCGTCGAAGCCATCAACCATGTGCTGGAGATTTGGGCGTCCGATCCGCCCTACGACATCAAGGGTGAGTTCTGGAATATCAGCACCCAGAAAACCTATATCGATGAGCTTTCCCAAGGGGTCATCATCAGCCCCTATCAGAAACCGCATCCGCCCATCGTGGTCACCGCGGTGGCGCCGTTCTCGGCCGGCGTCACGGCCGCCGCGGCGCGTGGCTGGGACCCCATATCCGCGAACTTCCTGCAGCCGCAGTGGGTGAAATCACATTGGCCGAAGTATGTGGAAGGATGCGAGACCGGCGACCGCATTGCGGACCCGAAAAACTGGCGCGTCGCGAAAAGCATTTTCGTCGCCGACGACCAGGAGACGGCGGAAGCCTACGGGACGGGAACGGACGGGCCCTACCACCAATATTTTT
>CAZQPC010000406.1:0-4249 GCA_964595005.1 uncultured Magnetovibrio sp.
TCCCAACCTCCTGATCCGTAGTCAGACGCTCTATCCAATTGAGCTACGGGCGCAATCCCCATGTGAAGGGCGCGCGGACACTAACTGAGAGCGGCACCGTTGGCAAGCACGGGAACGCTCTTTCCCGGACCCTGAATTTGCACCCTAGTATGGGTCAAAAAGTGATAGAAAATAGGAACTTGTCGTGTCTTCGGGCTTTGAGTAGTATCAGCCTCAAAGTAACAGGGGATCAGCGCTTCCGCATTAAAGAATTGGTTATAAATGAGGCGTAAAAAAAGTAGCCAGGAAGCGAACTTCAGGGTAACGCAATCACAAGGTTGTCACGCAGGATGAAATTTAAGCCATTCCGGACGTTGTTGGTGGGCTCGGTATTGATGTTGCCGGCATGCTCTTTTTCCGACGATTCGCTCTGGCCGTCACTGACCGGCGAAGATCCGGCGGGCGGAAACACGCAAACGGCCGCGGCCCCCAAGGCTGCGGCGCCTTCAACGGCAGCCGCAACGGCACAGGTGCCCGCCGCCGCCGGCCAGCCCGCGCTGGGTACCGGCAATTTCGTGCCTCCAGGCGTCACTGGCGGTACCGTCACCGGCACTTTTGTCGGCAAAAAGGTGGTTGAACTTCGCGAAGAACTACAGCGATTGCAGGGTAATATTTCATCCCAGAATGGTGGGTTACAGAGCCTTCGCGCCCAATTGGTTAGCAATTCCCAACGCTATCACGGCACCATCGCGGCGGTGAACGCGCGCCTGCAGGTCGGCACGACGCCCGGCAACCCCATTTTGGTGCAACAATTTAAAAGCGCCCAATCCGACCTGGACCGCCTGGCCCAGGACGTGGCGTCGATGAATACGCTGCAAAATTCGATTTCCAACAGTGCCACCATGTCGTCGTTCCTGAGCGAGTCGGCGAAAGCCTCATTTGCAATCTCCGGCGCCATTGATGAAGACCACCGGCAATTGGCAATCTTGGAAGACGAGGTCAACCGCACCGACGTTCTGATTGACCGCCTGTTCAAGGAAGTTACCAACGATGTGCGCCGCCAGACCAATTATGTATCGACGGAGCGCGCCAACCTGAACCTCATGTCGGCCGGCATCAAAACCGGTGAGATTTACGGCGGCAGCCTCTTGAACGTGGCCATGGCCGGTTCCGGCGCCGGTGTGCAGGTGACGGCAGGTTCACCCTTGAGCACCGCCGGCCGGCGCCCTCTGGTCGTCGTCCGCTTCGACCGCAATGATGTGCCCTACCAACAAGCCCTCTACAACGCCGTCAGCCGGGTCCTTGAAAAGCGCCCCGACGCGGTCTTTGATCTTGTCGCCGTGGCGCCTGCGTCCGGCGGCCAAGCCCGGGTGGCCTTGAACTCCAACAAGGCACGGCGCCATGCGGAAGGTGTGTTGCGTTCCTTGATCGAAATGGGCCTGCCGCCGGCGCGCGTTGCCGTGTCGGCAAAGACCGCGGCCTCGGCGCGCAATAACGAGGTGCATCTGTACCTGCGCTGACAGCCCAAAGAATTCGAACGATCAACGGCGTCTCGGGCATAGTCCCCGGGCGCCGTTTTTCTTTATCCACAGAATTCTCGGTGCCCCGAATTGCGCACGATCCGACAATGCAGTTAAATCAACGCCTTCATTTCAAGGAGGCGTCATTGGCGACCGCAAATAATTACACCCAAAGCCACCTGGTGACCTGGGCGGATGTTCACCGCGATTCGAAAATACTGGTGCACGGGCTGATGGAGTTGGGCACCTGGAAAGGCATCGTCGCCCTGACCCGTGGCGGCTTGGTGCCGGCCGCCATCGTGGCGCGGGAAATGGACATCCGGGTCGTCGACACGCTTTGCATCTCCACTTACGACGGTCAGGACCGGGGCGCCGTTGAAATCCTGAAGGTGCCGACGGAAGCCGGCGACGGCGACGGCTGGCTGTTGTTGGATGATCTGGTTGATACGGGAACCACCGCCCGGGCCGCGCGGGAGGTCCTGCCGAAGGCGCATTTCGGCACCGTTTATGCCAAGCCGAAAGGTTTGCAACACGTCGACACGCACGTCCATGAGGTCGGCCAGGACACCTGGGTGTTCTTTCCCTGGGATACGGAACCGCAATACGTGCAGCCCTTGGCCGGCGCCGTCGGGGCCGCATGACCAGAGCCGGGCTTTTTGCCGGCCTGTTGGCGGTTTGGGCCGCCCTATTTGCTTTTAAGAATGACGCAACGGCCCAATCCGGGCCGTTGACCCGAATTAGGCTACCACCGGGATTTCATATTGAATTGTATGCCCGCGTACCGCGGGCCCGCACCATGGTGGTCATGGAGGACTGGGGTGTTATCTTGGTGGGTAGCCGCGGGCCGACCATCCATGCGGTGATTGATGACGACCGCGACGGCAAGGCCGATGCCGTCGGCGTGCTCTTTGACAATCTGAAACTGGCCAATGGTATCGCCTGGAAAGACAAGTGGTTCTACGTCGCCGAGCAACACCGCTTGAGCCGCTATTGGGCGCCCGACTTGAAAGCACTCGCCAAGGCAAAACCGGAAGTCCTGTTCGATGAGTTTCCCGACAGTTCATGGCATGGATGGCGCTATGCCCGGTTTGGGCCGGATGGGCATCTTTATGTCGCCGTCGGCGCGCCCTGCAACATATGTGCGGTCGATGGTATCAAAGGCACCGTGGTTCGGTTCACACGGTTCCCCGGACCGCCGGAAATTTTCGCCACCGGCGTGCGCAATTCCGTCGGCCTGGATTTTCAGCCGGCAACCGGCGATCTCTATTTCACCGATAACGGCGGCGACAACATGGGCGACGACAGCCCGCCTGACGAATTGAACCACGCGCCGGGGAAGGGATTGTGGTTCGGCTACCCGTGGTACGGCGGCGGCGATCACCGCTCGCCACAATTCAAGGGCCGCGCCCTTCCCCGAACGCCGGTCTTCCCGGCCGTCAGTTTCGGCGCCCATGTGGCCGCCTTGGGCATCAGTTTCTATACGGGCGATCAATTCCCGGCCGCCTACAAGGGTGACGCCTTCGTCGCCCAGCACGGGTCGTGGAACCGCTCCGTTCCCGACGGCTACCGGCTGATGCGGATCCGCTTCGATAAGCAAACCCACAAGGCCGTGGGCAAGGAAATCTTCGCCACGGGATGGCTGGACGCCGACGGCGACGCCTGGGGCCGCCCCGTCGATGTCAAACAACTTCGTGACGGCTCGCTCCTGGTCTCCGATGACCGGGCCGGGGCGATTTACCGGATAACCTACAAGGCACCACAATAAATGGGCCCGTGTTGAGGGCCGCCAAGTCGAAACGAAAGATTGCTGCGTGGCCAATGTAAACACCCATGCCCGACTGCCCGTTTGGCCATCCGCGCAATCGGCCTGGGCGCTGATTGCGGCTCATCCCGGCGCGGCGCTGGTGCTGGCCATTCCGGCGGCCAACCTGGCCCTGGCGGCGCGCATCGTGCGGCCCGTCCTGTGGCCCGGTGTCGCCGATGAGGCCATGGCGGAGAACGTGGTGTTTTTCTTCGTCAACATCAACCTGCACATTCTGGCCTTCGCCGCGGCAATGCCCATGCTGGCCGCCTGGCACCGGCTGGCGGCGGGGCCGGAGGCCGCGTCGGCGAGTTATCGCATCAGCGATGTCGAATGGGCCTATCTGTGGCGCGCCATCGGCCTGTTCGTCTTGACCTACTTAGTTGCCATCCCGGGCGCGACCTTGTTCGGCCTGCTGCACGGCCATCTCGCGGCGCTGGCCGCCCGCATCGATGTCGCCGACGGCGTCATGCAGGTATTCGCCCTGCCGGTCTACGGTCTGTTGGCCGGGATCCTCCTGCGGCTTTGGCTGATACTACCGGCGGCGGCATGCGGCCGGCCGATCGGCATTGCCGAGGCCTGGCACCTGGGCCGCGGCAATACCTGGCGCTTGGCCGCGGCGGCGGCATTGACGGGCCTTCCCGTGGCCGCCGTCTGGCTGGCTCTGGAGTCCGTCGCCGCGCCGGCTTCGCTGGGACCCCTGCTGGCCCGGGAAATTCTCAACGTGGTCCTCGCGGTGACGTCGCTCTATCTCGCCGCCGGCCTTTTCTCGGCAGCCGACGAGGCTCTGTCAACAACGGGGAATTGACCGGCATCAATGAGCGCGTCACCGGCGTCACCGTGAAGGATAGGGCTCTCGGCCTCAGAATTGCCGGTACCGAAAAATAATTTGAAATAATTTTCTTAATCTAGGTTGACATTCTTATTACATCATCCCATCTATGCATCA
>CAZQPC010000407.1:0-4197 GCA_964595005.1 uncultured Magnetovibrio sp.
GTCGAAGATGATTTAAACCAGCAGGAGCAAGTTCGTGATTGATATTCTGAAAGTCGACCATATCGGCATCCGCATCCGCGAAAAGCAGCGGTCCATCCAATTCTATGAGGATTTGGGCTTTGTCCTGGTCGTCGATACGGGCTTCGAGAAGGGCCACCCGATCATGATGGAACATGCGTCCGGGATCGTTCTCAACCTGTTGGGACCGAGCACAGAGGACAAGGATGAGAACGTTCTCATGGACATCGACAAGCGTTTCGCCGGCTACACCCACATGGCCTTGAAAATCGCCTCGATGCCCGACACGGAAGCCTATCTGGCCGACAAGGGCATCGCCATCACCGGGCGGTTTTCCTTCAAGGACATGAACTCGGTCTTTATCCGCGACCCGGACCGCAACGTCATCGAGTTTGACGAATATCCCGGCGACGATCCGGCCTCACGGTTGATCGAAGCGGACGATAATGTCGACGCCTATGATTACCACCCCTAGTCAATCCCGGGACGTTAAGACCATCCAAACCCGGATGTCATGACACCCAACAGCCGTTCCCGGTAGACACTTTCGCCGCCGAGGCCGGTTTCGGCGGCGGCACCGTAGCAAACGTGCAGCGGCATCAGATGTTCCTCGCGCGGGTGGCAAAATTCGGCGCCCGGCGCGTTCCGCCAGTCCGTCAGGCGGGCCGCCCGCTCGGCGTCGTCCAGGCCAGCGACGAGGACCGTTTCGTTGAGCCAGTCGTCGAAGGCCTCGTCCTCGCCGTTTGGCTTCGGATCGCCCTGGATCAGGGTGCGCAGGTTGTGAAAGCTCATGCCGGAGCCGAGCAGGGTCACGCCATGATCCAATAGCGGCGCCAGGGCATGGCCGGCGGCGATGTGGGCCGCCGGGTCCAAGCCCTTCTTCAGCGACATCTGCAGGACCGGAATGTCGGCTTCGGGCCGGATCAGCATCATCGGCACGAAGGTGCCGTGGTCGTAACCGCGTTCGGTGTCGATGCGGGCCTCCAGACCGGCCGCACGCAAGAGGTCGCGGGCCTCGCCGGCCAGGTCCGCCGCGCCAGGTGCGGGGTAGTCGTATTCATAGGTCTCCGCCGGGAAGCCGTAATAGTCGAATAGCATGCCGGGGTTCGGCGCGCCGGAGAACGTCACGGCGTCGGCCTCCCAATGGGCCGTGACCACGACGACGGCGCGGCTTTTCGAAACCGGTTCGGCCAGGCCCCGCATGAGCGCGACCATGCTCTTGTGCCGGGCATCGCCCATCAACGGCATCGGCCCGCCGCCGTGGGGGAGGTAGTAGACGTGTTTGGTCATGGTGTCCGGTTCCCGCGATTGACCGCATGATCAGATGTGGGGATATGGGGTTCCCGAGTGCCCGAGCGCAAGCGCCCGTCGCCAGCGTTACATTAAGCCCCAGCCAAGCGCTTCACCGTCTCCAGCAAGTCCGGCGCCAACGGAATGCCGTTCTGGCGGTGATCGTCCATGGCGCGCGCCTCCGGTTCGCCGGGAACCAGCACTTCGCCGCCCGCATGAAAGGGTGCCGAGGATTTGATCTTGTCGATGAAGATTTCGACCCGGTCATAGTAGTCGCCGGCACCCAAGAGGCGGATCGGGTCGATGGCAATGAAGAAGTGGCTGACGCCTTGCGGTTCGTCCTCCGCCCACATGTCGCCGACGTCATCGAGGAACCGCCCGCCTGACAGCAGCCCGCCCAGCATGTCGACCATCAGCGCCAGACCGTAGCCCTTGTGGCCGCCGACGAACTGGATGAAGCCGTCGAGGCCGGCTTGCGGGTCCGTCGTCGGCCGGCCGTCGGCGTCAAGCGCCCAGCCTAAGGGCATTTCTTCGCCGGCATCGCGGAGCTTCCGCATCTTGCCCCGCGCCGCGACGCTCATGGCCATGTCCAGGATGAAGGGCGCGCCGCCGCGCCGGGGTGCGGCGAAGCCGAAGGGATTGTTGCCGAGCTTGAAGTCACGCCCCCCGAAGGGCGTCATCGCCGGCGAGGCGCTGGTCCCGCACATGAGCGCCATGGCGGCGACCGTGGCGGCGAAGCCGTAGGGTGCCGTGGCGCCGAAATGATTGGAGTTCTTCACCGCCACGTATGAGATGCCGTTGGCCCGGGCCTTCGACATGGCCAGTTCCAGGGCGCGGGCCGCGACCACCTGTCCCTGACCGTCACCTCCGTCCATGACCGCCAGGGCCGGCGCCCGGTCGTCGATGGTGATCTCCGGGGCCGCCTGGACCATGCCGGCGCTGACCCGTTTCAGATATTGCTCCAGGCGATGCACGCCGTGCGTCGAGATGCCCATGAGGTCCGTGGTGATCAGAATTTCGGCGGCCGCCTCGGCGTCGCCGGCGGGGAAGCCGGCGCGCTCAAAGGCCCGCTGAGTCAGACCGGACAGCTGTTCGGCGGAAATTGTGATCGTTTGGCTCATTGTGAAACACTGCCGCCTTCACCGGGCCGCGTCAAATGGTGTACATCAGGCGCCGATATGTCGTTGCTGAAACTTGCCGAGAAACTGGAACAGAGCGCCGAGGTCATCCGAACGCCATCGGGTGACGGCCATATGGTCTGGCACCAGTGGGGTAACGGCCCGCCATTGGTTTTGCTGCATGGCGGGTCGGGCGCCTGGAACCATTGGCTGCGAAATATCGAAACCCTGTCACGGCATTACCGGTTGATTGTCGCCGACATGCCGGGGTTGGGCAGTTCCGATGATCCGCCCTTCGTCTTTGATCCGACGGATTATCCGGCCAGCGTGCCGAAGTTGGCGGAAACCATCAATCTCGGGATCGACGTGATTTTGGACCGAGAGCCATTCGATTTGTGCGGCTTCTCCTTCGGTTCCATTGCGGGCGCCTATGTGGCGGCCAATGCGGGCCTGGCCCTCAAATCATTTACGCTGGTCGGGTCATCGGCCTTCGGATGGCCTTGGAAGGGATTGAAGAAACCTTTTTTGTCCATGTCCCGTGAGATGGCCGAGGCTGAGCGCTTGGAAGTGCAGCGGGCCAATCTCACCAACGCCATGCTGTTTACGGACGTCAGCGATGATCTGGCCCGCATTCAATTGGACAACGTCAACCGGGCGCGGGTGCGCTCGCACGGTGTCACGGAGACGGATGTCATCCGTGCCGGATTGGAAAAAGTGCGGGCGCCTTTGAACGGCATATGGGGGCGCGAGGACATTTTCGCGCAGCCGAACCTGGGCCGGATCGAAGACCTGTTGCGGACCCTGGACGGCGATTGCCGCTTCGAGATCATTGACGGCGCCGGCCATTGGGTCATGTTTGACGCCCCGGAGATTTTTAACGACCGCCTTCTCAAGGTCCTCGAACAGCGGAGCCGACCATGACCGAACCAAACTATCTCTATCCCGACGCCATCGTTTCCAGCGCCTGGCTGGCCGATCATCTGGATGATCCGGACCTGCGCATATTCGAATGCACCATGTACCTGCAATACGACCCAACAGGTGAAAAACCGGTGACGTCGCGCAACGCCAGGGCCGAGTTCGACGCCGGCCACATTCCCGGCGCCGGATATTTCGATCTGCAGGCCGACCTGTCCGATAACAACAGCGGCTTTCGCTTTACCATGCCCGACCCAGACGTCCTGGCGGGTGTTCTGGGCGCGCGCGGTATCGGCGATGAAACCCGCGTTGTGCTCTACAGCCGCGATACCCTGCAATGGTCGACCCGGGTGTGGTGGATGCTGCGCGCCATCGGCTTCGACAATGCCGCGGTCCTGGACGGCGGTTGGAACACCTGGTCGGCGGAGGGCCGGCCGCAATCGACCGAGGCCGCGGCTTATGCGCCGGCGACTTTGACGATCGCGCCGCGCCCGGATTTGTTCGTTGGCAAGGACGGTGTCAGCGCCGCCATCGGCGACGCGGCGGTGTGCACGCTGAACGCGCTGACCGCGGATATTCACCGGGGCGAGGATTCCCGCTATGGCCGGCCCGGCCGCATTCCCGGCAGCGTCAACGTGCCGGCGATTTCCCTGCAGGACCTGGCGACCCTGAAAATCCGCCCGGCGGCCGATGTTGCGGCGGACTTTTCCGCCGTCGGCGCCGATCCGTCAAAACGGATGATTGTCTATTGCGGCGGCGGCATCGCCGCCAGCCTGGATGCGTTCTTATTGCATCAATTGGGCTATGGGGACATTGCCGTTTATGACCATTCCATGACCGAATGGGCCAACGA
>CAZQPC010000408.1:0-4149 GCA_964595005.1 uncultured Magnetovibrio sp.
GACGATGGCCGGGTTGGCTGACGCCAAGGCCTCGTAGGTCAGGCCCAATTTATCGGGCACATCGCCGCGCAGGTTATTGGCGACGGCGTCGGAATGGGCAACCAAGCGGTGCAGCAGCACCTGACCTTCCGGCACCGATAAATCCAAGGCCAGGCTCTTCTTGTTGCGGTTGATGGATTGGAAGAACAGGCTGGCTTCACTGGGTTCCGCATCGTCCACATAGTAAGGCCCCAGCGCGCGGGCGTAGTCGCCGCCAGATTTCCGGTTCTCGATCTTGATCACCTCGGCGCCCAGATCGGCCAGATGCTGGGTGCCGAAAGGCCCGGCGCCATATTGTTCGACGGCCAGAACGCGAAGACCGGTGAGGACGGCGTGCACGTCAGGCCATCCTGGCGCGCAAGTCGTCAACCACCGAATGGCCACGCCGGGTGGCGAAGAACGACCGCGTCATATGCATGACGTAGTCGCCGCGTTGGTTCTTGCCCGAATGCTTGACCCGGACGATGCCGGCGGTTGGCCGCGACTTCGAATCACGTTTGCCCAGCACCTCCGTCTCCGCATAAAGCGTATCGCCGACAAATACCGGATTGGGGATGGTGATCTCTTCCCAGCCCAGGTTGGCAATGGCCTTCTGGCTGGTTGACGACACCGCCATGCCGGCAACCATGGCCAACGTCAGGGTCGAATTCACCAGGTATTGCCCGAACTCCGATTGTTCCGCGTAGTTCGCATCAAAGTGAACCGGGTGGGTGTTCATGGTCAGGTTGGTGAACCAGATATTGTCCGTTTCGGTGATCGTCCGGCCGGGCCAATGTTCGTAAATGTCGCCGACCTCGAAATCCTCGTAATAGAGGCCCGGGTCCTCGCGAAACCGCTGGCCTTCGACCTGGGTTAGACCGCTCAATTGCCGTGTCATGTCATTATCCTTCTTTTTCAATGTTGAGCATACGCCGGGCCCGCGCCAATACCGGCCCTTCGACCATCTTACCTTGGAATGCGAAAGCGCCACCACCGGCCGCGTCCGAGGCGGCAAGCATGTCCCGGGCCGTCTCGGTCTCCGCCGCGCTTGGCGTGAAAACCGAATTTATGGGTGCGATCTGGGCCGGGTGAATGGCGATCTTACCGGCGAACCCCATGGACTTGACCATCGCGGCCTCCTGGATCAATCCATCCGAATCCTTGATGTCCAACCGGACACCGTCCATCGCCGGCAGGCCGGCCAGGGACGCGGCACTCAAGATGCGCCCCCTGGCCCAGGCCAGCGACGGCGCCGTCATGTCGCCGCCGACTTCCGCCATATAGTCAGCGGAGCCAAAGCCGACGACGGCCGAGGCGGGAGCATCGCGAAGAATTTCAGGCGCCCGCTCGACGCCGATCGCGGTTTCCAGGGTGATCAGCAGGTGCGGCGTTTGCCCGCAGCTTTGCGCAAGCGACCAGAAATCCGAAATTTGTTCGGATGAATTGACTTTCGGCAAGATCACCATACCGGGCCAAGTGGGCCAATCGAGCATGGCCGCCAGATCCCGCACTCCGTGGGGCGTGCCGGCGGCGTTGATACGAACCGCCGTCACTGCGGCCCGATCTTGAAAACCCGCGCGGGATAAATCATTAAGTGATTGTCTGCAAACATTTTTTTCAGATTCTCCGATGCCATCTTCCAGGTCCAAAGCAACCCAGTCCGGCCCGGCGCCATGAGCTTTTTCAAACCGGTCCAGCCGGTTCGCAGGTGTAAAAAGCAGGCTCCGATAGACCATTATCAGGGAATCTCAAATTATTAGGTTGTTCGGATAAATTTAATCTGCTATACGATCCATGTCAAGGACGTCACATACACCGTCCTGTAGACAAATGATCGGAATTGTTTCGGGAGAATTCAGTGTGACGCCGGATAGCGAATTGACTGAGGTTTTCGGGAAACAACCGTCTGTGTCGTATTTCCATCAATAACCTGAACCCATAGGGAGGTTCCCATGCCCAACTTGAAACCGTTACTCATTCCCGCCTTTGCCGGGGCGCTGGCATTTAGCGCCACCGGCCAGGCCGCCGACTACAAACTCGACATTTCCCTCGAGACCGGCCCCAACCATGTCCGCAACCTTTCGGTCATGCAGTTTGCCGAGGAACTCAACGCCAAGTCCGGCGGCCGCCTGAAGGTCAAGGTCTTCCACGGCGCGTCCAAATACAAGGGCACCAACGTGCCGACGGCGCTCGGTCAGGGTGCCCTGGACATGGGCCTGCCCGGCACCTGGCACCTGGGCAAATTCATCCCCGAGTTTAACGCGCCGGGCCTGCCCATGTTCTACGGCGTCGGCCGCCAGGGCCAGTACAAGGTGTTTGATGGCCCCATCGGCAAGGAATTGGCGGCGCGCCTCGAAAAGAAACTGAAGGTCAAGGTAATCGGCCGCTGGATGGACCTGGGCTTCGGCCAGATGTTCTTCATCAAGAAGAAGGTGATGAGCCACGCCGACCTGAAGGGCTTGAAAATGCGCGCCCCGGGCGGCGCCGCGAACCTGTTGCGCTATGACGCCTTCAACGCCAAGGCCATCAAGATCGCCTGGCCCGACGTGCCCCAGGCCCTGCAGCGCGGCACCGTTGACGGCCTGCTGACGACCCATGAATCGGTGCGCAGCGCCAAGCTGTGGGACGCCGGCCTGAAGCACGCCTACGACGACAACCAAGCCTTCTTCCAGTATGTCCCGGTGATGAGCAACCGGGCCTGGAGCAAGCTGCCGAAGGACTTGCAGGACTTGGTCGTCAACACCTGGGAAGCCAAGGTCGATGCCATGCGGAAGTTCGCCGAAGACCGCCAGGCGTCGGCCCGCGCCGACGGCGCCAAGATGGGCATCGTCCGGGTCGACGCCAGCGCGTCTGATCTGGCCGCCATGCGTAAGAAACTGGTGGCCGGTCAGCCTGATCTGGTCAAGAAACTGAGGATGGATGCTGACTTCATCGCCAAGATGCAAGCAGCTATGTAAGGTCGCGACCGTGGCTGGCCGGGGCGTCTGTTCCGGCCGGCCACACGGCGATCAGTTTGGGATGCGGCGGGGGAGACGGCGATGTTCCTGACCATGTGGGCGAAAACCGAAGATTTCATCATGGGCATCCTCGCCATGATGGCTTTGGCGCTGATCGTGTTTGAGGTCGGCGCGCGATATTTCTTTCCGGCCATCCTGCCCGACTGGGGCACCGAATTCGTTATTTATTTCGTCGTCTGGGCCGTGTTCATCGGCGGCAGTGCCCTGGTTGAAGAAGGCCGGCACGTGCGCGCTGACATTGTTGTCCGGCTGTTCGGCATCAACACGCAGAGGATACTCGAAGTCCTCAATTGTCTGGCCGGCATCTTTTTTTGCGGCGTCGTCACCTGGTACGCCAAGGACGTTGTCATGTTCGCCTTTGATATGGATGAGCGCTCGGAAAGTTCGATCCTGTTCCCGTTGTTCATCTACTACCTGGGCCTGCCCATCGGCATGGGGCTAATGACCATCCGCTACGTCATGCGCCTGTACCGCTATCTGTTCCACTTTGACCCGGCAACCATGATCATCACCGATGATGATCTGTTGCGCGACAAATAGAGCACGGGAGGAATACGCCATGTCACCCGTTGCTGTCCTCGGTATTCTGTTCGGCTTCCTAGGCATTGGGATGCCGATATTCCTGTCGCTCGGTCTGCTGTCGCTGATCCTGTTTTGGGAAGAGGCCGCACCGCTGATCGGCCTGCCGCAGTTGTTCGTCGATCACCTGAATTCGATCACCATCATCGCCATTCCGTTCTTCGTCATGGCCGCCACATTCATGCAGAAGGGCGGCATTGCCCGGGCCCTGATCGACGCCGCGCAATCGTGGGTCGGCGGCACACGCGGCGGGTTGGCGTTGGTTTGCGTTGTCGCGACAACCATCTTTGCCGCCATTTGCGGGTCATCCGTGGCGACCGCGCTGGCCATGGGCACGATCCTCATTCCGGCGATGATCGACCGAAAATACGAACGCCACTTTGCCTTGGGCGTGGTTGGCGCATCGGGCACCCTGGGCATTCTCATTCCGCCCAGTCTGGCGATGATCGTCTATGCCATCATTGCCGAGGAATCGGTGCCCAGGCTGTTCCTGGCCGGCGTCGTGCCGGGCCTCATGCAAGCCGGCATGTTCGTG
>CAZQPC010000409.1:0-4112 GCA_964595005.1 uncultured Magnetovibrio sp.
CCGAGCGGCTGGAGGTTCTGGAGGCGGACCTGGCGACGGTCGTCGCCGTGGAACCCTTGAACCCATCCGTTCCGGCCGGCGAGGATCCGGGCGGCGTGCGGGTTGCCGTGATTGATACGGGTGTGAATTACCAACTGGATTTTGTCACGAAGCGCCTGGCGCGGAATCCGCACGGCAAGGCGCTGGGCTATGATTTCTGGGACGGTGACGCCCGGCCGTTCGACGTGGACACGGGCCGCTCCGCCTTCTTTCCCCTGCATCACGGCACGGCGGTGGCCAGCATCGTGCTCCGCGAGGCCCCGGCGGTGCGCCTCATCCCCTACCGGTTTCCGCGCCCGGACATGACCCGCATGGGCGATCTGGTGGCGCACGCCGACAAGGCCGGCGCGCGGATCGTCAATCTGGCCATGGGCTCGTCGAAGCGCGGCGACTGGCAAACCTTCGAGGCGGCGGCCCGGGCCCGGCCGCACATGCTGTTCATCGTCTCGGCGGGCAACGGCGGCCGCGACATTGATGCGCGGCCGGTTTATCCCGCCGCCCTCGATCTCCCGAACATTCTTACGGTGACCTCCGCCGACGCCTTCGGGCGGCTGGCGCGGGGGTCGAACTGGGGGCGGCAAAGCGTCGATATCATGGCGCCGGGCGAACGCGTCCGGGTCACCGATCATCGCGGCGTCAAAACCCAGGCGTCCGGCTCCAGCTTCGCCGTGCCGCGCATCACGGCCCTGGCGGCACGCCTCACCGCCAAAAACCCGACTTGGTCCGCCGCTCAATTGAAAGCCGCCATCCTATCGCGCGCGCGGCTGTCACCAAGACAGCCGGACTTGCCGCTGAAACACGGTTGGATACCGGATCCGACGGATGATTATCTGCGTACCATTAAATTGCGAAAATAGGTCCCAGCCCGAATTCACTTAAATTCATGATCGCCGCTAATGGGTTGGTGCGACAGTTTCAGCTATTCCTTTATCCGTCATGCCTGGGAAGGACGAGAGGAGGGCGGCCGCTTCCTATTGCCGTCTCGGCGGCGGGGCCTGCATGAAGCGTTTTGCCAGGGGCGCCAGCTTCGGGTGGTGTTTTTTCAGCAATGCCAAGCCCGCCGCGGCCAAATCGGGGGCGTTGCCCCAGGTGCCGGCCTGGATGGCGAAGCGCAGCACCTGGACGTCGGCGGGCAAGGCCTTGATGAGTTCCTTCAGGTGCGGCACTTCATCCTTGTAGCGCCGCGCCAAATGCAATGAGACGACCAGACCGAGGCGCGAGTTCAGCGCATTCGGGTCCTGCGCCAGGGCGGCCTCAAACAGCGCCACGGACTCCGCGTAGCGGCCGCGCTTGCCCAAGGCCTGGGCCGCCAGGTCGAACAATTGGCGGTTGTTCGAGACCCGGCAGCGCTCAATCATAAACGCCGCCTGTTTCGGCGTCATCGCCTGGCGGCTGGCGCCGGCGGCATCGGTGGCTTCAGTGCATTGGCGGTAGGCGAGACCAATTCGTCGGTGGGCCTCAAGATGTGCCGGGCCGGAGCGAGCCTGGAGCCGGGCGATCTCGGCCGCCGGAATGGCTTCGAAGCGGCCTTCGCCGCCGGACGTGACGATCGCCACCAACTGGCCTTCCGCATTAACCAGGGCGCCGCCGGAGTTGCCGGGCTGACTGCGCGCCGTGTGGTGCAGCCGCGCCAGCGGTTTATCGGCCGGCGGGGTGCGCAGCGCACGGCCCTTCACGTAAACCCGGATGGCCCGGCGCCCGACGTCATTGCCGATGGTGTGCAGGATCGTGCCGGCGCCGGGCGCGGCGGCGATGGTCATGGGTTGGGGTGACGGGAGCCCGTCGGCCCTCAACAGCACCAGATCGCCGGGGTAGCTGGTCGGCACCACGTCGGCCATGATCCGCGTGCCGTCCGGGCGGAAGACCTCGGCGCGGGTATTGTCGGCGACGACATGGCGGTTGGTCACCAAAAGGCCGGACGCGATCAGAACGGCGCTGGCCGCCGGATCGAAGGACGCGATGGCATACACCCGTTCAGTCATGGCGCAGACGGCGTCCGGCGCCGGGCAGGGCGCTTGGGCGCGGACCTCGGGGCCGCCAAGAGGCCAAAGCAAGGCCAGGATTAGCACGGCGAACCGGGCGTTCATCAACAGGTTTCCATGGACTATTATTAAAAAATATCTGCAAATTTTAAATAATAGGGACAAACTAGTAAAAGTAATTTGATTTTTGTCATTTTATGTTTAACATGCATCCTTATGAATATGCTTAGCACGCTTCCCCGACAGCCGGAAACACACGATGCCTGACGCCTCCAACGAAAGCGGATCGGCGCTGCAAAAAGCCGTTCTCATTCTCGATGCCCTGTTCGAAACCGATCAGCCCATGGGCCTGGCGGAGTTGTCATCGACCCTGGACCTGCCGCGCCAGACCGTTCATCGGGTGGTCCGCCAACTGGAAGAACTGGATATGATCCGGCGCGACTTCGCCCGCGATCATTTCTCCGTCGGCTCGCGCATGCTGTCACTCAGCCTCAATGCCATCGGCGTTGCCTGGCGCATGGCGCCCATGCGGGCCGTGCTCAAGGATCTGGTCGCCAATATTGGCGAGACCTGCAACATCGGCGTCCTGGACCGTGATGAGATCGTCTACATCGACCGGGTCGAATGCGAATGGCCCTTGCGCCTGCAATTGCGCCCGGGCTCACGCGTCCCGGTGCATGCCACGGCGATCGGCAAGTTGCTGCTGGCCAACCTGCCCAGCCGCACCCGGCGCCGCCTGATCGAGGCCGCGCCGCTACCCAGACTGACCGACCAGACGATCACCGACCCGGGCCAATTAGAAGCCGAGTTGAAAACCATCCGCCGCAACGGCTACGCCACCAACAGCTCGGAAAACGTCTCCGGTCTGATCGCCATGGCCGTGCCGGTCTACGACGGCGACGGCCGGGTTGTCGCCGGTTTGGCGGTGCACGCACCGGACGCCAGGATGACCGTCAAGCAGGCGGAAAATCATCTGCCGACCATGCATGCCGTCGCGGCGACGCTGCAGAAACACATTGTTGAATTACAGGACCCGGGCGACGGCACGATCCCCCGCGAAGATCAGACCATTGCGCCGGATGCCGTCTAAGTTTCAAGAAAGGACCACCCCGTGAACCAGACTGCCGCCGTTCCGGCCCCCGACGACAATGCCGATGCGAAAACCGTGATCGACGGCCTGATCGTCAAGGCCCGCGCCGCCATGGAGACATTCGAGAGCGCCGATCAGGCTCGGGTCGACGAAGCCGTAACGGCGCTCGCTTGGGCCATTTATGAGCCCGAGCGGGCGAAGGAACTGGCCGTGCTTGCCGTCCGCGACACGGGTCTCGGCAATGTCGAAAGCAAGGTCATCAAGAACACCCGCAAGACCTTTGGGTGTTTGCGCGACCTGATGCGGGTGAAGACCGTCGGCATCATCGAAGAACTGCCGGAGAAGGGCCTGGTGAAGTACGCCAAACCGGTCGGCGTGGTCGCCGCCGTGGCGCCCAGCACCAACCCGGCGGCGACGCCGGTCAACAAGGCGATGATGGCGATCAAGGGACGCAACGCGGTGATCGTCGCCCCTAGCCCGGCCGGCTTGAGCACCACGACGCTGACGGTCGACTACATGCGGGCCGAATTGAAAAAGATCGGCGCGCCGGAGGATTTGGTGCAGGTGCTGCCCTCGCCGGTCAACAAGGCGCTGACCCAGGAATTGATGAACCAGGCCGATTTGGTGGTGGTCACCGGTTCACAGAACAATGTGCGCCGCGCCTATTCGTCCGGCACGCCGGCCATTGGCGTCGGTGCGGGCAACGTCCCGGTGATCATCGACAGCACGGCCGATCTGGCCGACGCGGCCAATAAGATCATGATGTCGAAGTGTTTCGACAATGCCACGTCGTGTTCGTCGGAAAACTCCGTAACCATTGTTGATGACGTCTACGACGACGCCATCCAGGCGCTCAAGGATGCCGGCTTGCGCCGACTCGACCAACGAATCTGAAGGCATGACCAATAACGTGCGGCCCTTCACTGCATCCTTTAATAATTTATTCAACACATCCAGCTCGTGCCCCTTGACTGAGGGGTTATTGGCACAGAACAGAGACG
>CAZQPC010000410.1:0-4112 GCA_964595005.1 uncultured Magnetovibrio sp.
CCAGCAGCCGCTGGCGATCCCCGAGACCATGTCGCTGCTCAAGGCGCTGCAGCTCTTCAAGTCGACCAGCCTGCATATGGCCCTGGTCGTCGACGAGTTCGGCTCGCTTCAGGGCGCGATCACCCCGCTGGACCTGCTGGAAATGATCGCCGGCCCATTCCGCATACATGACGGCGATACGGCCGTGGCGGCCGCTGGTGATCACCTGCAGGACGCGGGGGTCGGTGATCGCCTTGATATAGCCGTCGCGCTGCAGGGCCGCTTCGTCATCATCAATGCTGCCCGAGACGTCAACCAACAAGACCAGTTCCAGGTCGACGAATTCCGCCCGCAGCGTTGATGCGCCGGCCAGAACGGCCGCCAACAGAATGAAAATTGCTCTCACATGCTGCATGTTGGATGATGTAAGCATTCATTGGGTCATCAGGACAACGGGGAGTGCGCCATGGGTCTCGGAAATGTGAAGGTTCTGCTGTTCGATACCTTCGGCACCGTCGTCGATTGGCGCGGTTCGATCACCCGAAAGGGCGAACACCTGGCCCGCGACAAGGGCATTGACGGTGTCGACTGGGAAGCCTTCGCCAGGGCTTGGCGGGCCGGCTACATACCGGGCATGGCGCGGGTCCAGTCCGGCGAACGGCCGTGGACGGCCATTGACGTCATTCACCGCGAGCGCCTTGATGAAATCGTTGCCGAGTTTGGCATCGCCCAGGCCCTTTCCGAGCCCGATCTCACGGCCATGAACCTCTGGTGGCATCAACTGGACCCCTGGCCCGACAGTGTGCCGGGTCTGGTCCGCCTGAAGCGCGGCTATCTGATTTCCACCTTGTCCAACGGCAGCGTCATCTGCCTGTCATCCATGGCCAAGCGCGCCGGCCTGCCCTGGGATTTCGTCTTCGCGTCGGACCTGTTTCAGGCCTACAAACGTGACGCGGCCGTGTATCTTGGCGCCATCGGCCTGCTGGGACTGGACCCGGGCCAGGTGATGATGGTCGCCGCCCACAACGATGATCTGGCGGCGGCGCGCTCGCACGGCATGCAGACCGCCTACGTGGGCCGTCCCTACGAATATGGACCCGACCAGAGCAAGGATTTTGAGGCCGATGAACCGTGGGACATCATCGGCGAGACGATCGAGGACGTGGCCCGGGTAATGGGCACGTGACCGCGACGCCCGTTCAATTAACCATTAGTTTTGCGGACAAATGGAATCGCACCTTCCGTGATGATTTCAATATCCGGATCCACGGGCAATTCAATATCGGGCTCCGCCGGCGCAGGTGACGGCTCGGGCTCAGGCGCGGGTTCACCACTTGCAGTAGGATCATCGTCGGCCATATATTTTTCTCCTTCGTTTTTCACACAGACGCAAGACTTCCCATTAACCTACCAACAACTGGTAAGGTATCGTGGCGAACACCAGTGCCACCAGGGCGACCAACAAAAATAATAAAGCGTTACTTCGGTACTGAAGGCGCCGGTTGTTGATTCCCGCATTGTGCCCAGCGCAATCCACATACTTGCGCAACAGCATTCTGCGGACAAAGACCGTGCCCCAGTCATCGATCTTGGCGATCCCAGCAGCGGCAAGCATTTGTCGAGTTTCGACGGCGTAGGCATCGATTTTATCAGGTAAAGGAATATAATGGTATTTATGGCGGTAGGCGGCCTGAAAAATCTGCCACAAACTTATACAAATCGTGATGGCAGCAATGGCCACGAAGATGGTGAAAAAAATCCTGGCCCCCTCAGCAACGAATTCCTTCGCAAACCAGTACTTGAGAAAGAACGCCGTGACGCCGCCGAATGCCGTGACAAGCGTTGTTGGGAAATTCAGGCTGGTGAGGATTTTCTCTTTGCGTTCATGTTCATATTCGTAACGCGCCGAGTAAAGCGATTCGAGATAGGTTTCGTCTTCACGCATATCATATTTTATACTTAAACGATAATTGGATCAAACGGATACTTTCTATTTTATTTTGTCATCGAAACCGAGGCTATGCTAATTTGCGATCAACGGTAAGTCTCACTATGGGCGAACGGAATGGCGTTACCTGTGACCATAAAAGGCCTGGATCATGTCGTGCTGCGGGTCCGCGACACCGGCGCCATGCTGCATTTCTATTGCGATATTTTGGGCTGCCCGGTGGAACGCACGCTGGAAGGCATTGGCCTTTACCAGTTGCGGGCCGGTGCCCACATGATCGATTTCATGGAAGTGGCCGGCGAATTGGCGCGCCCCGACGGGGACGTGCCGGCATCGGCGGAGCGCAACATGGATCACCTGTGTCTGCGCATCGATGATTGGGATGAGGCCGCCATCCGCACCCATTTGGCGGCCCACGGCGTCAACGCCGGGCCAACGGCGCAGCGTTATGGCGCCGAGGGCAGCGGCCCGTCCATTTACATCGAAGACCCGGAAGGCAATGTTGTTGAACTGAAGGGGCCACCTGAGGCGGCTTGATTCATTTAATTCCGGCCAATTGCCGGCCCAGGTATTTGCGCATGATCTTTTTCAGCCCACCGGTATCGATCACCCGCTTCGCGGCGGCGCGCCATTTCGCCAACTCGGCGGCATCCGTGCGGGGCGAGGCGGCGATATAGAGATCCCCCAGAACGTCCGTGTATCCTGTCGCCAGGCGTACATCGCTGCCCGATTCCTTGCGCGCCCGATGGGCGATCACATCCCAGGTGAGCCAGGCGTCGATCCGGCCCCGGGCCAGCATCTGCAAGGCATTCGACTGCAAGTTGACGACTTCCACATTAACTTCCGGCAGTTTATGTTTTTTCGCCGCAAAAATGCCCGTACTGCCGCGCTTGACGACCACCCGCGCGCGCCTCGCCTGATCCAGGTCGGCGATCAACGGCGAGCGGTCGCGCACCGTCATATAGACGATGCGCATGGGAAATAAAGGCGCGATCCAGGCGAACTTCGCTTCGCGCGACGGTGTGCGGGTGATCGGGCCGATGCCAATGGCATCGCTTTCGCTGACCAGCTTCTGGGCGCGTTTCCATGGCAGCCGGCGCATGGTCACACGGCGCCCCAGTTCCTTGCCGACGCGCCGGAACACGTCGGCAAATAAGCCTTCAACGCCTTGCTCGGTTTGCTCGGACAGCAAGGGCTCACTGGACAGATAAAATTGTTTGATTTCGCCGGCCGACGCACCGCGCAAGGCAGCGGCGAGTACGATCAGGACGCTTGCGGTGAACATAATATTTCGCACGGTCACATCCAAGGTTCGGGTGATCAATTGCCGACGCAATTGATGTCCTTCCGTCCCTCGTCACCGGCGTCCAATCCACCACCGATAGCGATGGCAACTGCCATGAACACAATAATACGCTGTTTCAGGGCACTCATATAGGAGATTCGCCCTTTTCAGCCCTTCACATTTCCATGATCTCAATATCCAACCCATCACATTCGCCGGCGAATTCGGCCAAACTGAACAGGTCGAGACAGGCCTGGGCGCCCGGCCCCGGGCCGTCGCCGTTGGCCAGTTTATGGGCCAGCACCACGGCAGGCAGGGCCGGTATCCATGGCCCGTCACCGGAACCGGCGATCACCGTCCAGGTTTTCGTCAGCGCCGCCCCGGCCGCATCGGTGCCGCTCAGTTCAACCACCATGGCGCCCCGGTCGGAACCGAAGCCCAAAAACCAGTTCGACGCCCGTTGCATGAAGGGTGCGGCGCCGGCCAGACTGCCGACCAGCCCGCCCCGCACCGGCCAGGACAAGGCCCACAGACCCAGATGCAGTACATCCAGTTCAAGCCCGGCATGAAAGCTGACCGATTGGACGCCGGGGTAACGGGCCGGCAGCAGCGCCAGGTCGGGCACGTCACAGGCCGCCAGCCAGCGCCGCCCGAGACCCGGAATTTCGCGCCGGTGCAGGTCCTGCCAGCCATGGACCGTCCGCCAGCCGCCGCCCTGCCAACGCTGCATGGGTTGACCCACGGTGCCGAGAATGGCTTCGATCACCGCCAGCCCGCGCGGCACCCGGTTGGCCGGCGCAATGGCCACGGTGATACGGTCCAGGCGCTGGAATGCGGGGCGCAGATGGGCCACCACCGTCGATGACAACCCGGGCACACTGCTGGCGCCGGAAATCGCCG
>CAZQPC010000411.1:0-4070 GCA_964595005.1 uncultured Magnetovibrio sp.
GCGGGCTGTACGGACGATCTCTATGGGTCATTATTAATGCAATTTGGTATTAGACGGCGACGGCTTCCCGCGGCAGGTCCCGGCTGGGCGAGACGCCGAATTTGCGTGAGTATTCGCGGCTGAACTGGGTCGGGCTTTCGTAGCCGACCTCAAAGGCGGCGGTGGAGACGGAAAGCTGGCCTTCCGACAACAGCCGGCGCGCTTCCATGAGGCGCAGGTCCTTTTGATATTGCAGCGGGGTGGTCGCGGTGATCGTCTTGAAGTGTTCGTGGAAGGACGACGCGCTCATGCCGGCGGCGTCGGCCAGTTCAGCCACCGCCAAGGGTTCGGCGAAATCTTGCCGGATCGTCTGGATGGCCCGTGAAATCCGGCTGGCCGGGCTGTTGCGCTGCACCAGCTTGCGCAGCATGCCGCCGTGCGGCGCGGTCAACAGCCGATAGTGGATTTCCTTGAGGATCAGCGGCGCCATGACTTTCGCGTCGGCTGGATTGTCGAGGAGATCGAAGTACCGTGCCATGGCATTCAAAAGAGCCGGGTCCGTGTCGCTGATTTCCAAGGCACCGGCCTGTTCCCCGGTCATCCGGCTTTCTTCGACTTCGTTGTAGAGGCTGCGGATCAGATCGAGATCAATGGTCAAAACGACGGCCAGATAGGGTTTGGCGGCACTGGCTTCCGTCACCCGGGCGTTGACGTGCAGATCATGGCTGTTGATCACCGACGACCCCTCGCCATATTCGATGACCCGCTCACCCAACATGGTTTCCTTGTGACCCTGTAGGATCAGGCAGACAACGGCATGATAGAGATAACACTCCAGGGCCGTCGGTTCCTTGGTGGCCAGAATGAAAAATCCGGGCAACTCGGTTTCCATGGGTACACCCCAATGGTCCTTGCGGTCCACATAGGCGCATATGCGTTCGATCAGGTCTGTATTGGTCATGGCTCGCTCCCAACGCTACGCCATGTATACCGGTGCGCCGGAAAGGAATCACCATCAAATCCGAAAGAATGGAGAATTGGGCAAGAGTTGCGGAGAATCAGGCAGGCGGACCCGGTGAATTGGCCCTAGGCTGTATGCGCGGTCGGCTGAGCGGCCATTGTATTCACGCGTCCACAGACCCACGTCCCCGAGACGAGCCTTAGCGGGACACGGCAGGGAGATTGAACGATCATGGCGAAACTCAACATCAACGGCCAAGTCCACGACGTGGACGCGCCGGCGGATATGCCGCTTCTGTGGGCGATCCGCGACATCGTCGGCATGACCGGCACGAAATTCGGCTGCGGCATCGCCCAATGCGGGGCCTGCACCATTCATCTGGACGGCGAACCGACCCGGTCCTGCCAGACCACGGTGGAAGACGCCGCCGATGCGAAGATCACCACCATCGAGGGCCTGGGCGGCAAGGTCACGGAAACGGTCCGCGCCGTCTGGACGGAAATGGATGTGCCGCAATGCGGGTATTGCCAGTCGGGGCAGGTCATGGCCGCCGTCGCGCTGCTGACCGAGAACAAAAAGCCGTCGGACGGGGACATCGACGATTCCATGTCCGGCAATCTCTGCCGTTGCGGCACCTATCACCGTATCCGTGCCGGCATCCACGAAGCCGCCAAGCGGTTGGAGGCCTGATCATGATGAACGTTATCCGCAAGTTTGACGCCGAAGCCGCCACGGAAGCCAATGTCGCGCCGTCGCGCCGGCAATTCATAATCGGTGCCGCGGCCGCCGCCGGCGGCCTTGTCGTCGGGTTCGGTTCGGATGCCGCCGCGCCGGCGAAGAAGAAAAAGGCCGCCGCCGTCGATCCCTTCGATGCCTATATCCAAATCTCGCCCGACAACAAGGTGACCATCTTGTCGTCCCAGTTCGACATGGGCCAGGGCAGCTATCACGGCATCGCCACCTTGGTGATTGAGGAACTGGGCGCCAGTTGGGACCAGATCACCGTTCGGGGTGCCAACGGCAATTTGGCCTATTACGCCAACATCGCCTTCGGCGGCGCCTTCCAGGGTTCCGGCGGATCGACGACGATCCCCACCTCCTTCAACCGCTACCGCACGGCCGGCGCCACGGTGCGCATGATGCTCAGCGAAGCGGCGGCAAAGGCCTGGGGCGTGCCGACATCCGAAGTCACTGCCAAGGGCGGCATGCTGACGCATGCGTCGGGCAAGTCGGCGAGCTTCGGCGAGATGGCCGCAGCGGCAGCTAAGGTGCCGGTGCCTGAAAAGGTGGCCCTAAAGAAACCTTCCGATTGGACGGAAATCGGCAATGCCGACGGTCGGCGCCACGATTCCGCGCCGAAAACCAACGGCACCCATGACTTCACCATCGATGTGAAGCTGCCGGGCATGCTGACCGCCGTGATGATCCATGCGCCGCGCTTCGGCGGCACGGTCAAATCCGTCGATGCGTCGAAGGCGAAGGCTGTCGCCGGCGTTGTCGACGTGGTCCAGGTGCCGCGCGGCGTTGCCGTCGTCGCCCGGAATATGTGGGCCGCCATCAAGGGCCGTGAAGCCGTCACCGTGCAATGGGACGACAGCAAGGCGGAAATGCGCGGCACCGACCAGATAGTGACCGAATACAAGAAGCTGGCCGCCGGCAAGCCGCAGATCGTGCCGGTCAACAAGGGCGACGTCGACAAGGCGTTCGCCGGTGCCGCCAAGGTCATCGAGGCGGAATTCACCTTCCCGTTCCTGGCCCACGCGGCCATGGAACCGCTGAATGCCGTGGCGCATAAAAATGCCGACGGTATTCTGGAGGTTTGGGGCGGACACCAGATGCCCGATGCCTATCAGGCCCACGCGGCCGGCAACGCCGGCATGAAGCCCGAACAGGTGCGCATGCACATCATGAAGACCGGCGGCGGTTTCGGCCGGCGCGCTTCTCCGTCGGATGGCGACATCACGGCGGAAGCGGTCTCCATCGCCCGGGCCATCGGCTGGAAAGCGCCGGTAAAACTGCAGTGGACCCGCGACAACGACATGCGTGGCGGTCGTTACCGGCCGGCCTACGTGCACCGCCTGAAGGCGGGCCTGGATGCCCGCGGCAATCTAATCGCCTGGAACCACCACATTGTCGGCCAGTCCATTGTCGCTCAGAACATGCCGTTCATGATGGCGAAGAACAAACTCGACTTCATGTCCCTGGAAGGGGCCGGCAATCTGCCCTACACCATCCCCAATTTCCGGGTCGGTTCCACCAACACGGACGTCGGCGTGCCGGTCCTCTGGTGGCGCTCGGTGGGCTCGACTCACAACGCCTATGCCACGGAAGTGTTCCTGGACGAGGTGTCGAAAGCAGGCGGCAAAGACCCCTTGGCGCTCCGCCTGGAATTGCTGAAGGGCAAACCCAGGCATACGGGCGTGCTGAAGCTGGCCGCCGAGAAGGCCAGCTGGGGCAAGAAGAAACTTGCGAAGGGCCGCGCCATGGGCCTGGCCGTACACGAAAGCTTCCATTCCTTCGTTGCCGAGGTGGCCGAGGTCTCGCTGGAAGACGGTGAGCCGAAAGTGCATCGTGTCGTGGCTGCCGTCGATTGCGGCATGCCCATCAACCCGAACGTCATTGAGGCCCAGGTGCAGGGTTCCATCGGTTTCGGCCTGGGCGCCGTTCTGGCCGAGAAGATCACCATGACCGACGGGGTCGTCGATCAGGCCAACTATGACACCTACACGCCGCTGCGCATGAACGCCATGCCCGACGTGGAGGTGCACATCGTGCCCAGCACGGAAAGCCCGACCGGCATCGGCGAGCCCGCCGTGCCGCCCATCGGCCCGGCCGTGGCGAACGGCGTCGCCGCGGCATCGGGCACGGTGATCCGTGATCTGCCGATGAACAAGAACGCCTAGGGATGTTTCAATGAAGCGGCGAACGCCGCCTTATTCGGCGATGGCGGCGTGGGTCCAGAGCGTGCCCAGGTCGCCGCGGGTATCGGTGATGCCGAAGGTCCGGAGCGCATACCAGTAGGCCGCCGCGTTCGACGAAACGATGGGCTTGTCCAGCTTCTGCTCCAGTTCCGCCAGCATGCCGACAATGCCGAGCGCCCCGCCGACATGCAGGATGGTGTCGACCTGAT
>CAZQPC010000412.1:0-4043 GCA_964595005.1 uncultured Magnetovibrio sp.
GATTCTGGAATACGCTTCCGAAGCCGAGAACTCGAACTTCTACTGGAACAACACCCTTCGTTATGCCGATGACCTGATCAAGCTCAAGACCAAGTATGGCGTCCATGTCTACCGGACACCTGATTCGGTCATGAAAGATCAGTTGGTGGCGTGGGATAAGGTGGTGAACCGGATTTCGGCAAAAGATCCGTTCTTCGCCAAGGTTGTGAAATCGCAGAAGGCTTATGCCAAGAAGGTGATGAACTATCTGCTTTTGAACCAACCCGATTACGGCATCGCCTACAAACACCACTTCGGTTGATCTGATCGTTTTTCTGGTACGATCAAATCACCAAGCGAAGATATCGAGGGACAGCCGCACGGCTGTCCCTCTAATATCTAAGGCCAAAGTGTGGGAGACTTCGTCATCATGACGGCCATCGTTCACGCCATCGAAGAACTCAGTATCTGGATAGGGCGCGCCTTTGGTTGGTGCATCCTCATTCTCACCCTCTCCGTCGCCTACGAAGTTTTCGTGCGCTACGTCCTGAATGCCCCGACCGTGTGGGTCTTCGACATGATGGTGCAGATGTACGGGGCCTTGTTCCTGATGGCCGGGCCCTATGCGCTTGCTCAAGATACCCATGTGCGCGCCGACGTGGTCTATCGATTGCTGTCGATCCGCTGGCAGGCGCGCATCGATATGGTGCTGTACATCGTGTTCTTTTTCCCGGGCATGCTGGCTCTGGTCTGGTACGGCTGGGAAATCGCCATGGATTCGTGGCGCTACAAGGAAGTCAGCTGGAACAGCCCGGCCCGCATTCAGATCTATTTCTTCAAAACCCTGATCCCCCTGGCCGGCGGCCTGTTCATCATCCAGGGCGTCGCCGAATGCATGCGCTGTTATATGGCGATCAAGTCAGGCCGGTGGCTGCCGCGCCTGGAGGACGCCCGGGAAACGGAAGTCCTGTTGCAAGACCAGGCGGCGATGAGTGACACAGCTTGATCGGTATTCGACCCACATTCGTTGAGACGGAGAACGCGGCACGATGACGAACCCCGAAGTAGCAATTTTGATGTTGTCGCTGTTCATCGTGATGGTGTTGCTGGGATTTCCCGTCGCCTTCACCTTGCTCGCCATGGGGGTCGGTTTCGGCTACTACGCCTACTTTGAGGCGGGCAGCATCGAAACCATCGCCGACGCCTTCAACAACAAGATCTTCTATCTGCTGAACCAGAACACCTATTCGGTGATGGAGAACGACACTTTGGTCGCGATTCCGCTGTTTTTGTTCATGGGCTATGTGGTTGAGCGCGCCAACATCGTCAATCGGCTGTTCTATGCGCTGCAGATGGCGGCCCGCAACCTGCCCGGCTCCATGGCCATTGCGGCGCTGATCACGTGCGCGGTGTTCTCGACCGCCAGCGGTATCGTCGGCGCGGTGGTGACCTTGATGGGCCTGCTGGCCTTTCCGGCCATGGCGAAGGCCCATTATGACAAAAGCTTCGCATCCGGCGTGATCTGTGCGGGCGGCACGCTGGGCATCCTGATTCCGCCGTCGATCATGCTGATTGTTTACGCTGCAATCGCTGAATTATCGCCGCTGCGCCTGTATGCGGCGGCGGTGTTGCCGGGGTTCCTGTTGGCCGGCGCCTACATCATCTACGTCATTGTCCGGGTTGCCATAAATCCGTCCATCGCACCGAAACCGCGCGATGAGGACGTGCCGCCGGCGCGCATCGTATATTGGCAGCTTCTCACTTCTTTCGTGCCCTTGACGGCGCTGATCATGCTGGTGTTGGGGTCCATTCTGGGCGGTCTGGCGACACCGGCCGAAGCGGCCGCCATGGGCGCGTTCGGCGGCATCGTCCTGGCTGCCATCTATCGCTCGCTCAGTTGGGTGATGTTGAAAGAATCCGTCTATCTGACGGCGAAGGCAACGGCCATGGTGTGTTGGCTGTTTGTCGGCTCGTGGACCTTTGCGTCGGTATTTTCGTATTTGGGTGGCCACGAGATCATCGAACATTTCGTGCTCGGATTTAACCTGGCGCCCTGGCAATTCCTGATCATGGTGCAGATCATCATCTTTTTGCTGGGCTGGCCCCTGGAATGGTCGGAAATCCTGATCATCTTCGTGCCCATCTTCCTGCCCATGCTGGATAATTTCGGCGTCAATCCCTACTTCTTTGCCATGCTGGTGGCGCTCAATCTGCAAACGTCGTTCCTGACCCCGCCCATGGCCATGTCGGCCTACTATCTGAAAGGCGTGCTGGGCAAGGCCATCGAATTGGTCGATATTTTCAAAGGCATCATGCCCTATCTGGCGATCGTCATATTTGTCATGGTGATGATGTATCAATTCCCCGATATCGCCTTGTGGCTGCCGGACTATCTGTTCGGCAAATACGTGCCGTAGAGATTGCGGAGAACGACGATGAACTATCATAAGGCTTTCGAAAAATTTTGCGGCGTTCTCGGCTCCGTCAGCGTTGCGGTGTTCGTGCTGGGTCTGGCCTGGGGCATCTCTTCGGGTTTCGCCGGGTTTTGGGGCGGCCTGCCCTTCTGGATCATCTGTTTTGCCGTGCTCAGCCTGGTTTTCTATGACCTTTGGGATTCATGTTTCCGAAAATCCGCAAATAATCATTCCGATCCCGCCGCCTGAACCCGGAGGACGCCACCATGGAACTGACCGAATTCGGCGCCGTCCAGCTTGCCCGGATGATCGACGCCGGCGAAATTACCTCATTGGAATTGACCGACGCCTGCCTGGCCAGAATTGACAGTGTCGACAGTGACATTGAGGCCTGGACACACCTCGATCCCGACTTCGCCCGCGGCCAGGCCGAAGACCGCGATCTGCACCGCGCCACGGGTGCGCCTTGCGGCCCGCTGCACGGCATCCCCATCGGCATCAAGGACATTTTCGACACCGCTGACTTGCCGACGGAAAACGGCACCGTGCTGGACGCCGGGCGCCAGCCTATGAAGGATTGCGCCGCGGTCGCCCGTTTGAAGGCCGCCGGCGCGGTGATCATGGGCAAGACCGTGACCACGGAAATGGCCGTCTATTCTCCAGGCAAGACAAAGAACCCGCACGACCCAAGCCGCACCCCCGGCGGCTCGTCGAGCGGCTCGGCGGCGGCGGTGGCGTCCAACATGGTACCGCTGGCGATCGGCTCGCAAACCAACGGTTCAATGATCCGCCCGGCGTCCTTTTGCGGTGTCGTCGGGTTCAAGCCGTCGCACGGGCGCATTCCCAGGACCGGCGCCCTGGCGCTCTCGGCGGCCCTCGACCATGTGGGCATATTCGCCCGCGCCGTGGAAGACGCTGCCTTGATCGGCGATTGCCTGTTCGGTCACGATCCCGCCGACCCGGCGACGGCGCCCGCCGCCGCACCGCAACTGTCGGCCATCAGCCAACAGGACCCGCCGGCGCCGCCGCGCCTCGCCTTCATCAAAACGCCCGTGTGGGCGCGCGCCGACCCGGCCACCCGGGAAGGCTTCGAGGAACTGAGCGATTTTCTTGGCGACCAATGCGAGGAAGTCGCCATGCCGGCGGAATTCGACGGCGCCGTGGACAATCTGAAATCCATCATGAACGCCGATCTGGCCCGCTATCTGGACGCCTACGTGCGCCGCGGCGCAGACCGGATCAGCGACATTCTGCGGGCCATGATCGATGACGGCCGGACGGTCAGCGCCCTGGACTACAACAACGCCGTTGATCAGATCGGGCCCTTGCGGGCCTGGGTCGAGACCCTGGGCGAAGAATTCGACGCCATCATCACCCCGGCGGCACCGGGCGAGGCGCCATCGGGCCTGGACGCCACCGGCGATCCCATCTTCTGCACCATCTGGACCTATCTCGGTGTGCCGGCGGTCTCGTTGCCGCTGATGGAAGGTGAAAACGCCATGCCGCTCGGCGTGCAGCTTGTCGGCGCATACGGTGACGACGCCCGGCTTTTACGCAATGCCCGATGGCTGGCCGCAACTGTCGCCGCGGCCGATTAGAGCATCGTGCGCTATTTCGTACGCACTGAGATCACTGTTGCGGTGACGCCGT
>CAZQPC010000413.1:0-4036 GCA_964595005.1 uncultured Magnetovibrio sp.
CAAACCCGGAAGTCGGCAGCATCCAAAAATGACGTCTGGATAGTGCGACAAAGCGGACGTACGTCAAGATGGATAATCGAACCTTATCGACTTAGACCGACGTATCCGTCCCATTTAACAACACTTCCCTCTCCTCACCGAATTCCCGCAACCGCTCAACATCTTCAAGCATGGCAAAATACCGATCTGTGACGGCGGAGCGGGCGTCGTTTAATAGGCGTCCCCGCCCCGCGGTGGTCGTCCCGGCGGCTCCGTCCTGAAAGGGCCTTAACTCACATCCCCACCACCCCGCTTTCGTCCGCCGCCATCTCAAACGCCGCCGCCAAGACCGCCTGGGAAGCTCCCCCTTGGGATTGTAATACATTTTATGTTATAATAACATAAGTTGTATCATCATTTTCGTGTCTTGAACCGTGTTTTGACAGGTAACCCGACATGGCTGCGCTCGGCGTGCATTTCGCCATTACCGATGACCAACGCGCGGGGCTTGAATCGCAACCCAACGACCAAGAGCGAGCTTTTTTCCTCAAGGAGAAGATAGAACACGAAGGGGACCGCGATTTCCTCGTGGTCACCGACAAGGCCTGGGACGCCATGCATCGCTGTCTCAGCCCGTTTCCACCTGATACGCCGTGGTTCTACCCCGTCGATCCTTCGCACGGCGCCTACGCCTTGCCAGAAGACCACGGGTCCGAACCGCTCAAGTTGTGCGTGCTGGGCGGCAAGCGGTTGATGGAATCGGAAGAACAATACTTCATCCGCCTGATCGAACCCGAACAGGTCATTGACCTGGTGCCGGCGTTGCAAGCGATAGATCGTTCAACGATGAAGGCGCTTTATTTCAAGCACTGCAAGGGGGCCTGGCCCGAGTATGGGGAGGAAGACTTCGAATACACATGGGACTACTTCGAAGACGTCAGAGATTTCTTCGCGCGCATGGCCGGCAACGGACGGGCGGTCATTTTCACGGCGGATCAGTAACCGCGCAGGAAAGGCCGTCGCTCGCCGCCACCATCACCCCGGCCGCGCCTCGTATCCCCAAAAGTTGCCTTCATCGTGGTAGAAACCGATTTGCAGGTAGAGGTCGTCTTCCTCGCGGCTGCGCCGCGCCATGTCCGGGCTGAACCAATAGCTGCAGGTATCTTCGCGAACCACGGCGCCGGTCTTCAAATCGTAAACCAGGGCGTCCTTGCTGACGTGCTTGCGCTGGATTCGCAGCACCTTGTCGACGATGCGCTCTTCGTCCTTGTTGCCGGCCTCGCATTGGGCGTCGAGCACGGCTTCGCGGCAAACGCGGATGGTGCGGCCCAGTTCCGGCGCGTCGATGGTCTGGATCGAACCGCCCCTGAACCGCGCCAACGGATATGGGACGTTGAGAACGTTGTATTTGTCCTTCTGGTGGTCGTAAGGCCGTATCTTGGCCTTCCATTTGGGATCGAAGATGACCATAAAATGTTCTCCTGCCCCGAACAATCGGGCAGCTTCGCCCAGCGATATCACGGGATAGTCCTTACGCTCCCAATAGAGATCATTGAACAACCGGGCATCGGAGAACGCCACTAACAGCTCAGCGAGGAAAGTCGCCATGTCGGCTTCCGTTGCGTGAAAGTCGCGTCCCCGAAACCGGGTGTCATCGCGTGATGAGACAGGATATTCCATACAGTGTAACTATTTTTACGAGAATATTTAATCTTTACACGCTTCCTTGAATGCCATCAACCTCCTTTTTTCTTCTTTTTGGGCCCCCAATGCTTATCGGCAAATTCCTCGACCTTCCGGGCGCAGATTTCCATGGCCTCTTCCTCGGTGAGATCGCGCCGCTTCGGGGTGGCGAGAATGTCACCGATTTCCTTCGCAATTACTTTGTGTTGCCGAATCCGATCGATCGCGTTGGCCTCCCGCAGATCAGGCGTCTCCCCATCAGCATAGTGATCGATGGATTGGAAATCTTCTATCCGCTTGGTTCCATCCTTGAGTACTACCTCCACCTGCGCATCGGCACGAACTCCGCGTAATTTGCCCTTCCGGCGGCGAAGCTTTTCCTTAAGCTCTCCCTCGTCCCCACTTACCGCGCCTGATATATGCTTCACGGATTCGACATTTTCCCGGCTTCGCGCCTCCTCCAGCATTTTATCAACACAATAATTGTTGAGCCGTTGCGTTTTCTCATCGCCCCGGCTCTCCAGGATCAGCATCTGCTCCAGCTCTTCCGTGCCGTCGGGGAAGCCATTGAGAATATCGTTGACGATTTTGGGGTTCTCGGCGGCCGGAACGGTCGGCGATTGCGGCGCCTCCATCGGCTCCACCGCCTTGTCCGGCGCGCGGTCTTCAACCGGTTCCAACGGCGGCGTCGCCGGTGGCGGGTCGGCGATGTCGGTGCGCTGGCTCGGCTGAGGCGCGGATTCTTCCTTTCGAGATTTCTCAAGAGCCCTGTGTGCAAGATATCCTGCGCCTGCGGCGGTGCCAGCCGCCGCGCCGCGTTTTGCCAACGCGCCAAGCAGAAACCGGCCGCCGGTCAACAGATAGGGCATGGCAGCGGCAATCGGCGCCATGGCGACCTGATCCTTCGGATCGGTGTGCGGCTGATCCGGGGCCGGGTCGGCACCGGGCCGGGATGGCATCGGTTCGCCGGCACTGTCCGTGAGATCGCCCGTCTTCTTGCCGTCAGTTCCCCCCGCAGCGCCCGAACCGGCGACCGACTTGAGGTACGCCTGAACCTTCGGCGCGATGGCTTGGTCGAGGGCCTTGGCCGTTTCGCCGCCCCGGCCCATCCAGCCGTCGCTCTTGACCCCGGCCTGGCGTTGGAACGCCTCGATCGCCCGGAACAGGTCGTTGCCGGGGCGCTTGTGGTCGCGCGCCTTGGCTTCCGGCAGGTGGCCGGCCCAGGCCAGGGCCCGGCGCGCCGCCAGCACATCGCCGGGATCGTTGTTGCGGCCCCAACCGACGTCGCCGGTTGTGTCGAACACACCTGGCGTCCGGGGTTCCTGTTTCGGCGCATGGATCATCCGGTCCGGCGTCTTGTCGTTCGGCTTGGGCGTCGGCGCCTGTGCGTCTGGCCGGGTATCGCTTGCCGCCATGTCCTTGCCGATCTCGGCGGCGGTGGGGCCGTTCGGCTTGATGACGCCGTCGACGGCCAGGCCCTTGGTCCGCTGGTAGCTCCTGATGCCGTCGAACAGCGGCATGTCGGGATATGCCGTCAGGCCGTAGCCCGGCGTCTTGAAATGGCCCAGGTCCTTCAGCGCTTTCTTGACCTGGAACACATCGTTCAGGTTGTGGTTGTAATCCATGCCGATGGAATCGTTGATTTTGAAAGGTTTGGTCATGGTCATTGGTCACTCTTCCATAGGCGCGGCGACGGCAGGCTGCCGCCGGCCGCGCGGTTGACGCAAAACAACGGCGGCGGGACCGTGCGCAGGCATCGCCCGGAGGCGAAGACGCACGATCCCGCCGCCGAACGCGGTTCGTTTTCTAAGACGTATGGGGCGCCGCGGGGTGTCCCGGCCGCTCAGCGGTCATCGGGGCCCGGAGGGCGCGAATGTGAAACAAATATAGAACAAACTTTTGACAATGTCAACCGTTAAACGTGTACTTCAATATGTTTTTATTCAAAAACGGTCTTCGCTGCGCTCCCGTCACCTCCGCACTACCCCGGTTTTGATCGCTTCCATCTCGAAAGCCGCCGCCATCAGGGCCTGGGCGGTCCCCCTCCCGATAGTTGACGAGTGGTTCGGCGGGACGGGCCTCGACCGCGCCGCCCTCCGTCATGACGACGATGTCGTGGCTGACGGTGCGGCCGGCCGCGACGGCACGGCCCTCCTTCACGGCGATCATCCCGTGGCCGACGGTGCGGGCCACCCTCAGGCCGCGGCCGAGGAATACGTTTGCCAGGCCGTGTTGGGTTGGCAATTCGCGCGGCAGCCCAACGATCTGCGCCGGCACGGACATGTCGAGCGCCGAGGTGGGGTTCAACCGGGACAATGAATTTGGCCGTCAGGACGAACGCCCGGGGGACGGCGGTGTCGCAGGCGGTGTGCCG